>JAMOBH010000300.1:0-7080 GCA_039908085.1 Magnetococcus sp. YQC-5
GCTCATTGGCACTTTGCCCATGGCGGTAGAACTGCCAGCACCGACTGGAACCGGGCCGTCAAGGATGTGCAGGTCTTTTTCGAAGATGACGGTCCAGCGGTCAGACTCTGGCGCGAACTCACCCGCGATGCGCAAAGGCATGCGAGTGATGCCCAGCAAGCCGACCCCATTGCCAACATGGACGTGGAACTCAAAAAGTTGGTGCGCGGCGTCGACAATACTGGCGAGATACTCAAGAGGTTGGCGCACGAAGTCGCCAAGATTGACGGCTACGATGTCGATTTGCGCAGCCTGGACATTGTTCCTGTGCGTGAGGCTATCATCCAAAAACAGTGGTGTGTCCCGTTGCGCGTTTGGAGTATCAACCCTGAATGGCGATCAGAGGATGGTCGGATCACAGGTTCCCATGATGCCCAAGGCAACGTGCGCCCGGAATACATCCAGGCCGTGAATCTGTACGATGGTGAGACGCTTATCGATGGATTGCTCGACCCCGACTGTATCGAAGCCCGTCGTTGGAATCTATCCGCTGGTCAGTATAAACCCTTCGACTTTACCGAAATCGCGAGTGATATGCCGGTGAACGATCTTATCGAAGAGTTGCGCGGCATTGAGCAAGGCATTCTCGCCGGACTCGACCGTCTGCAGGCCATGGTGGAGGGGCGGGCATGAAATGGCCAGAGGAGTGGCGGGAGGTTTGTCTGTTGGATGTCTGCCAGATCAATCCACGCATGTTGACAAACGAGCGTCCATCCAGTGATACACAGGTAACATTTGTGCCAATGGCGGCGGTCGACGAGGAAAGGGGCCGGATTGCCAAGCCAGAAATGCGCGATTATGTCGATGTAGCGAATGGTTATACATCATTTCGAGAGGGTGACATTCTCTTTGCCAAGGTCACACCGTGCATGGAAAACGGAAAGGCCGCTATCGTTCATGGATTGACCAACGGTTTGGGCTTTGGCTCGACAGAGTTTCACGTTTTACGGCCCGGTCCCTACCTTCTGGCTGACTACATTTTCCATTTCATTCGCCAGCCATGGTTTCGCGAACAGGCGGCCGCAGCCTTTGTCGGCACCGGGGGGTTGCAGCGCGTGCCACCAGAGTTTTTTAACCGAGTCAAACTACCTCTCCCCCCCCTACTCGAACAACATCGCATAGTCGAGATATTGAAGGAGGCGGAAAGTATTAAACGATTAAGAATCAAGTGTTCTAATTTTCTTGCTCCAACAAAACGATCTCTATTCGTAAATCTCTTCGGTTCACCATCGCCACGGATAAATTCAAAATGGGACATCGTTTATCTTGGTGATTACGTTGAGGTAGCAACGGGTGGCACACCATCGCGTGACAAGTCATCAAACTTTGGTACCATGTACTCATGGGTGAAATCAACCGACCTTACCGATTCACTGATCGAAAATACTGGAGAAGCGTTAACCAGAACGGGATTGCAGAGTTGCAATGCCAAGTTATTGCCGCCCGAGTCAATATTAATCGCTATGTACGGACAAGGGCAGACGAGAGGCCGTACTGGCAAGCTAGCCATAGAGGCTTGCTGCAATCAGGCTTGTGCGGCATTGTTGCCGAGCGAAGCATTCTATCCTGACTACCTATGGGTATGGTTTCAGATCTCTTACGACTTTGTTCGTTCTTTGGGGCGTGGAGGCCAACAAGAAAATTTGAACCTTGACCTTATCCGTAGCATCCGAATCCCAAAGCCGCCAATTGAATTGCAACGCAGATTCGCAGACCAACTTGACGAACTCCACAAGGTAGAGCAAGGCATTGTTGCGAGTAGTACGTTGAAAAGTTCCTTGCTGCAGCATCTGGTAATCGAAGGCTTTTCCGGATCTCTCACCGTCGCATGGCGGGAACAGCACCGCGACGAACTATCCAAGGCCGCTCGCGAGCGCGATGCCGCGTTGGGGTTGGGTATGCCGAAGAATCGAGTGGAAATCACTGAACACGCACCACCCGAACGCAACACCACTTTCTCTCGCCGACGCCGAGAAACAGCGATCAAAGCACTTTCTGAACTCCAATGTCGGGTTTTGGGCGCTGTGCTCAGGTGGAGGGGAGCAGTGCTGGCCGATGATCCATCATTTTTTGAGGAGTTTTGCACCAGCCCACATATCATTTGGATGATTGAGCATCTCGAGGTTAGTCAGGCCGAGATGCGTCGTACGCTGGAACAACTGGCCGCGATGGGGCTTATTCTGAAAATCAGCCTGCCACGTGACAATCCCAATACTGGCCTTACCGACTATTTGACTGCTTTCCGTTCGTTTCGCCAGGATGAAAACAATAACCGCGCTGAGGAAGATGTGGCACTCGCGGATGTTGCCATCATTCTGAAGGAGATCAATCGTCGCGAGCAAGGAAGGGGGGCACGTCAATGAGACTGCGTTACCTGTGGGTCCGCCATCCGCCCCTCAGGGACTTTGCCGTGGCTTTCAGCGACAGTGCGCCTTGGGAAGTGTTCGTATCGGTGGGCGAGACCGTCCCGGACTGTGCCATCCACTTTGTGATCGGTCTCAACGGCAGTGGCAAGAGTCACCTGCTGCGCGCACTGGCCGAGGTGTTCCTGGCTCTCGCTGACCGGCGTTTGCCTGGTTTTCCGGTGAGCCTCATCTATGAACTGGGTCGTCCGGGCGACCCAGAGCACAGGACGTTGATTTTCGATCACCCAGGTGAGAAACATCTGACCAGTCTGTGGCTTGCTGAAGGCTGGCGTTTTTCCTCCGAGACTGATCAGGAGACTTTTGCGCAAGCCGTTGAATTGCTGCGCAGGACCAAAGAGCATACTGTCAAATTTGGCGGCGCGATTTTCAGTGCCAAGATCCCTCGCGGCAGCTATCCGCAAGCCGCTCCCTATGCACTGCCTCGTGCGGTACTGGCCTATACCTCTGGTGATTTACTCCCCTGGCAGAAGATTTGGCAAGTACCAACCGACAGTACGGGTGTGGACTCAGTTACCCAAGATGAAGAATACGACACCTCGCGCGAACGTCCGCCTGACTGGACATCGGAAGACGAGAGTCGGGTGGTGATCGATGGCGGCACATTCGGCGATGATCCCCGCACGGTGGTAGATGCCCTGGAAATGCCTGTCCCCCACATGTTTCGTCGCCCGATCTTGCTTGAAGGTGTCACACTGACCTGTGCCTTGCTTGCCGTAGTCTTGCAGGAGGAGATGCGCATCCAGAAAGGTGCCAAGCGCAACAAGCAACTCGCCAATCTGTTTGAAAAAGCCGGGTGGCTTCATCTGATCGGCGTGCGCCTGCGCATCAACCTTGATCGGGCCCGGCAGGCCCCGCGCGCACTATTGCCGGTACTGCACGACCTGCTACTCGCCGCAGCCGAGGTCATCCGTGAGCCGCATCCGGTAGAACCATGGCGTGCGCTGTATTTAGACATTGATGGTCCTGCAGCCCGAGAAGGCACCGAGTTTCTTGAAACCCGCATGGAGGGCATCACTACCCAAGGCCAGGCACTGTACGCCTTGTTGGGGGAGCCAAACGATAGCACTTTCGAGCGTTTTGGTAGATTGCTGCAATGGAGCAATGCCGGGTTGTTGGATGACTTGGAACTTTTTCTGCGCCGTGAGAAAAAACCGACAGAGGATGTCTGCGCGCCGGACGCTGGTGTACTGTGTTTTTCGGAACTTTCCGATGGTGAGCGCATGGTGTTGTCGCGTTGGGCATTGTTCCATTTGCTTGCCGGGCAGGACGACGCGCTCCTGCTGCTGGACGAGCCGGAAACGCACTTTAATGACACATGGAAACGCGAGATTGTCAGTGTCATTGATGCGGCACTGGGCCAGGATGCCAGTGCGGTGCTGATTGCCACGCACTCGGCCATCGTACTCTCAGATATTTTTGACGAAGAAATCATCCTCATTGAGAAATTCGACAATGCCGCCCATGCCAAGCCTATTGGCAGCCGCACCTTTGCTACCGACCCCAGCGCGTTGATGATGACCGTTTTTGGTGCGGATGACAGCATTGGCCAGCGCGCCATGAAACGCATTGAGGCCTTCGTGCAGGAAGCGGGCATCAAAACCGATCCCACGCCTGACGACGTGCGACGACTGCAGGCCATCATCTCGCGTCTGGGCACGGGCTTTTACCGTAGCGAATTGAAAACATTGCTCAATCGCTGGAAAGAATACCCGGATTTGCGCACCATCGAACAGGTGATCCCAACGTTGCAATCCGATATGCTGAAGGATGAATTGCGCGCCATACTCTTGCGTGTTCAACCTCCGGGAGAAGAGGGAGGAGGCGATGATTAAGCCCATTCACAAGATCTCCTGCTCCCCGGCACTCGCCGCCTGCCAGCGGCTGATGCAAACGTTTACCCTCTGGCTGTGCGATGTGGGGGTGAATGGTACCTCTGTGACGCAGACCAACTTGCAGGGAAAGATGCCATCGGTCATCGAAGCCGACTGGTTATGGGGACTCCTGCAAAGAGAACAGGGAGGCAAGCTGCTGCTGGATCGGGCGAAAATCCTCGCCAACCTATCGCCCAAAAAGAAGCAGGATCTGGCCGACTGGATTCAAGGGGTAGCAAAGGTTGCCGATCATTTTGGTCCCACCCCACCCGCAGCACTGCCAACAACCGCCCCATTGGGCAAAGATTCTTGGATGGCCTTCAAAACGCTGATGAGTGCTTTCTACGATAAGGGGTTATGCGGGACCGGCCTGCCCTACACTGACAGTGGTGTGCCGACCAACACAAAGGATGATTGGCTTACATATAAGAAATTTGTAGATGAGTTCCGCAAGCGACATCGGATCGATTTGGACCCTTATGCTCGTGAAATCTGTGTGCTGTGCGGCGGAGAACTGACTCAGACTCACGTCGATCACTGGATTTACAAGGCCGCTTTTCCTCTCTTGGCTGTGTGTGCCGACAACCTGTTACCCATCTGTAGCGAATGCAACAGCACATCAAACAAGGGGATAAACAAAGTCCATACCAAAGGCAGTTTCGCCGATTGGTTCCACCCCTACCTGCGCCACGCCAACGGTGCCATCGTGCTCAGATACGACCCAGTCAAATTCGAAATCAGCGTGACCATTACTAACTCTTCGGATAGCAATCGGGTGCGCAACCTGGATACCCTGTTGAACCTTTCGACTCGCTGGACAAAAGAGTTCAAGGCCGAGTATCGGAAAAAACAAAAACAACTGGCAGATCGTCAGATCCGAGGACTTAATCCCCATAACGCTGCGGGATTGCAACAGTGGTTGCAAGACTACCGGGACGATCTGTCCAACAGTGAGCCCCACTATGAGGTGCATTGCGTTCTTGCAGAGGCTTTGCTCGACCCGGCGCGGATGTTGGCGTTATTGGGCTGAACGGCTGCGCCGTATCTGCGGTGTGATTCTGGCTCCTCCTTCCGCTTCTTTCATTTTGTTGTGGTCAGAGCTGGATGGTGACTTGCACAAGTGAAACTGATATGCTGGCCGCATGAACGAGATCGCCCAACCCCATGACCGCTTGTTCAAGGCACTGATGTCTCATCCGGAGACGGCGGGTGCCTTTCTGCGGGAGAGTTTGCCGCCAGAGGTATCCCGGCTCCTTGTGCCCGAGCCGCCGCAACTGGTGGAGGGTTCTTTTATCGAGGAGCGGTTGCGGCCTTATTACTCGGATCGCCTATTCCAGACCAGGACGATCAGCGGCAGGTTGCTGTTGCTTTACGCGCTGGTGGAACACAAGAGCTATGAGGACGAGCGGGTGGGTTGGCAGTTCCACCGGGGGATGTACGCATGCATGGAGCAGGCAACTCGTGAGGATGCGCAGTGGAGAAAGTTGCCAGCCGTGTTGCCGTTACTCCTTTACCATGGGCAGACGGAATGGCGGATTCCCAACGAGTTTTTGTTCCTGGTGGATGTGGATGAGGCCCTGCGTCCCTGGCTGCTGAATTTTCGCTTTCCGGTGGTGGATCTTGGGCCGATTCCGGATGGGCAGCTATCACGGGATGCTCGTTTGCGGGCCGGGTTGATGGCGTTGAAATACGGGACTCGCGATCCGCAGACGCAGATGGATGCTCTGGAGAACATCATTGCCGCGCTGGTGGATGCCCCAGAGCTGTTGCTGTCGGTGCTGTTATATTTGTTGACGACATTCTCGAACCTGGATGAAGAGCATGTGCGGCAAGTCGTGCGCCGCATCAACCCGCAGGAGGAAGCTGAAATGATGTCACAATTTGCGCAGGAGATATTGGCCAAAGGCAAGCCGGAGTGGGCTGCGATGGTGCGGCAGGATGGTATCTTGATTGGCGAGAAGAAAGGCCGCCGGGAAGAGGGTGCATCGATGCTCACCCGCCAACTCCAACGCCGCTTCGGTGACCTGCCCAGCTGGGCCACCCAGAAAATAGCCGATGCCGAACTCTCCACCCTGGAGGAGTGGAGCCTCCGTATTCTGGACGCCACAACCCTGGAGAGCGTGCTGGCGGATCCGTCTTGACTCCAGCAGTGCGTTTCCCCCGGGGAATTGACCAGCCACTCCGAGTAGCGAGAGTGCTGGACGGGAGGAGGGGACATGTACAGTATGGGTGGCACCTTCTAAGATTGACAAACAGTAACAGAGAATAGCGGAGAATGACAGAGAACCTTCCACCAGGGCCATTGCCACCCAAGCGGGAGTTGGAATCGAGTCAACAGCCACCTCATCGGACTCTGGCAAAAAGTTTGGAGACTCTGAAAAAGTCATTGAATGCCAATCACATGTACAATTCCGTGTCGCTTGGCTAACCAAGACGGCGTCAAACCGTTCTCTTGCTGCATCGCAGCAAAGTGGCGGAGAATTTTCCGAAATGCGTATCGTTTCCTCCACCATTTAAGTTTTGCAAGTCGTTCTTCACAAAATCGCCGCCCGCAAAGGCGGCTTTTTTGTGAGAAAAAACGCCAATGTTTCCAAAGGTTAGCGCGGGTGGCTTTGCGGTGGGGGTGGCCGTTTTCCGGTAAGCGGTGAATCATCCCCGTCATTCAGGCTATTGACAATGCGGCCTGATCGATGTTCCAAGGGAGAAGTTTTTCGTAGTCGTCCACGGTTTGTGCAGTGGGCAAT
>JAMOBH010000301.1:0-7056 GCA_039908085.1 Magnetococcus sp. YQC-5
AGGGGCAAAGCCCCTGGACCCCACCAGTTTGGATGTCCCCATCCTGACTAATCCCAACTCAATGTCAACTGTTTTCCAGTGCTGTTTTTTTTGGGTGGCCGCCATGCGACACTCCGCCGTTCCAGGAGTTCTTCTCGAATTTCTTGCAAAAAGGGAGAGATTTCCATGGAACGCACACTGCCCCGCCACAAACGTTTTTTGGCCCAAGTCAAAATCAAGGTTTCACGAGCGCGAGTCATGGCCACAAAAAACAAACGACGTTCCTCCTCCAAAGACTCTTTGTTTTCCTCGCCCCAACGCCAAGGCAACACGCCATCTTCACAGCCTGTGACAAATACCGTGCGAAATTCCAATCCCTTCGATCCATGCAACGTCAACAACGCAACCCGTTGCGCCCGTGGATCCCACAGATCCAATTCCGCCCCCAAAGTCAAAGCCGACAGGAATCCTGTCACATCCTCTCCAAATCGAGTAGCCAAAGGCAATACCAGTTCCAAAGCAGCCTTGCCATCCGCATCATCCCCCAATTCAACCACAACACGATGCAACCGATCAATCAGCAAACCACTTTCCGCAGATCGTCGCATGGCATTCACCAATTTCATCACGCCTGGATGATCGGTCAATCGACCATGCGACCGCTTTTGATAAGGAATCCCAGCACGATCAAAAGCTTGACATAAAGCCACAGATTGGGCGTCAGAACGATACAAAACCGCAAAATCTCCAAATGAATAGGCCCCGACCGCATGCCCATCCGCACGTCCACTATCCAGGGCGTGAAACCCATGACCACCCATCATCGCTTCCAGGGTATGAACTACAAATTCCGCCTCAGCCCGGTCGCTGGCCGCATCAAACACCACGATTCGTCGCGCGTCATCCACCATGGCAATCAGATCCCGCTCTCGTTGCCACTTGGCTTGCGCCATCACCTCAAGTGCCCCATGTACAATCGCCTGACCAGAACGGTAGTTGTGCGTCAAACGAATGGTGCGCAATTCAGGAAAATCCTTGGCCAACTCCTGAAAAAAACGGGGATCCCCACCCCGAAACCCATAAATCGACTGATCTGGATCCCCAATCACACACAACTGACCATCTGGCGGTGCCAAATGCCTTAACAGGGCATATTGACTGGCGTCGATGTCCTGAAATTCATCCACAAAAACCCATGCATAGTGCATTCTCAAAAGGGCCGATACATCAGGATGCCCCTCCAACAAGGTCACCGGTTCCAGGATCAAATCTTCCAAATCCACCAGCCCCCATTGTCGCAACAACTCTCGATGGGCTGTCAGGATAGACTCTTGCCTCAACATTTCTTGCGGGTCTGCCACGATTTCCCCCCGACGCCATCGGGACAAGGCCGTCAGTCGTTTGAGTGCCTCGGTTTGTGTCAAGCCCATGGTCTCTTGCAATCGTTGCGACAATTCGATCTCTCCGGCAATGGTCATGGCAGGGGGATAACCGAGTCGAGTCCCATAGGCACGCAAAATGGACCAGCCCAGGGCATGAAACGTCATCACTGGAATACGCTGTCCGATCTCTTCACCCAACAACCCTGACAACCGTTCCTGCATCTCCTGGGCCGCACGGCGGGTGAATGTCACCGCCAGGCATTGTTCAGGTGGAACGCCACCTGTAACCAGTCGGGCCAACCGATGGGTCAAGGTTCTGGTCTTGCCAGTCCCAGGACCAGCCAGAATCAATAATGGTCCGCCCATGTGATCCACCGCAACAGCTTGTTGCGCATCCAAACCAGTGTCAACCGGTGTTTTTGCATCTGCAACTTTGACTTTGGCTTTGCGTTTCATCGGAGATGAAACCACAGGAGGACTCTCCATTTGTTTTGGTGCAACAGGAGGTTTTGTTTTGGCTTTTTCGGCCACAGCCCCGGCGGCGAACAAACCGGCTTCCGGCGGTTTTGGACGCAATTCAAGGGGATCAAACACACGAATCACCCCATATTCACCGTCATATCCTCCGGTCCGCACCACGCGCCCTTGTCGCAAGCGGGTAATGGCCTCTGCCATTTTTTCAGAGGCGTGTCGCCGAATCTCTTCCACCGGGACCGACTCCAGAATGAACAACTCCGGTCCCAGGCGGCGCAACATCTCGTCGTAACTCCTGACCACCCGGTTGGAAGCCGGTCCCACGCCTTCGATCTCGGCGATGATTTCCTGCAAGGGAATGAATGAAAGAAAAGGGGCTGCCGTGGCAGGTGCTATCCCTTCCGGGCGATCCGCCAAGACCTCGACCCGATTCAACACCCCCACGGTCAGAGGTTTGGCACATACCGGACACTTTCCAGCCAGTCGCAAGGTTTCCTCTGGTTGCAGGCAGACCTGACAGGTACGGTGACCATCCAGGTGATATTTGCCCTCCTCAGGGAAAAATTCCACGGTTCCGGCATAGCCGACTCCGCTTTCAAGAGCGTGGCGTATGGCAAAATAATTCATTTCGGTGGTAAAAATGGTGGCCTCCCGTCCCAGTTTGGCTGGGGAATGGGCGTCCGAGTTGGAAACCAGTCGATAGCGATCCAGACAACTTACCCGCCAATTCATGGGTGGGTCCGAAGAGAGGCCGGTTTCCAAAGCAAAGATGTGGTGAGCCAAATCGCCGTAACAGGCCTCGATGGAATCAAATCCCGACTTGGAGCCTAAAACCGAAAACCATGGCGTCCAGATGTGGGCTGGAATCAGAAACGCCCCAGGATCCGATTCCAAAGTGATTTCCAATAAATCTCTTGAATCCAATCCCAGGATGGGGCGTCCATCTGCCGTGATATTACCGATGCGGGCCAAACGTTGATTCAAACGTTTGGCGGCCTCCAGGGTGGGAACGCACAGGATATGATGGACTTTGCGAGTGCAATCGCCTTTTTTGTAGATGGTCGAGATTTCCACCGACAACAAAAATCGGATGGTGTCACCGGTTCCAGGAGCCTTTTCCAGGGTGTGCAAACCTTCTGCGACGTGTTTTTCCAAATCGGGCCGCAGGCGCAACAGTCCTGGCTCAGCAGGAACGGTTTTTTCTGTTATTTCCGCGATCCAGGCCGGATGGGTAAAATCCCCGGTGCCTAAAACAGAAATTCCTTTTCTTCTAGCCCAAAATGCTAAAACTTCAAGATTGCACTCCCGACTGGTTGCTCTGGAATATTTGGAGTGAATGTGTAAATCAGCAAAAAAACGCATATGTATAACCTTTATTATTATTTATTATTTTAAAAATTGTTAATTTGGTGTTTCAATCAATACTACCATGGTGGAAGCAGACGACGAAAGCCGTGGAATAAGACGATGATCAGGAAAATCAGATTCCGCAGCAAAAGCCCTGGCCAGAACATCGGGGGTGGTTGCATTGGGGTTGCGGTTTGGCATGCCAACAGCAAGCGATCTGCCAAAGCGATCATCCAGGATTGAGAGCGGGGCCACTCCTGCAAACGGGCCAGCCAATGGGTTGGCAGTCCCTCCATACCCATGCCAGCACCCAGGATTCCTCCCAGGATCGCTGCTGTGGTATCGGTATCTCCTCCCAGACGGATGATTTCCTGGATGGCTTCTTCATATGAAGTCGGTGCCCGCATCCAGATTTGTAATACGATTGGAACGGTATGAAAGACATATCCTCCCACCCCTTCTGTCAGTCCAAGACGCTCGGCAAATCGGGAGGCTGTTTCTTTCTGTTTGGCACTGGCTGCGGCTTGTTGGACCAGATGTAAAAATTCATCGGCGGAGGGATCCAATTGACAAGACAAGGCTTCCACAAAGGATTCTGGTGCCATGACCACGTTTTGGGCGGAAAAGGCCGCAGCCATGGCCACGGCCAAAGCACCCCATTCAGCTTTTGGGTCTGTATGGGTCATTCGGGTAGATATGCTGACCAATTTCCGCATGATTGCGAAATGATCGCACCAGGCAGCCCCGATGATGGGAGCGCGCATGGCCGGACCGGTGCCAGCGGAAAAAACGCCGCTACGGTGGGGTGGAAATCCCATCCATAGTTTCAGGATGGCGCGTCCCGTAGCCAAGCCCATGCCAGCTGGAAGTCCCAACAACCAAAAGCGCAATCGCCACGCCAAGGCGCGAGAAAAACGTTCAGGATCACCACCTGACAGGATCAGAGCCTGTGCCGTCATGCAGGCATGGTCGCCATCATCGGACATCATGCCCCAGGCCCCCAGCAAGGCAGGCCCTGCAAGATCGAAATCAAGTCTCTCCAATCGGCGACGGGATAATCCTTCGGTCACCAGGCCGGTGGCATCCCCCAAAGCCGTGCCTAACAGGGCACCTCGTATGTGTTGTTTTATAATCAATGAGTCTGTCACGACAATCAATCCAGTTCGTGCCACTGATTGGTTTCCAATCTCAAGAATCGTCGGCTAAAAGGGGGAATGGCAACATACTCAAGTAAAGTATCATCATCCACGTCATTTTTTCCGATGCGTAAATATAAAATTTTGTTGAAATTTCCAAATGGCTTGGCATCTGGAATCCCGGTCAGAAATTTGGGAACCAGTTCTTCCAGTTTTTGCGGATAATGTCCATGGCTGGCTTTGTATTGCCGACATGCTTCAGCCACAAGATGAATGCGTGTTTCAGCAATTGAATTGTTGACTCTCAGCATGACTATCACGGCCATTGCGCCAATGGCGAGCAACAAGGCATCGGCCTTCTTCCTGCTTTTCAGGGCTTGGTCCGAACAGTTGGAAAAGCTTGCGAGCAAAAATCTACCCAGAGAAAAAAACAATATGAATCCAGAAAGAACCCCCTGAGAGAATACAAAACCGTCCAACCAAAAGAGAGTGAAGGCAACACTATATCCCAACAGGGATGGTTTTTGTATTGCTTTAATCAACAGCATATTTATATTAAGCAAATAGTTCATCGATAAGATCCAGATATCAGACAAATGAGCAAGCAGTGCTTGTTGTCAAAATTAACAATGCCATCCCGATCATAATCAATAGCACCCCAAGGAGTTTGGACCCCAGGGTCATGATTCTGGAGGGTGCTTTCACCAGATAGTGTTCCAATTCTCCACTGGCCAGCAGACGTTCGAAATGGGCCGGGTGGTCCTGTTGGAAATCGGTCAGGGATTGGGTTCCGGTGAACATCACAATCTCTGGCGGTGGCAGTTTGGCTGGCCGGAAGTGGTTGTTGAAAAAATGGACCGTAAATAAAAACAGTACCGCCAGGAGAGCTTCCTGGCCATGTACCAGAATGGCGACATTAAAGACCCACCCCTCCAGATAGGTGCCCGCCAAATGGGGAAAAGCCATGACCAGTCCGCTTGTTCCCATGACTGTCATGCCCCAGAAAACGGCCCAATAGTCGAATTTTTCAAAGTACGTCCAACGTTCGAATCTGGGTTTCGGACCCATCCCAACAAACCATTTGAACATGTCACGGCAGTCCATCCAATCTTTGCGGTTGGGTAGTAGTGAATCCGGACCCAACCATTTGAAGTGACGATCCCTCAGCAACCGTTGCAGCAGGTAAAACAGATGGATCAAAAAGAGATCCAGCAACCCTACCGCTGCAACTCGATGAATCAGTGCCAGATTTTCCGGTCCACCCAGAAAACGTATCAACACCGCTGCCCAGCCACTCTCTGATTTGAGTAGCGTCATGCCTGTAACAATCAAAATCATCACAAGCAGAGCAAACAACAAGTGTGTCACACGCCAGAGCAGGGAAAATCGACGTACATGACGGGTCGGATCGATCCCAAGGGCGGCGAGATCCACCCGCAGTTCAGATTGGGAGTGCTTGCGTTCGCGCCATTCCCGGTAAAACCACAAGCAGGCGTGCAGCCAGAAAAAACCGAGAACTCCCCACAACAGCCCCTCCATGATACGGGAAGCGATCCATACCTGTGGGTGGCGATTGAAATCATGAGCCATCGCGTGGGGGGTGAAGGAGGCAAAACCTGATGTGGCCAAGGGTCGGTGTTGGCCATCATGACATTTCTGGCAGGTCTTCAAACGGTTGTTGGGATGCGTGAGAGATTTGGCATCCTTGACAGGCAGGGTCAGGTGTCGGGCATGGCAGTCAAAGCATTTGGCAGTATGGCCATAGCCAAGTCGGGCAATCTGGCCGTGATAGGTGTTGCGATAGGTATTGAGTTGGGGTTCGTGACAAGCGGCGCATTTGGCGATACTTTGCAGCTTGAAAATCACGCCACCTCCAGTGTCTCCATGACTGGTGTGACAGTCTGTGCAAACGGCTGATTTTGCATTTTTTTTCTTATAAAATTCAAAACTGTGGACGGATGCGGAATAATCTTCCAGTTCATCTTCATGGCATTTGCCGCACATTTCAGGGATCGTTGCCTTCCAGGTGGCAAGCTCCGGGCTGGTTTTGTCCTGGGGCACAAGGGTGAAGGTGTGGCTGTCATGACAGTCGTTGCAGGTGGCATTGAGGAAATCAGGATGATCCCGATTGGCGCGGGCATGAATCGAATGTTGGTAGTTCTTGATGTGGCTCAGTACATTCAAAGTGGCGGGGGTGGGCTGCGGAGATGATTGCGCCAGAGATTCATGGCATGCAGCACAGTCGATTGTGTCCGGTTTGCCGACCTGGTGGGGGGGCTTTGGGTTGGTGATTCGGGTATGGCACTCCGTACACCGCATCCGGGAATGGACACTACGCCCATATGGGGCCTGGGAGAGGGGTGTCAATGCACGTTTCTCCCCTGCTTGCGCGTAGGCTGAAGTGTTCGGCACTTCGATAACTTTGCTGCCATCGTGACACTCCAGGCAGGCACGGTTCTCTGGGGTGTCGGCAAGGGCAGGGCAGGGGAGTGTCAATAAGAACAAGCAGAGGCTTACAAGTTTAAATAATATAATTATTATTTTCATAAAGATGAAGTCGAGATAAAAAAAAGTGGGGTCCAGGGGCTTTGCCCCTGGTGGGGTTTGGGGCGAGAGCCACTATCAATCCATTTCATAGACATTGACTTCAAAACTGTTGGCGATTTGGTTTGGTAAACTTTCTTTCACTAAGCAGATTGGTGTGAAGGCATTGATCATTGAAAAGAGGTCGTATAGCG
>JAMOBH010000302.1:0-7022 GCA_039908085.1 Magnetococcus sp. YQC-5
AAAAAAATATTAAAAAAAAAGGGTGGGGGGTTTGGGGGGGCGGTTCACCGCCCCCCAAGGTTTTTTAATTATCGCAAAGTAGCTCCACATAACGTGCGCATGCTGGTGATGATCCGTTCGGCAATATCTTTGCTTTCGATATCCGTCAAAGTGCGATCATCGGCCTGTAGCAGGATACTCAGAGTCAAACTTTTTTCTCCTGGAGGCACTCCTGGTCCCGTATAAATAGCGGTAATTGTGGCGCGTCGGATCAGATCGGGAGCCATTTGCAAGACTTGATTCACGACATCTCTGGCCGGGGTTCGTTCCGGCATCAGAAAGGTGAAATCGTTTTGAATGGATGGAAAACGACTCACAGCCTCTTCTGTCCCCATATCTTTTTTACCTGTTGTCAGCAGCGGAGGCAGGGACAATTCAAACACGAAGAGTTCTTTGCGCAGATCCAACGCCTCCTGTTCGGTTGGGTGAAGTTGTCCCATCCAACCGATAGGCTGACCATTCCCATGCATGATGATGGCCTTGCGTCCTGGATGGAGAAACGCCGGACCGCCACGCTCCAGAGTCATGCCATTCCCACTCAATTCGTTCAAAAAACTGCTCACATCGCTCGAAAGGTCAAAGAAATCCGTCTGACGCAACGGGTTGAAAACATTTTGTTCTTCGGCAGGTCCGGTCAGGATTCCTGCCAGTCGTTCCACTTCTGTCACGTCGCCTTGAGCATGGGTCAAAAAGACCCGTCCCAGTTCAAAGATTCGTAAACGGGCGTTGCCCCGATTCAGATTGCGCTGGGCTGTTTCGATGAGTCCGGCGATCAAATCGGTTCGCAACACGGCCTGATCTTCGGACAAGGGATTGAGCAGGGGGAGTGGAGTGAGTTCCTGATTGAAACGACGCTGGATGGCAGGAGAGACAAAGGCATAATTGATGGCTTCCAGATAGCCAAAACCGACCAGAATGGTACGCACACGCTCCATGAGACGTTGCATCGGATTGGGAATCGGGGGGTCTGCCGGGACTCTGGGGAGTGCGACCGGAACCTGATCATAGCCGTTCAAACGGATGATTTCTTCCAACAGATCTTCTTCAATACGCAGGTCATGACGCCAACTGGGGGGAATGACCTGAAAAGCATGATTGTTTTCGTCCATGGGAGTGACCTGACACCCCAGCCTTTGCAACAAGGTGTTCATGGTTGTGGCACTCAACGCAATCCCACCCAATTGGTTGACCCGTTGGGGTCGGTAGAGAATCGGCGTGGAGGCGTGGGGGGGACGGGCCTGCACCCAGGTGATGGGACCGGCTTGACCGCCAGCCAGTTCCAGGATCATTTGTGTGGCCTGTTCCATGACACCGGGAATGGCGTCAGCATCCACACCCCGCTCGAAGCGGTGGCGGGATTCGGAAAGAATGGCCAGACGTCGCCCGGTTCGGGCTGTGGAAATGGGATCAAAACAGGCTGCTTCCAGGAAGATATCGGTGGTGGCTTCAGTCACTCCGCTTGTTTCGCCTCCCATGATGCCAGCCAGGGCCAGGACGTGCTGTTGATCGGCGATGACGGTCATCTGTTCGGACAACACCCGATTCATGCCATCCAGGGTGACAAGGGTTTCTCCAGGCCGTGCGGACCGGACCACCAGGGGCATTTGCACACAGGCCAGATCAAAGGCGTGCAGGGGTTGATTGCGATCCAGCAAAATAAAATTGGTAATATCGACCACATTATTGATGGAACGCATACCCGATGCTTCCAGACGGTTGCGCAACCAGGCCGGACTGGGTGCAATGCGAATGTTGTTGATGATGCGACCCGCATAACAAGGACAGCCTGTGGGATCTTCGATCTGAACCTTGGCTGTAGCTCCTGTTTCGTGGAGATGGATGGCACCTTCTGGCAAGGGACGCAAGGGGTGACCCGTGAGTGCCCCCAATTCCCGTGCAATGCCGCGCACGCCCAGGCAGTCACCTCGATTGGGTGTGATTCCCAGTTCCAAAACGACCTCATCCAGGCCCAGTACCTTGGCAATGGGAGTTCCTTCCTGGGTGTCTGCGGGCAGAATTAATATTCCATCCTCTGCGGGGGACAAGCCCAACTCCTGTCTGGAACAGAGCATTCCTTGCGAGGTTACGCCCCGAATTTGAGTTTCAGTAATTTTCATGCCATTGGGCAGGTGCGCCCCGATGCAAGCCACTGCGACTTTGTCTCCTGCCGCATGGTTTTTGGCTCCGCAAACAATGGTCAACAGGTCGCTTCCGATACGTACCTGACAGACCGTGAGTCGGTCTGCGTCAGGATGTGGTTTGACCTCTGCCAAAAATCCCACGACGACTTTGTCCAGTCCCTGATCCAATCGGGTCAATGCGTCGAGTTCCAAACCCGCCATGGTGAGTTTTGCACCAATTGTTTCCGCCGAAAGGTCGGTTTCAATGTGGTCACGAAGCCAGTTGAGGGTGAATTTCATGCTTGTGCATCCTGTTAATGGTTTGTTCTGAACTGCGGATGGTCTTGGGATGGAAGGTTCGGTGGACTGGGAAAGGGTTCGCAACAGGCTCTTTTAAAAGTTTGTTTTGGCAACATGTAACCGTTCAGACTCCATCCGTCAAGCATAATTTTGGCTTGTGACCGCGTGAACGATCAAACGGCGACGGACCAGGTCCGTCGCCGTTTGCATGTCATCCCGCTTTATATCGCGCTATTGAACAGCATCCCCTCCAGATCCCGCATTTGTTTGACCAGATCCACCATGCGTTCGCCGGGGATTCGACGAATCACATTCTCGCTTTCCTGATCAACCACTTTGACCACCACCTGTTTGAGTTCCCGGTCCATACTGAAACGCAAACTGTTGAATCCGGTCAACGATTGGGTGATCTCTTCAGCCAGACTTTTGAGGACCGACTTCGTACCTTCCTGTGGCCGTGCTTCCGTTCCAAGGAACATCTGTTCGGCTTCATGCAACTTTCTTTCAAACCCACCGTTCCCCCGATACCGGCCTGGAGGACCGGTGCCAGTACGAACCGCAGGCTCCACGCGCTCTCTTGACCCACTGCTGTCAAGAATATTGGCAACGCTTTCCATTGGGTGCCTCCTTTTGTTGTTGTCAGGTCTCTCCAGGCAAACCAACCTGGAGAGACATCAAAAAAAACCGGGTCTCAAAAGAGGCCAGAATTCATTTGGCCTATTTCAGGAGTTGCAGGGCAATCTGCGGTTGCTGGTTGGCCTGGGCCAACATGGCTGTACCCGCTTGTTGCAGAATCGCATTCCGAGTCAAACTGGCCGATTCGGCGGCAATGTCGGCATCCATGATCCGTGAACGGGCCGCAGCCGTATTTTCCGACACACTGCCCAGATTCGCAATCACTGCCTCGAAACGGTTCTGGAAAGCACCCAGGCTGGCACGAATGTCAGAAACCGAATCCAAAGCCGAATCGATACGTCCAATGGTGTTGTTGGCACTGGCTTGGACATGCACATTGAGAGATGTGCCGGCTGCCGCACCAATCAACGAAGTGGTTGTCGTCCGATCCACAGTCATGGCAATGGTTTGGCCACCATCGGCTCCAACATGAAAGACCTTCGCCGTCTCCCATCCACCGCTCAACAGGATCTGATTGTTGAACTTCGTCTGCCCGGCAATGCGATCCACTTCCGACAACAGCTGGTTGATCTCCTTCTGAATGGCCAAGCGATCTGTGGTCACCAATGTGTCGTTGGAGGCCTGTACCGCCAGCTCACGCATCCGTTGCAAGGCATTGGTGGTTTCATCCAAGGCCCCCTCAGCCACTTGCGCCATGGAAATGGCATCATTGGCATTGCGCATGGCCTGATTGATCCCGCGAACCTGGGACGTCATACGGGTGGCAATGGTCAGTCCAGCCGAATCATCCTTGGCCGCATTGATCCGCAAGCCAGAAGAAAGCCGTTGAAACGTGGTTCCGAGGGTTTTGGTGGTGGACTCCAACTTGCGTTGGGCGGTCATGGCGGCAACATTGGTGGTGATTGAAAAAGCCATTGTGATATCCTCCTGGTTTCGAAACGATTCGTTCGTTTCTTGATGATCAATCCGTCCCTGGCTGAATGTGGGGCGTTCTTTTTAGCGGGCCGACCCAACCCGCACAACATATCTTTATTGCGTCAACGTTACTTCAAAAGCTGTATGGCAATCTGCGGTTGTTGGTTGGCTTGGGCCAGAATGGCCGTGCCAGCCTGTTGCAATATGGCATTCCGCGTCAAATTGGCTGACTCAGCCGCAATGTCGGCATCCATAATCCGTGAACGAGACACCGAGGTGTTCTCGGAAATGTTAGACAAATTGGCAATCACCATCTCAAAACGATTTTGATAGGCACCCAAGCTTGCCCGGATGTCGGAGACCGAATCCAAGGCCGAATCGATCCGACCAATGGCATTGTTGGCACTGGCTTGGAGATGCACGTTGAGAGATGTACCAACACCCGTACCGATCAACGATGCCGTTGTGGTCCGATCCACGGTCACGGCTATGGTCTGTCCACCATCGGCACCAACATGAAAGACTTTGGTTGTTTCCCATCCACCACTCAACAAGATCTGATTGTTGAATTTCGTTTGCGAAGCAATCCGGTCAATTTCCGACAACAGTTGGTTGATCTCTTTTTGGATTGCAAGACGATCCGTTGTCGTTAACGTGTCGTTGGCCGACTGCACCGAGAGTTCCCGCATCCTTTGCAAAGCATTGGTGGTTTCATCCAACGCACCTTCGGCCACCTGCAACATCGAAATACCGTCGTTGCTATTGCGTATCGCCTGATTCAAGCCCCGAATCTGAGAGGTCATACGGTTGGTGATCGTCAAGCCCGCTGCGTCATCCTTGGCACCATTGATCCGCAACCCCGAAGAGAGACGTTTGAAAGTCGTCCCCAAGGCATTCGTGGTACGCTCCAGGTTGCGCTGGGCATTTAACGACAAAACGTTGGTATTGATTGCAAAGGCCATGTTCATTCTCCAATCCATGTCCGAGGTGTATGAATCACCTCATTAATTTCCGTCCCTGGTTCCGTTTGGGTCAATCTTTTTGGTACGGGCTGACCCAGCCCAATGTTTGACACATTAATAATCATCTATCCAGCAAGAGCAATGCAATCTGCTGTTGTTGGTCGGCTTGGGCCAGAATGACCAAGCCGGTTTGTTCTTGAAACGCATCAACCCAACAAGAGCCATTCAATCCGCAGTTGTTGGTCGGCTTGGGTCAGAATGACCAAGCCGGTTTGTTCTTGAAACTCATCGACCCAACAATTGCAATGCAATCTGCGGTTGTTGGTTGGCTTGGGCCAGTATGGCCGTGCCAGCTTGTTGCAATATGGCGTTCCGGGTCAAATTGGCTGACTCGGAGGCAATGTCCGCATCCATGATCCGCGAACGGGCCGCTGAGGTGTTTTCCGCCACATTGTTCAAATTCGCAATCACAGACTCGAATCGATTCTGATAAGCACCCAGACCAGCCCGAATGTCAGATACCGAATCCAGCGCGGAATCAATCCGCCCAATCGCCGTGTTCGCACTGGCCTGGGTGGTGACTCCAATCGTCCCACCGGCCACCAGCGAAATCAGCGAAATCGTGGTTGTCCGCCTCACACGCATGGCTATGGTCTGTCCACCATCCGCGCCTACCTGAAATGTCTTGGATGTCACATCCCAGGCACCACTCAACAGAACCTGATTATTGAACTTCGTTTGGGTCGCAATCCGATCAATCTCTGACAGCAGTTGATTGATCTCCTTTTGCACGGCCAAACGGTCTGAGGTCATCAGGGTATCGTTGGCTGCCTGTATCGACAGTTCCCGTATCCGCTGCAAGGCGTTGGTGGTCTCTTCCAGTGCCCCTTCCACCACCTGGACCATGGAAATGGCATCATTGGCATTGCGCGCCGCCTGATTCAATCCCCGAATCTGAGACGTCATGCGGGTGGTAATGGTCAGTCCCGCTGCGTCATCCCTGGCACTGTTGATCCGCAACCCAGAGGCAAGGCGTTGGAATGAAGTCCCCAATGCGTTTGTCGTATGCAGCAACTTCCTCTGCGCCATCAACGCATGAACATTAGTTGTAACAGTAAGAGCCATTTGAGTTCTCCTCCATGACTGATTAGTCTCACAAAGTCAGATGCTCCACAGAGACCCGATCCATTCACATCCATCCTTGGCTGACATTGAACCGTTCATTGGAAAACAGATTGGTTCTGATCTGTATTCATTTCAATCTATGATTCAGCCTGATTCTCATGGCGAACCAAAATATAAATTATATATTTGTCGTCAAAATAACGTCTCAGGATTCACTCAAGGCGTGATACACGCACAGAGTCCATGATGCAAAATGCACTCTCCTGGCAGATGTCCGAATCAAGCTATCGCAGCAAGGGTTCGTGACAAATCGGTTGAGACATCACTATGTGAGTACGACACGCAAGTCTTGAAATTTGGCCGGTATGGATGGCCTGCAACGAGAAGAAACATGTGAGGTGGTTCATGGCGTGTGGCCTCCTGATTCGGTACCATTCATGGCTTCCGATTCGTAATCATCCTTGACTGGAGGTGGGTTGTTCATTTTAAAGGGCCAACCCGACCCTTTGCGAGAAACCGAAGTGAAACCGTTTTCATCGCTTGACCGATCATTCCATGATCGGGTCTGTCATTGTCCTGCAACTGCCTGGGCTTGATGCCCTTGTTGTACTGTTTATCGGCGACTTTGGAGAAAGAGTTGAGCCTTTTTTTGTCTTTCAGCACTCTTTTTTTTCCGGGTCACCTGGCAGGACTTCGTGTCCTGCGACTGCCTTGTGAGACTGTTTATCGGCGATTGTGTCTGGCGGGTTGAGTACTTTTTTTGGCCAGTCAGCATTTTTTTTGCTGTGTCGCTTGGCAAGACCGCCTTTTCAACTCTGCTGCTGCCTTGCTTGAGATATTTAGTGCCTGGCAGAAAAAGCCGATTTTTTTGACATCTCCCATCCTAATACATGCTCGCGGATGCAAAATTGAGACAAATCTCGTC
>JAMOBH010000020.1:0-30477 GCA_039908085.1 Magnetococcus sp. YQC-5
GAACCGCCTCCCCAGACCCCTCCCCCCTTTTTTTTAATCATTGGGCTGGAAAGATGCTTTCGTTTTTTTCTTGCGCCACCATTCCCGCAACAGCAGAAAAAAGGTGGTGAAAATGACCGATGCCCCGCAAAACATTCCAATAAAGAGCGAATAATCAAATCGATAGGCATCCCTGGTCGGGTCATAAGTGGTACAGAAAAACCGGACTCGCCGCACCAACTCCTCCAAAGGCGTCTCAGGACCAGGCGGCGTTCCTAAAATCAACGTTCGTAACGGCTCCGTCAACAACTGGGTCTGAAAGGTCTCTCCATAGACCTGCCGGTAAATGATACCTTTGGCATCAATGATCGTGGCCTGCACCAGATGATCAAACCCCTTGGGCGAAGGGGCATACAGAAAACCCAGTTGATGGGTCAGTCGGACGATCACATCCGCAGAACCACTCAAAAAATGCCAGTTGGGCTGTTTGTCCAACCCCTGCTGACGGGCAAACGTGGCCATGGCTTGAGGCTTGTCAAATTGAGTATCAAATCCTATGGTAACAACATTAAAGCTTTGATCGCCAAAGATATCACGTGCCTTGTCAAGCACAGTTGCCAGGAAACGGGATGAGACCGAACAGGTATGATAGCAGCTTGTATAAACAAAACTGACAACCAATGGCTTGCCCTGAAAATCGGCCAGGGAAACACTTTGTCCTTTGTGATCCATCAACACAAAAGATTCCAAGGTACGACCAATAGCCCTCTGACTCGCTTCCAGAGCCAGCTTGGCGTCAAATACCGGGTCACGTCCACGACCCACAGGGGCTTCGGCGTGAGCCATGGACGTAGAGAACAGAACAATCAAAAACAACCAGGATGCCAACCGCATCGGGAAAGGGAGAGAGATCATGATGCGGTTTCGGTGGTCAGGATGGAAGGCTGAAGAGAAGCAACAAGTATAGGTCACACGGAGAGCTGAGTCAATCAAACTCCAAAGCCTAACCCTTCAATATAAATTGCTGTCAAAAACAACGCCAATTGAATCAGAGAGGCATGAAAATTGATCATCGCCTGGGTGGAGGTTGGATTGCGTACCAGCAAAATGCTTTTCAACAAGAAAATCGCACTGCCCGCCAAAGCTCCAAGCAGATAGACCCATCCCAAACCGAGAAAAGCCGGCAGCAAAGAAGCCAGTGCCAACAAGGAGGTGTTAAACAGTACAATACGCGCTGCTTTGGATTCCCCGGCGATGACAGGCAGCATGGGAATGCCCGCATCCACATAATCTTTTTTCAGGGCAATGGCGAGACTCCAGAAATGGGGCGGAGTCCACAAGAACAAGACAAAAGCCAAAGCCATGGCCATGGGGGTTGGTTCAGGATGGAGAATGGCGGTCCCGGAGAGAATGGCGAAACTCCCGGCCAATCCGCCGATGACGATATTCAACCAGGTACGGCGTTTCAACCAGATTGTGTAGACGACCCCATAAAAAAAGGCCCCCATAAAGACGTAAATCGCGGCGGTTGGATTGATATAATACCATACCGCTGCCACTGGCAGGACAACCAGGGCGGCAAACAGCAGCAACCAGAGAGGTGAATGCGGCAAGGCACCGGTTACAAAGGGACGATTCATGGTACGTCCCATTTTGGCGTCGATGTCATGATCGTGATAGTGATTCAGTCCGCCAGCCGCTCCTGCCGAGAGGAGAACAGCCAGAATCAACAGGGCGGATTGCTCCAGGGTTGGCGCAGGTCCGGGCATGACGACAATCCCGGCCCCGGCGGTAATTGCCATGGCTGCCCCAATACGCAATTTGAAAAGAATGAGTATTTGCTTGATCGAGAACAAAATGCCCATGCTCCGAGAGTCCCAATACCAGTAAAATGAGAAATCAAATAAATGTATTCACAGCGAGCTTGTGGGTGGGCGCGAAGCCCACCCACGAAGCGAAGTCAAGATCAGCTCATTGGCCAAATCGATGAGAGATACTTGGCATTGATGAAGAAGTAGACCACAAAGGTAGCCAAAAACACCAGGGCCAGGACAAACGTACCCTTGGCTTCAACACCACCCGCGCCCGTCTGCTCGATTGGGGCGAGGCCCAACTTGGTTGGACGCTCCACTGTATAGCTGGAGTCGGCCATCGGGAAGCCAAAGCTGCTCAAAAGCGAGGCACCCGGATCCAAACGTTTGCCGAAGACCAAAGAGCCAACGGCGATCAGGCAGAACATCGCGCCACCCACGGAGGCCAGGATTCCGCCCAATCCGGCGATACCCAGCATGGTGATGGCTGTTCCGGCAAACTGGAATTGCAAAGCGGCATCGGAGAAGTTGACGTCCCAATGGCGACGCGGTACGCCCAAGGTGCCAGCACCCAACAAGAAGAGGATCAACAGCAACATGCCTGCGCCAAAGATGTAGGGCTGCCATTTGCAGGCGGCAGGCCAGATCAATTCACGACGAAACAGCACTGGAATCAGGAAATAGCTGATGGCCATGAAAGCCAACGTGGTTCCCACTGCCACTGTGGCATGGAAGTGACCAGGGACGAAAATGGTGTTATGGATGATCAGGTTGATCTGCTCGGTTCCCATGACCACACCGGTGATGCCACCGATGAAACCGAAGACAATCAGGGAGATGAACATGCCGGAGAAGACCGGATTGCCCCAGGGTGCTTTTTGGAGCCATTCAAACAGACCATTGTTGAAGCCTTTTTTGCGTTGAGCCACTTCGATACAGCCCGGCACGGTCAGGCCATGAATCATGCTGGCGAGTACAGCCAGATACATGGCATAGCTGGTGTTGAAGACTTTCCAGCCAGATCCGATTCCAGGGTCTGCCAACAGATGGTGGGCACTGGCGAGTTGCAGGAAGAGGATATACAGCAAGAAAGCGGTACGACTGACTTTTTCCGACATGGGTTTGGCACCAAAGACAATGGCGGCGATGGCATACCAGATCGAAACATGGGCCGAGACATTGATCTGCTGGGAAGAGTGACCCAAAGCCCACCAGATTGTCCGATAGACCAGAGGATCGATGTGGCTGATCAGGCCCACGGACCAAAGCAGGGTCGGGATCAGGATGATCGCGCCAGAGGCAATGGTGAAGATGGCGATGATGGCCGCAGTCAACGCGCCAAAGGTCACCAGGGGAATGGATCCATCATAGGTTTTTTCCTGCTTGGCGATGACCAGGGTGCCAAGAAAGATGAAACACCCGATGAGTGCCCCCACAGCGAACAGAATCAGGCCGAGATAAAAGATGGGTTCGGCTGGCATCGGCACATAGGAGGTGAACATCACGCTGGAATTGCCCCGCAGAAAGGCCACCATGACCAGGAGAGACCCCAGAACCATGAGGATAAATCCGATCCACCCGATACCTGGCGTAGCCGGTCGGCAGCGCAGCAGGGTTGATGCGGCAAAGTACAGCACGGCCATTTCGAAGAAAATCACCCAGAAGATGAGGATGGCCGTTCCGTGGATGGAGAGGGCCAGATAAAAAGTTTCCGCATCAAGCAGATGGATGGTCGGCATGCGGGTGGCGGCCACCAGCAAGCCGAAAATGCCACCGATCAAGAGATAGACGACTCCAAGAACGGCATGGGCCTTCATCAAGGATTCAGCCGATTTATGGAAAAACAAGCCCGAATCCGGGCACTGACGAAACATTTTGACGGCCATGGTTTTAAGTGACTCCCTCTATTTGACGTATATCTTGCCCAACATGGTGTGATGGCCGACGCCGCAATATTCATTGCAGACGATAGCGAACTCACCAGCCTGGTCTGGGGTAATGGTCACCACCATCTCGTATCCTGGAAGGATTTGCAGGTTTATATTGGTGGGTTGCAACGAAAAGCCATGCTGCCAGTCCACCGAAGAGATATGGAGACGGTAAGTTTTGTTTTTTTCCAATTCCAGGATGGGCCACCATTGCCACATCCGCCCCAACAGATAGACATCGCTGCCAACCGGGGGATGAACCACCGGAATGTTGGACTTGGATTCGGTGCGTACGGTATGGGCTTTGGCCATTTTGGTGGCTTTGGCTTCAAAGAGTTCCGGCGAGGTTTTGTAGGACTCGTTGGAGAGGTTCTGTTTGCCGTACACGTGCCAGTAAGGCATCCAGAGGAAGAGTATCAGACACCAGATCAGGGCAATGATGATCCACATGATTTCGATGCCATGAATCGGTTCTTTCCACCAAATTTTTTGTGCGGGGGGCATAATGCTCATGGAGTGACCCTCCTTTTTTGTTCATTGCGCATAGAGGTTTCCTTATTCTTTAATTTTTTATTGGGTGACTGTTGGGATGGAAATGACTTCAATGATCCCCCATACAGTGTACAAAACGGTTGGAAATAACACTCCCAACAAGAGAAGCAGGAATGGATTGTCCAAAAGTTGTTGCATGCCGGGGACCGGTTCTTCTCGTTGGTCTGTATTTTGATTATTGTTTCGTTGCATGATTTCTTCCCTCGCATAGGTTGGTGTGATGGCTTAATGAATCAAAAAAATGAACATTTCTTTATAGCAGCTTTTTTACAAAACATCAACAACGATCTGAATGGAATCCAAAAAAGTGGTGACGCGATGAACGCATCATACGCAACGAAAACAGGATACCATCGACTGTATATCTATAAAAGGATGATGTTGAATACTCCTTGATCTGGATCAAGCTGATGCAAAAAAAACGCATTCATGCGACATTCCAGCCCCTCCTCACTGTCTTGACATCAAGAGAATGTTTCTGTCAGACTGAGTTTTTTTTATAACCAGCCAAAGAAGAGCGATAGAGCCATGAACACCACGCGACGCGCCACCCACGCCACGACATTCAACCCTGGTCAGGAAAATCGATTTGTGCTGGCTTCCGCATGGCACTTGGCCTTGACCGGGGTACTCTTCATATCCCTGGGCACTCCGCTTCTGGAGATCCCCTTGGCTTCCCTCACCGTGGCCACACTCCACATTTTTGTGCTGGGGGTGTTGAGCATGGCCCTGTTTGGCCTGGCCATCCGGTTGCTGCCCCTCTGGACTCGGATCGACTGGCCATGGCCCAGACTGATACCCTGGATTCTCGGAGGTTGGACCCTTGGCGTTTGGTCGGTCTTTCTTGGCGTGGGCACCCGCATTCACCCTTGGACGCTACTGGTCGCCTCTGCGGGCATTGGCTTGGGATGTGGATTTTTTCTGCTTCAGTCTGGTCTCATGCTGTTCCGAAAAACGTCTCGCCCATTCCTCACCCCTCTGCTTCGCCTTTCGTGGCTCGCGTTGACCGGCGTATTTTTCCTGGGTGCGGTTTTTTTGGGCGAGTATGCCCACGGCTTTCTGCCTTACAACCGTTTCGCCATGGTGGGAACCCATTTGACCTGGGGTCTGTTCGGCTGGGTCGGCTTGTTTCTCATGGCCTTGCGATTGGCTCTTGCGACCACTCCGTTATCAGACAGGAATGCGCGCCTGCTTGACTGGATCATGGCGGGCGCGGCACTCTCGCTGGCTGCAATTCCTGTTCTCTTGTTCATTCTGCCGGAAGAGCCGCGCTGGCTCTGGCTGGCTGGGGTGCCCGGTGGGGCAGCCCTGGTGCTGCTGACCCTGCTGGCTCGGCAGGGCGACCCGAAACAAAACACCATTTACTGGCACATGGGCGATTTTTTGGGGGCATGCGCTTTGGTTGCACTTCTGTTATGGCCTGTGATTCCTGATGATCGGTTGCGTTTTCTGTTTGGTATTCTGCTGCTGCCAGGATGGGCTTTGAGTCAGTTGTTCGGGGCCTATGAGAGATGGCGGCCTGGCCGGTTGGGGGAGCTGCATGTTTTCAGTCATGCCGCGAGTGTGGTATTCCTTGTTGTGGCCGTTTGGACCAAATTAGGCGTGACCGTGCAACTGGCCGGTGTCACGATGATGTTTTCCGGCCTGCTCTTTATCCGGGCACACATCCATGAATGATTGCGCCCCTGACTGGGCGGTGACCATGAGTCATGATCCGGGCACACATCCATGAATGACCCCACACCTGACTGGGCGGTGACTATAAGCCAACTTGTTCATTGTTATCCTGGCCATCGCCGTCAGCCACCCCGTCAGGCCCTGAATGAACTCAATCTCTCCATTGCTGCGGGATCTTTTTTTGTTTTGACCGGTCCCAATGGCAGCGGAAAATCCACCCTGTTTCGCATTCTGTGCGGTCTGACCAGGCCCAGTGCGGGATCCATTGCCATTCATGGCCATGACCTCTTTGCCCATCCACAAGCCGCACGCCGTTGTATGGGCGTGGTCTTCCAGAAACCGGCCCTGGACAAGCATCTTTCGGTATTGGAAAATTTACGTATTCACGCCGATTTGTATGGCATTCCCTCCTCTCTCTTTGAACAAAAACTGGCACAAGCCCTGTTGTGGTCTGACTTGCAGGATCGTCTTTCCGACCGGGTGGAAACCCTCTCTGGTGGTCTGGCGCGTCAGGCGGAACTGGTCAAGGTGCTGCTGCACGAACCGAGCCTCCTGATTCTGGATGAACCCACGACCGGATTGGATCCTGGTGGACGCATCGCATTTATGAGTACGCTGCAACGATTGCAACAAGAACGCCACGTCACCATCCTGATGACCAGTCACATCTTTGCCGAAGCTGAAAAAGCTGATCTGGTGGCCATCTTGCGGCAGGGCATACTGCTGGCCATGGACACCCCCGCTGCATTGAAAAAAAAGCTGGGCCGGGAAATCCTGGTGATCCAGGGAGAGTCTCTGGCCCCTTTGGCAGCAGACCTGAACCGACGACCCGATATCACGCTGCACACCCAGAACCACGAATTGCGGGTGCAAGGTGGTGATCTGATGGGCTTGATGGAGGAACTTTTGTTGAATTACCGTGGGGAGATTCAATCGCTTGCCATCAAGCAACCCTCTCTGGAAGATGTGTACATCCATCTTACGGGTCGCACACCCACTGCCGAGGAGGAGAGATTCCCATGATGCGCGCCACACTGGCCTTGGCCAAGCGGGAAATGATCCGTTTTTTCCGCCAGCCCCATCGGGTCATTGGCAGTCTGGCCCAACCCTTGCTGATTTGGGCCTTTCTGGGTGCTGGTTTCACAGCTTCATTTCGTGCGCCGGGCATGACGCATGTTTCATATGTGGAATATTTTTTTCCAGGCGTTCTGTTGATGTTGATGCTGTTTTCAGGTATTTTTTCAACCATTACCATCATCGAGGATCGCAGTCAGGGGTTGTTGCAAGGTGTGCTGGCCTCGCCTGCGCCGCGTATGGCGATTGTCCTGGGAAAAGTTGGGGGGGGCATGGCCATTGCTTTGATCCAGACCATCCCTTTGCTTGCGACTGCCCCGTTTTTGGGGATTGCGTTGAGCTGGGGGGGCGTGTGCTGGATCTTGTGGGGATTTTTCATCTCCTGCCTCGGTTTTACCGCTTTGGGATTTCTCATTGCCTGGAACATGGAGAGTACAGCCGGTTATCATGCCGTGATGTCGGTTTTTCTGATGCCCTTGTGGATGCTCTCCGGGGCATTGTTTCCATTGGAACAGGCTCCCATGTGGTTATGGAGCTTGATGACCATCAACCCCGTGACCCATGCCTTGACACTGATTCGAACCCCATTGTATCAACTTCCAATGGACTTTCTGGCGAGTCGGGAGTATTGGCAGGCTGTGACGATTGGGGTCTGCTGGGCCGGAGGGTGTTTGTGGCTGGCTTTGTGGCGGGTGGAGCGGGTGGAACGAGGCGTGCCACCATTGCCTTGAATCATTCTATTCTTCATGCAGCATATCGAACCACTTCCAACTCGGAGGTCTGACCAACCCTCTCCAAGAGTGCTTCCACTCGCTCCATGACACCATCATGAATCAAAAATTCCTGACAGATGCTACACTGTGCGACAGGGAGATCTTTCACGATGACAATGGCATCAGCACCAATTTTGAATGGAAGCATGGTGAGCGTATCAAACAGTAGTGTCCCACAAATACGACATTGCATCAGTTTGTTCTCTTGAAAAATACTTAAAATTTCAAAACATTCATTTTTTACTCTGCATTTCAAGCACACGTCCTGCTGCGACGCCGTTCCACCACTTCCAATAATTTCCAGCGCACAATCGGGATATCCGTTACCAAAGAAGCGGGCATTTTGCAGATCAACGCCTGATGGGTAGCCCGAATGGCAAAATCTTCCCCTGGCGTTTCAAGCACGCTCTCCTCACCAAAAAAATCACCAGGACCATACATTTCCGTCACCACCTTGCCGTTGATGCGCTGGACTTCTCCCTCTTGGACCAAATAAAGAAACTTTGGTTCCAAAGGATTCAGGATGGCATTCTCTTTCAATAAAATCCGTTCGATGGAAAGGGCGATACGTGCCAAATTGACCTGATTGACCGATTCTCCAAAAATCCAAGTCATACGCAAAAAAGCCCAAAAATCTTTCAATTGTATAAAATTATCATACAGATTGTTCTGTATAATAAAATCCATATACAACTCACCCGAAATTCTCAAACACTGCACAAAGCAACTGGTACGAAACGTGGCCATGGCCGGCATGGCATGCATGGCCGAAATATCTCCAACAATACTGCCTGCCGACAGAATCACGATCAGATCCGAGTCATCCTGAATCTGTTCCACAATGCCACTGAGAATCAAATAAAGTGAACCATGGGTGGCTCCTTGATGAATGATAATTGTCCCTGGATTATAAGTAATAACAGGATTATTAAGCAACACTTTAAATTTATCCTCGGCAACCCCTTCATAATAACTTTTTAAATAATTATCGGCAAACTTCCAAGGATATTCTTGTATGGAGGCAATCAGGGTATCCATGGTGCCAAACGTGGCTGAGGAACCGATTTCCTTTTGTCGCGGGGTCAATTTGGACGAAAAATGTCCAAAAATCACCTTGCCAGAACGATCCGTCCGGTAATCCTGGGCCTGACCATGAATGAGACCACCTCCAATATCGATCTTTTTCAGGTCCGCAGGAATCAGATAAGACTCGCGTACCATTTCATAAAACTCCCGACTGATACCAGGAGTGTTTGCGTCCTCCCGGAGCATGCCCTTCAATACATCCAAAGAGGCCAGATCCGCCCAATGGGCATAGCTTTTATAGCCATCAGGACCACGGGTACGAAAATAAAACAGACTCGTCTCCACCGGATGGGGAGAAAATAAAGGTTTAACCTCCAGACCATCAATATCATTCCAGATGCCGTAGCTCAAGGGACAAATCTCAAAAAAATCTTGCATGAATGATTCATCCACACCCAACAATGCCGAAAGTTTCTTCGCAACCGAACTGCATACCAATGATGTGGCATAATATTTGATCCGGTGTCCGGCCCGAATCAAGTTGGTGATCCCGGCAAAATGATCATCATGACCGTGTGTGTGGAAAATGCCATGTACTTCACTGATACTGATTCCCAACGCTGTCAATCCGGCTACCAGATTGGGGCCGACATCAACCAGATAAATCTTGCCCTGATAAATCACAATCGAGGACATGCTGGGATTTTCGCTGTCCCAACCATCACCTTGACCAGAATGGACCACGGCAAAATATTCTCGTCTGAGATTATTGTAACCCAAAGGATAAGGAGATTCATAAAACTGATTGGGCAATAAATTGAGATCCACGGTGACGGATTCTTCCCGGTAGCGGATACAAAAAACATTGGAACTCACACGACGGATGAAAGCACCCGAACGGATTTCCACTTCATGATCACCGATGATCAATCCATCGAGCAAGCTTTCGGTAGGACGTATCTTGCCAAAGGCAAAACGCAGTTTGAGGGACATCATCCATTCGGCTTCTTCCACAGTAGCCCCTGCGGCTACCAGTTCCTCTTCAGAGATCAACCCGTAATTGCCACGAAAAATATATTGCATCTGCCGTTTGACCTGGGTCTCGGAACCAATCAACAAAGGTTTGATGCCAGTATTATTAGGGTGTTTTGGTAAAAGCATGCCCTGTCTGTACAGCATTTGCAGTACCGGAAATTCAGAAAGATTGGCAATGTCGCCGTTCTGGATCAGAATATCAGACAGCAAAACAGCATTCGGACCCGTTTCACAGTTCACGCCATTGATTTCTTTATTCACGATCAACCCGCGTTTCATCATGTGCTTGACAACGTCCGCCGGGCTTCCACACAACACAAAAAGATTGATCTCTGGGATTTCCACCCAAAATACGCCAGAAATAATGTTTATCTTTCGTAAACTGGACATCTGAACCGTTCCCATTTGTGTTTGAGCATCACCCAGTCGATTCTCTCTCCAATCATCATGCCAACCATAAAGCACCCTGCATCCAATTGGCATGCATGCAGCGCATGATGTTTCTGCTTTATCGGTCAAAGATCCGCTTTGCTCAAGAATCTTGATGTGAATCCGGTCAAAAAGCAACATCAATACGATTTGGCATCACATGAGTGACTGGTACTTCACATCAATCAGCAAGATGCTCCTTGCAAAGCCAATTGTCCAGTACGACCAGCCACCTCTCCCCACACGACCTGATGTCGAGGCAAGGGGTCTTTCAGACCATTAAACAAAATATCCAGTCCATCCACACGTCGCCCTTCAGCACGCCAAGCCAACAACAGCTCTTCCATGACCGGCATCAGGCGCATCCCTTCCAGTTCGGCATGAAGCGTATAAACGTGGCCATGAGGTAACGTCTCCTGAGTCGCCGCAATCACGGCCTGATGGATGTTCCCTGCATTCCAGCCCTCCCGACCCAGCAGTTCATCCAAAGTTGGTAAGGTAGTAGGCAATTGGGGAACCCCACCTTTCAGACCATCCATCATCGGCCAAAAAGGAAACCGGCCCCTGGTATCACTGGCATAACGGAATCCCATGGAACCCTGTTGAACAAGTGCATGCGCATTTACCTGCCATCCAGCCGCACCGTGAACCTCCGGGGGGTATCCAAACACTTCCTGGAACTGAAAGACCGCCTGTTCCAACTCCCTCCGGGTCCAGGCCGCATCCTTGTGCGCCACATAATCCTGCCAGCGTATGTGATCATGACAATGCACCCCAACCTGATGGCCCTCCGTCGCCGCTTGACGCAAAATCTCTGCACCTTGTCTGGCAATGTGTGGACCAGGTAGCAATACCCCATACAGCAAGGTTCGTAAACCATAATGGCTGAGTACCGAAGTTCGTCCTACCTTGCCGAGAAATCCTGGCCGAAACACCCGACGCAAGGCTCGACCCGTGTGATCCTGGCCCAAACTGAAAAGAAATGTGGCTCGCACTTGATGACGGGCAAAAAGTTTCAGCAAGCGGGGAACCCCTTCCACCGTCCCTCGCCAGGTATCCACGTCCACTTTGAGATAAATATCGTTTTTCATTTTGTTTTCAGATGCTGTTTCATTTGAATGGGGATGGCCTGACACGATAACCGGGATAAACAATGATTGCAAAAAAAATGGGGGGGGTGGGAATTGGCCCATCTAAGGTCTTGATTTTTTATTGTTATTGAAGATCTGTTACGGAATGGACAAGGTATGGTGGCAGACCCGGTCACAGTGTATATGGGGTTGGAATCCCAATGACAAAGTCAAAAGCAAAACCTTGGGGGATGAATCCCCCAAACCCCCTCTTTTTTTTTAATAATTTAAAAAAATAAAAAATAAAAAAATAAAAAAAAAGGGTGGAGGGTTTGGGGGGCGGTTCTCCGCCCCCCAAGGTTTTTGTATGTGACAAACTCAGACATTGAAACGAAAATGCATGATGTCACCGTCTACCACAGGATAATCCCGGCCTTCCACACGCATGAGACCCTTATCCTTGGCAACCAGCTCGCTGCCACAAGCGATGTAATCGAGATAGGAAATCACCTCGGCACGAATGAAACCACGCTGAAAATCACTGTGAATGGCCCCAGCCGCATCATAGGCCGTTGCCCCTTTATGCACGGTCCAAGCCCGTGTTTCCTGTGGACCAGCCGTGAAAAAGGTCATCAAACCCAGTAAATCATAAGCCGAGCGAATCAAACGCGCCAATCCTGATTCTGCCAGACCCAGATCTTCAAGAAATGCTTTGGTTTCGGTTTCATTCAATTCCGCGATTTCCGCCTCGATCAAGCCACAAATGACCACAGTTCCGGCCCCTTCTTCATGGGCAATCCGACGCACGGCGTCCACCAGACCGTTTCCGCCTGGATGCTGGGCCTGGGCCACCTCCTGTTCGCTGACATTGCAGACATACATCACAGGCTTGGCTGTCAGGAGAAACAGGTCTTTGATCATGGTCTGTTCTTCGCTGGACAAGGCTTGGCGTCGCACCGGCACCCCGTCATTGAGTCCCTGCATCACCGATTCATACAAAGAGGTCAACAGCTTGGAATCTTTGTCGCCAAAACGGGATTTTTGCAATGCAGTCTTGTGACGCCGTTCCAAAGCCGCCAAATCCGCCAGCATGAGTTCGGTATCAATGACTTGAATATCACTGAGGGGATCCACCCGGTCATGTACATGGGTGATGTCGGTATTGATAAAACACCTCACCACATGAGCAATAGCCTCGACTTGTCGGATATGCCCCAAAAACTGATTGCCCAAGCCCTCACCCTTGCTGGCTCCACGCACCAGACCGGCGATGTCCAGAAATTCCATGACTGCTGGAATTTTTCGTTTGGGCCGCAGCAACGCGGTCAGGGCATCCAAACGGGGATCGCTCACCGCCACCATGCCCTGATTGGGTTCAATAGTACAAAAAGGATAATTGGCCATTTCCGCACCCGCTGCGGTAAGGGCATTGAAAATGGTCGATTTTCCAACATTGGGCAGGCCGACGATGCCGCATCTCACAGCCATGAATGGTCTCCTTTAAAGGCTCGATACTGGGGTAAGCTCCTGAGACAGACGGTTCATGGCACCGCTTAAATTGTCTTTGAGGATCAAAGGAATAATGCCTGGTATCGCAGACAGGATCCGATCACGCTCCATCATCTGGTCAGGCGCGAACCCGGCCAATACATGACGTGCGGTCTCGATAGCTGGTGGGGGACGGCCTACTCCCAAACGTACCCGTATGAAATCGGGTGACCCCAACACCTGTTGAATGGATTTCAGGCCATTGTGACCGCCAGCACCGCCCCCCTGTTTGATACGCACTTTGCCAAGAGGCAAATCCACGTCGTCATGCAACACGATCACCTGACCTGGTTCCAGATGAAAATAACGTACCACTGCCCCGACCGCTTCCCCAGACAGGTTCATGTAGGTTTCAGGCAGGAGCCAGAAAATCCGCGCCTCTTCCATCCGGGCTTCTCCAAACAGGCTTTGAAAGCGTTTGGTTCCCGGAGGCCATCCAAAATGTTCCCTGATTTTCAGGAGCAGATCACGACCGAAATTATGGCGCGTCCTGGCGTATTGTTCGCCAGGATTGCCCAAACCCACCAGCAGTTTCACCGGCAGTCAATCCTTACGCGCCTTCCTGATTGTCGTCCTCGGCAGTGCCACGAGTACCGACGATGGTGACCACGGTAAAGTTATCCTCTGCGGTGATTTCCACACCCTTGGGCAGTGCGACCTGCTTGATATGGATGGATGCGCCAATGTTCAACTCGGCGATGGAAATCTCGATGAAGTTGGGCAGATCGTCCGCACGGCAATGGACTTCCAATTCTTTCTGAATCAATTCCACCACACCACCCGCTTTCACCCCTGGGGATTTGGTTTCGCCGACCAGATGCACTGGAACCTTGACATGAATGATCTGGTTGGGATCGAAACGCATGAAGTCAACATGCAAGGGAAGTCCGGTGACGGGATGGATCTGATAGTCCCGCATGAGAACCGCGACGCGCAACGTGCCGTCAATCATCATATCCTGATGATGCGTGCGCAGGGCAGTGCCTTCGGTATCCAACAATTTGATCCAATCCTTCAGGTCGATAGATAAATTCCGGTTGTTTTTCGCGCCACCATACAGAACAGCGGGTATGCGTGCGTTGCGGCGCAGGTGACGGGCTGTCCCTGTGCCGATACCGTCGCGGGTTTGAGCTTGAATCAGTGCCATGGTACAACTCCTTGATAATGATGATCCGGCAGACAAAAACAAAGATGAATGAATCAACCAGTTGTTTTCAAATGAACAGCGAACTGACTGATTCCGCATCGCAAATACGGCGGATAGCCTCGCCCAGCAATGGGGCGATACTTCTGGTTTCAATTTTTGGACATGTCAGGGCTTCTGGTGAAAGCTGAATGGTGTCGGTCACCATCAGTCGGGTCAACTTGGATGACTGGATCCGTTCCACTGCCGGTCCAGAGAGTACCCCATGGGTGCAGACAGCAGCCACGGATCGGGCACCATGTTCCAGGAGGGCTTCGGCTGCTTTGGTCATGGTTCCGGCGGTATCGACCATGTCATCCACAATGATGCAATCCTTGTTGGCCACTTCGCCGATGATGTGATGCATTTCAGCCACATTGGGGGCGGGACGACGTTTGTCGATAATGGCCAGTTCCACATGCAACCGTTTGGCGTAAGATCGGGCACGCACCACCCCGCCAACGTCCGGGGAGATGACTACAATGTCCTCGAAGCCCCATTTGCGCACGGCGTTCAGCAGAACCGGGGTGGCGTACAGGTTATCCACAGGCATGTTGAAAAATCCCTGTATCTGGCCAGCATGCAGATCCACAGTCAACACCCGTTTGACGCCAGCGGCATCCAGCAGATCAGCCACCAGTTTGGCGGTGATGGGGGTGCGTCCTGCTTCTTTGCGGTCTTGACGGGCATAGCCATAATAGGGGATCACAGCAGTGATGCGTCCAGCCGAGGCCCGTCGCAAGGCATCCACCATGATAAGCAGTTCCATGATATGGTCATTGGCCGGATTCGAGGTGGGCTGGATCACAAACACATCTCGTCCACGGACATTTTCGTTGATTTGCATGAAGATTTCTCCATCGGCAAACCGGCGTACCGTGGCACTGGACAAAGGTATCGAAAGATATTCCGCGATCCGACGTCCCAATTCGGGATTGGCGGTGCCAGAAAAAATGCGCATTTTTTCAATAGACATGGGCCTGATTATTTCTGCGTTGGGGAGCTATTGGATCATGCCATTATGTAAGGCACGGTCGTGGATGTTTCGGACAGCTCTGTTGGTGTATCCTTGACTAAAGGACGGGAAAAAACAGGGGATGAATATACTCGAATCGGGGTCGGGTACGCAACCCGTGGCATGATTGTTTGTCGATGATCGGCAAAAAAAACGGGGAGTCACGTCAACACAGTTGGGGAGGGCGTTTCGGAAACGGGCCCTTTATTTTGCAGCCGGAACAGGATGGCTTGCGGGAAAAAAGTCAAAAGCAAAACCTTGGGGGATGAATCCCCCAAACCCCCTCTTTTTTTTTAATAATTTTAAAAATAAAAAACACAAACAAAATAAATAAAAGATATAAAAAAAAAAGGGTGGAGGGTTTGGGGGGCGGTTCTCCGCCCCCCAAGGTTTTGATTTTTTGTTTTTTTTCCGAAATTCGGGATTATTTGGTCACAAGAGCTGTGTTGGAGGCAACCCGCAGAGGGTTTTTCCCCATGGCGATTTTGATGGCATCTTCATGGGCGAGCAGTAATTTGACTATGGTGTCATGTCCTTTTTGTTTGGCCAATGCCATCGGGGTATTGCCGAGTTTGTCTTTGGCAGCCATGTTGGCACCATGGTTCAACATGAGTTTCACCACTTCGTCACGTCCTTGCAATGCGGCCCAGTGCAGGGGGGTTTCCTTGAATTCGGCTTGGGGATTGATGTCAGATGCCCAACGAATGAGGAATTTGACCATCATGACATGTCCTTCGCCAGCAGCCCAGTGCAGGGGGGTATCACCAGCGTTTGAACGGACATCAATTTTGGCTTTGACGCCAAACAGGGTTTCGGCCATCGCGATATTGCCCGTGCGTGCAGCCCAATAAATTGGAGTGCGACCCAGGGAATTGGCAAGATTGGGGTTGGCCCCATGATCGGCCAGCAAAGCCACCATTTTCTGATGCCCTGCCTCGGCAGCCCAGTGCAGAGGCGTGTCGCCGGTTTCATCCTTGATATTGACATCACCGTTGGCATCCAGGATCCGTTTAGCCAGGATTTGATCTCCTTCGGCGGCAATCCAATGGAGTGGAGTTTGTCCGGTTTTGTTTTTGATGTTGGGCTTGGCCCCATGGGTCAACAGAATCTGCGCCATGGTGTCAGATCCTTTGTTGGCTGCAATCATATGCAGTGCCGTATCACCGCGCTGGTCTTGGGCATTGACATCCACACCGCTTTTGAGCAGGGTCAGGACCAGAGAATCATTGCCTTTGATCACTGCGAAATGGAGCGGAACCAGTCCAAACCCATCCGGGGCATTGATATCTTTGCCAGAAGAGACCAGTTGCATGGCGGCATGGATGTCACCATTCTCAATGGCTTTGTGCAAAGCGGTTCGTGTGGAATTGCGTACCGGTTTCGTCTGTTCGACGGCAGCAGCTTGGGTATTTCCAGCAGAGTGCAAATCCCCCCCCAGCACAATCGACCACCCCATCGCGATAACCCCGATCAACACAGGGCGTTTTATTGATTTCAATACAGACCAATTGCGATCACTATTCATTGTCATGAGATCCTTGTGAAGCGGCCAGAGGCGCACATTGTTGTTGGAGTTTCCATGTTAATGCAACAATGATGCCTTATAATTCAACCAATTGTTTTTATTGTTTATTTGTGTACAATTGACATCCAGAATGTCAAAATATTGGCTTGGAATTCAGGAGACGTTGATTGTCATGCAAATCGCGACTATACTGAAAGGGTTGATGTGGAAAAATATGACTTTAATAGTATCAGGAAAAAACATGCCAATCTGGATGGCTTTTGTAACGCTGACGTTGCTTTGGGGTAGCACCCCACTGGCCGTGCAATGGAGTCAGGATGGCGTTGGATACCTGTTCGCAGCAACGGCTCGCATGGCCATAGGTGTGGTTTTGTTCTTGTTGCTGATTCCGTGGCTGAAACGGCGTCCAGCTCCCCCCAGACAAGTGGTGATGGTGGCCATGATCTCTGGACTGAGCATGTTTGTGAGCATGTTTGGTGTCTATTGGGGGGCGCAATATGTGCCGTCCGGCTGGATTGCGGTGCTGTTTGGACTCGGCCCGATCCTGACAGGCATCATGGCCGCCACATGGTTGAAAGAACCATTCCCCAAAGAAAAAATCCTGGGTTCCCTGCTTGGCCTGATCGGCCTCATGCTCTTTTTTTTCCAGGGTGAATCTTTGGGAGAACAGGCACCCAAAGGGATTGCCGCCATCATTGGTGCCGTCATCATTTATGCGGCAGGCAACATTGGCATCAAACGGTGGAATCACAACATTTCTCCATTCTGGGTCACAGCCGGGTCACTCTGGGTGGCATTTCCATTCTTTTTGGCATCTTGGCTGTTGGCAGAAATCCCATGGCCAGTGAATATTCCTGTGCGAACAGGGACAGCCATCCTTTATTTGGGATTGGTGGCGAATGGTATCGGTTTTGTCTGTTTTTATTATCTCTTAAGCCGGGTCAGTGCGGCCAATGCAACCCTGGTCACCCTGACCGCACCAGCTGTGGCCTTGTGGATCGGGGCTGCATTCAACCAGGAACCCATCCATGGCAGTCTGGTGGTTGGAACGCTTTTCATCCTTGGAGGCTTGAGCCTGTTTCAATGGGGTTTGCCTTTACTGCATCGTCGAACCCTTTGAATGATGCGCATCGGCCTGCGCATGTGATCTGGAAAATAAATTTTTCCACGCGCCAATGGGCCTTTTTTTTTCAGCTTCAATTCATCTTGTGCGCTTAAATTACCGTCCAACTGTACATCACCAGGCAAACCATCCCGCATCAATGAATAAGGATAAAAAACATGTCAAATTTGGAACAGAGCAAAAAGGATATCCGCTACAACGAAGCCAAACTGGTCACACAGGTCGGCACTGTGGGGGATACGATTCTGACCTTTGGCAAACTGATCATCGGTCTGATATCGGGTTCCTCAGCCCTGGTGGCTGAGGGATTGCATTCAGGAGCTGATTTGTTGTTCGACCTGGTCGTACTGGTCGGGATGAAAATCGCCCGAAAAAAACCGGATGCAGGTCATCCTTATGGCCATGGCAAATATGAGGGAGTGATTACCCTGTTTCTGGCCGCGATTCTCTTGATGGTGGCTGTGGGTGTTGTGATCGACGCGGCTCACCGGCTGGGTTTGGAGAATCTTGAAGCACCTGGACAGATGGCTTTTTGGGCGGCATTGATTTCCATTATCACCAAGGAGGCGTTGTTTCATTATACGGTGCGTGTGGGCAGAAGGCAGAAATCCAACATCATCATGGCCAATGCCTGGCACCATCGGGCGGATTCGATTTCCTCTTTTGCCGCGATGCTCGGCATTGGTGGTGCCTTGATGGGATATCCGATCATGGACCCGATTGCAGCCATTGCCGTGGCGTTTTTTGTCAGCAAGGTGGGCTTTGAGATCGGACGGGATGCCATCAAGGAATTGACCGATGCCTCCGATGCCGTGGATCAGGAAATTCGTCAACGAATTACTCAATTAATCCATGATATCCCTGAAGTGCTTTCAGCTCATTTCGTCACTCCAAGACAATTGGGACCGGATATCATTGTGGATGTGCATGTGGTTGTGCCATTGTGTTTGTCTGCTTCCGAGGGACATCAGGTGGCCGAACAGGTCAAATTCAGCCTGTTGCAACAAGTGGATTCGATAACTGAAGTGGTGGTGCATGTCGATACGGAAGATGACATGGAACGGAATCTGCCTATTCAGTCCAGCCGATCTGAATTGCTGCAATGGATTTTGAAGGAAATTCCGAGTCATCATCCGATTGTGGGGGTTATTCGTCTCCAACCAAATTACACCAGAAACGGTATTCATCTGGATGTGGTGTTGGAAGTGGATGAGTCGTATGCCTTTGAAGAAATCCATGCTGACGCCCAACAATTCTGTAATCGTTTGTTGAATGCCGGTAAAAACATCCTGGAAGTGCGCACCAGCCTGGCTTCAGTAGAAGAGAAACGGCGCGTGTAACAATCAGCGTTTGTCCGACAGCTGGAGGGTCTGTTCAGCTGGATCCAGCATGAATTGATAATGCATGAAAAAATCCATGCCGAGCAGACCATCAAAACCCGAAAACTCCGTTTCCTGGATGACGCCCACCCGGAAAGATGGGATGGATCGATCTTGTACAGACAGGGTGTCGAGCAGTACAGTCGGAACATCAATACGTCCGTTGGCAGTCTGGATCTTTTTGATGGATTCAGAAGAAGAAACATGGGCCAGATTCAGTTTGGCGAGAATCACAGGAGTGAGGATCGTCATGCTGGCCCCGGTATCAAGCATGAGTCGTGCGGTGACGTGTTGATTGAGTGTGACATCCAGCAAAAACCCATCCCCATGGGGAATCAGGGGAATCCTGGTCTCTCCCTGGGTGCGTCTGCCCTCTTTTTTTCTGGCTTCGCGGATGATCGTGTCCGCATGGTCACGCCAAACAGCATCATACTGCCAAGGGCGAACCGATTCCATCACCTCCTGGTATTGGCCAAGAGCCATCTGGGCTTGGGCCAGTTTGAAGGCATAGGGGGGATATTTCGGATTCAGCGTGATCAGCCACAAAAAAAAATCGGCCAGTTGCGCCCAGTCTCCCAGAATCTCCAAACTTTTGGTGTGGGTGGCGACGATGGTTTGGATTTGATTCTGGATGACCCGTATCTTTTCCGGATCGGGAACTTGTTCCAGGAGTTCATGCAAAGTCTGAAGCGTGGTGCCAACATCCCCTGTGGTGGGGAATGAGATCACCATGGCCGAATGATTGGTTGCATCCTGTCTGCTTGCCACCCCCGTAGTGCTTGCCACCCCTGTAGTGCTTGCCACCCCTGTAGTGCTTGCCAACTCCGTAGTTTTTGAGTTCAGGTTTTCATTACTGATTGCTTTGTGTTGGGTTGGGAGCGTTATCCTGGTTGGATCCGATGTGACACTTTCTGTTTGAGGTTGATGTATTTCGGTGTGTTGTTTATTACTTACATCATCTATTATGATCGGATGCCCTACCAGAAAAAACAACGTGCAAAGTGTGATTGAAATGCCGCCAATCGTCTTGCCCCGCCCTCTGTTGGTGGTATGGTGAGGCTCCTGGAGAGCTGCGGCATGGTTGTCAGGCTTTGGTCCCATGACACGTTTGCAGACTTGACAGGGGATGGGTCGCCAATCCACGCCCAACGGAAGTTTGTTTTCCGCGCCGCAATGGGGACATGGAATAAAATAACAGGCCATGATGCCAGGGATTCCTTTATAATGGTTGGAAGAAGGCGTCAATCGGGTTCAAAATCCAACTCCTGGCATCGAGGTGGTAGGAACACGTGATGGATCTCCGGCCAAGGTTGGTATATTTCATTGGACGTTGTCGAGTTTTATCGTATAAAGTATCTGGCATGGAATCAACCACCCTTTGATTGGAGAGATGTCGCCATGACTGGTCTTGCATTTGATACCTTGAGGTACAGCAAACGACTGAGGGAAGTTGGCGTCCCCGAACCGCAAGCGGAAGTCCAGGCAGAACTCCTGGCCGAAACCCTGGTTGGTTTGCTGGAAGAACGTCTTGCCACCAAGAATGATCTGACTGACATCCATACCAAGATGGATAATGGTTTCAAGGATATTCATACCAAGGTGGATAATGGTTTCAAGGATATTCATACCAAGGTGGATAATGGTTTCAAGGATATTCATACCAAGGTGGATAATGGTTTCAAGGATATTCATACCAAGGTGGATGATGGTTTTAAGGAAATCAACATCAAGATAGATGATCGATTCAAAGATGTGGACAATCGTTTCAAGGCGACAGATACCAAGATGGACAACCGCTTCAAGGAGATGGACGCCACGATGGACAATCGTTTCAAAGAGATGGGCACCACGATGGACAACCGCTTCAAGGAGGTGGACAACCGCTTCAAAGAGATGGACACCACGATGGACAACCGCTTCAAGGAGGTGGACAACCGCTTCAAGGAGATGGACAACCGCTTCAAGGAGATGGACACCAAGATGGACAACCGTTTCCAAGCGGTCAATATCGAACGCAAGTTGGATCTCAAAGAATTGGAACTTCGTATGCTCATCAAGATGGGGGCCATGATCCTGGCCGGTGTTGGTCTCATGGGTACGCTCAATCGTTTTTGGCCTATACCAGCCGCGCAGTATGTGGCCCCGCGAGTCATACAAGAGGTGCCGTTTCAGACACCAACCACAACACCCTTGATGCCATTGCCCATCCAACCAGGAAGCAAACCACCTTGAATGCAGACTCTTGTGTTTGATTCTGGGAATGAAGGCGTCTGAGTCTGATTCTTGAAATTTCTCATGGATTTAATTCATGATCAGACATCAGCCAGTTGAGGAAAAAAAGATCTGGCAGTGGCCACATCCAAGGTGATTTGTTTTTGTAGGCTGGCCACATCAGGGAATTGAATTTCTGCACGTAAATGATGCAAAAAACGGATGCGCAACACCTTGCGATACAAATCTTCTGCCAATGGCACCAGCAAATGGGCTTCCAGGTGCATAGATGCATCACCAAACGTAGGATTGCGTCCTACGTTGACCACAGCAGGCAACCAACCTTCCTCCAGACACCCTTGCGCCACATAGACCCCGGATGGTGGATGCAGCATACCCCCCAGGGAGATGTTGGCCGTTGGAAAACCCAAGCCCCGCCCCCGTTTATGTCCGCCAATCACCCGCCCTTCGATTTCAAAGGGACGATCCAACAGTAAAGCCGCCTCTTTGAAGTCACCTGCCTCGACGGCCCGACGTACCCATGTGGATGAAACAGGTTGACCATCCAGATAAACCAGGGGATGCGTGTGGACGCCAAAGCCATGCACACGACCTAAATCGAGCAAATCATCAAACGTCCCAGCCCCATTGGCACCAAAACGAAAATTTTCCCCAACCACGATTTCTTTCACCCCCAATCCTTTGACCAACAACTCCCGAACAAAATCATGGGGCTTCATGGTAGCCAGATGGCGATTGAAGCGCAAAACAAAGAGGGCATCCACACCCAAAGCCTCCATCCAACGCGCCTTGCCACGGATCCCCGTAATGCGTACCGGGGCACGCGCCGGGTCCAACAGGCGTAAGGGATGGGGTTCAAAGGTGATTGCCATGACCAATGCATGGGCATGAGATTTGGCCAATCCCCGCAACTTGGCGAACAAGGCTTGATGTCCTCGATGCACGCCGTCAAAGTTGCCAATGGCCACCGCAGCCCCCAAAAATTGCGGAGGCAGATTATTCAGTCCACGAATGATATACATGCCTTATACACTTGAGTTGATGATCTTGACCATTTGGCGCACCCCACCTTTCCAAGCAAATTACCGAGATGACAACGGCATCGTCAACATGTCGTAAAGAGAGCTGGTGTCCAAACCATTTCCTTCCCCACCAGGAAAAAATGTGGGATAATCAAAATTGATGAACCAATCTGTCATGAGCTTCATAATATAAGATTTTGGGAGTTGATAATTAAATTTCAATTCTTTGGGGTAGGGACATTTTAATATCATCGATATATGGGCGTTGAAATATGAAAAACAGGCAGTGCAAATACTTGAAGTCGAAAACAAGAGACTCACTTCAAGCTGTGTGGAGTGTAGCTCATTCTGTAGTCAAAAACCAGATTGTTTCATCGTTGGATCGGAGTCTTTGAGATGCTCAATTTTTTCCGTCGCAGTGCCAAATCCTTCATTATCAAAGTCCTGCTCATTCTTTTGGCCCTGAGCTTCATGGTTTGGGGGGTTGGCAATTATATCGACCAACGCAATCAACTCCCGGTGGTTGAAGCGGATGGGTGGGCCATTGGTCCTCTTGAGTTCAGCCAGGCTTACGACCAGGAGTTCCGACGCCTGCGCGAGCGTTTCGGTGGTTCTCTGGACAAAAAAACCGCCGAGATGCTTGGATTGAAAATGAGAACCCTGAACGCACTCATCAACCGCCATTTGCTGCTCAAGGCCGGCTCGGATATGCATCTGACGGTCTCCCCGGAAGTCTTGCGCCGTCGTATCGCCTCGACACCCGCGTTTCAGTCTGAGGGCACATTCAGCAAAGAACGCTATGAACTGTTGCTGCGCAGCAATCGCCTGACCCCTGTGGAATTCGAAAGTCAATTGACTGCGGACATCGTTTCCGAGCAGATACGGCGTACTGCCGGCACATTGGCAGTCTTGCCAAAGGTGTTAGCCGAAGATATTTATCAGCTTGAAAACGAAAAGAGAACTGCCGCAACGCTTTCATTGAAACCCAAAGATTTGGAAGAGTCTATCCAGACTCCTGATGATGAACTCCTGGCTTACATGAAGAAAAACAGCCAACGCTTCATGACCAAGGCCAAAGTCAAATTGAAATATGCCGTGCTGAACACCGACAGTGTACGCGATGCGGTCACGGTCACCGAAGAGGAAATCAAGGAGTTTTATAACGAACACAACAAGGAATATCAACGGGCGGAAACCCGGTCAGCCCGGCACATACTGGTGAAAGTGGATGACAAGACCACATCCGAAGCGGCCATGGAAAAAATCAAGCAGGCGCAAGAACGTCTCAAGGGTGGAGAATCCTTTGAGGATGTCGCCAAAGCCCTGTCAGAGGACGCCTCAGCCGGACAAGGTGGGGATCTGGGGGAATTCGGTCGAGGAGTCATGGTCGGAGCATTCGAAACCGTCGCCTTTGCCTTGGAAACAGGCAAGATTTCCGATCCAGTGACCACTGAATATGGCATCCATCTGATTCGTGTGGACAAGATCAATCCGGCGGAAATCAAGCCTCTGGAAAGTGTTGCCACCGAAATCAAAACTCGAATCGTGGAAAGCAAGGCCAAGGATCTGGTGTATGAACGTTCTTCCACCTTTGAGGATCAATTGGCTGCTTCTGGTGCGTTGCAAACCATCGCGAAAGATCTCCAATTGACATACAAAGAGACCGATTGGATGGCTCGTGACGAATCCGGTCGCTCTGGGGTGGAACTGGAGCCTAAATTTCTGGAGTCTGCGTTTTCTTTGACCAAGGGGGCAGTCAGCACTTTGATTGAACTGAGCAATGGGCAATTTGTCGCCCTGGAGGTCACGGATCGTCAGGAACCAACGCCACAAACCTTGGATCAGGCTCGTGATGCGGTGGTGCAGGCGTTCAAGGAAGAGAAGGCCAAGGAAGATGCGCGGAAAATCATGGGTGATGTTGTCAAGGCCCTGAACGAAGGCAAGCCTGTGGAAGAGTTGGCTGCCATGCATGCCAAAATTCAATCTGTCACCACCAATCCTTTTGCCCAGGATGGGCAGGAAAAAGAACCAGGCGCGAAAACAAAAGATGTGGTTTTCAAACTGCTGCCAGGCAAACCAAACCATCCTGACATCATTGAAGATGAGGGGCGTCTGGTGGCCGTGCGTTTGCTCAAAGTGGTCGAAGCACCCCAGGAAGGATTCAAAGATGCTGAAAAAGAGTTGGTCAAAAAACTCGAAGAGTCCATTGGCATGGAACAATTGACTGCTTATCTCAATGGTTTGTGGAAAAATGCCAATATTAAAATCAACCATGATGTGTTGGATCGCCTGTAGTCCAAAACCAAAGTCTGCGTGGCCATGACAGACTCTTTTTGTGAACCGAAACTGATAAAATGAATGGATTGGGGCTTTTGCCCCAATCACCACCAGGGGCGTGAGCTGCTGGATCCAGTCCATTATTTTAGTCTTGTGTAAAATATAGAGCTTTTGCCATCAACCTGATTGGTTTTAAAATGATCTCAACTCAAGTTGTTGTTATTGGTGCAGGTCCAGGAGGTTATGCGGCGGCGTTTCTGGCTGCCGGGCATGGTTTGCGGACATTGCTCATTGATATGGAAGCTGCTCCTGGAGGGGTATGCCTTTATCGGGGGTGCATTCCCAGCAAGGCTCTTTTGCATGCGGTACGGATTCTGCGGGAAAGCGAAGAGGCGGAAAAAATGGGCCTTTTTTTTGCCCGCCCGCGTCTGGATCTGGAACAATTGCGGGCATGGAAAGAGGGGATTGTCACCCGCTTGACCAGCGGATTGGCCAGACAATGTCAACTGCGTGGGATCACGGTGCTGCGGGGGCGCGCCAGATTTTTGAATTCCACCACCTTGGAACTGGATCGTCCAGGGGAAACACCTCTTGAGATTGGGTATGAAAAAGCCATCGTGGCCACGGGATCCCGTTCAGCGGTCATTCCAGGGATTGACATGAGCCTTCCTGGAGTCATGGATTCCACGCAGGCGTTGGCTTTGGACCAGATTCCCGCTTCACTGCTGGTGGTGGGTGGGGGTAATATCGGGTTGGAATTGGGGACGGTATATGCTGCTTTGGGGGCACGGGTGCGGGTGGTCGAGGCTGGGACCGGATTGCTTCCGGGGACAGATCGGGATTTGGTCAGGCCAGTGGTTGCACGGCTTGACAAAATCATGGAATCCATCATGGTCAATGCCTGTGTCCGTTCATTGGAGCCAAGCCATGCCGGATTGCATGTGGGCGTACAAGAGAGTTCCGGTCAAATCCATCATTTCGATGTGGAACGGGTATTGGTTGCTGCCGGAAGGGTGGCCATGAGCGACCACCTGGGGTTGGAAAATACCCAGGTGACTTGCAACGCACGCCATGAAATTCAGGTTGATGCGGGGATGTCAACATCGGATCCTGCCATTCTGGCCATTGGAGATGTGGTTGGTGGTCCCATGCTGGCTCACAAGGCGGCCATGCAGGCGCGTGTGGTTGTGGCCACATTGGTTGGCAAAGCAGCACCTGTTCATGCCCCGATCATCCCGGCGGTCACATATACGGACCCGGAAGTGGCGTGGGCCGGTTTGATGGAAACCGAAGCCCGCAACAAGGGGATAGCCGTGCGAGCGGTACGTTTTCCCTGGGCTGCGTCTGGACGTGCCCAGACTTTGGAACGGACCGAAGGGGTGACCAAGTTGGTTCTGGAACCTGACACGGGAAAAATTCTGGGCATTGGCATCACGGGCAGTGGTGCGGGAGAACTCATTGCCGCCGGGGTGGTAGCCCTGGAGCGAGGCGTCACGGCCCAGGAGTTGGCCCATATGGTTCATCCTCATCCAACGCTTTCCGAAACCCTCATGGAAGCGGCTGATATTTTTGGCGGCCAGTGTATCCACTATTACGCCCCGGTGCGCCAACCGCGAACAGAATAATGACAGCACCCCCAAAGATTGGGGTTGACGATTTCAAGATCATTTGATACCATCTTCATCAATGCCGAGGTGGCGAAACTGGTAGACGCACCAGACTCAAAATCTGGCGACCGCAAGGTCATGTCGGTTCGACTCCGACCCCCGGTACCAATCATGAAATCATGACATCAAGGAGTCAGCCAAGTCTGGTTGACTCCTTTTTTGTTGCTTGGAATCTATCGCCTTGGCATCAACCGGGTTGTCTGGTGTGGAGGTGCGGTATGAACATTTCAGTTTATCCGCCAAACAGGTGCTTCAAGGCGGGAAGTACGGTTGATGCAATGACCAAGGCCAGCATCCATTTGATGAGCTTAAGCTCGAATTCCAGACGTGAAATATCATTTTTGGTGGCTAAATTTTCCAAATCCTGCTTGGTAGCCAACCGATCATCCACCAGTTCAGCAATGATGCGGGTCTGCGTTTCCGCCTGTGCATCCGTGAATCCGGCTTCTTTCATACGCTTGACGCTGGACAGGGTGTCAAAAGCAATGGCGTGGGACATGGGATACTCCATATCAAAATTGATGAGGAGAAAAGAATACCACGGAATTGGACACTGTACAAAAAAATGATTGACAATTCCAGCAAGACAGTTGCCTTCTGACAGTGGTGAAGCTGGGTGGTGCTTTGATGCGAGGGGGGCGCAGGTTTGTCAGCACGTCTGGTTAACTTGTTGAGGGTTCAGGGGAAACTCATTCCTTTGGGTGGTGGGGGTTCGGGCGAGGCCATTCATGGATCAACCAATACCAATGTAATGTCGTCGTGCAGATGGAGTTCCGGGTGATGCATCCTGGACAACAATGACCCCAACCGACGATGGGCAGGCACATGTGCGGTTTCACGCACCAATTGTTGAAACCCCTCCATGCCCAAAAATTCATCCCCTTTGGGCAACCTGGATTCAATGGCGCCGTCGGAATAAAGCAGCAGGATCTCTCCCTCGTCTAGAATAAAAGTTGTGTTTACACAATGCAGATTGGAGATGATACCCAACGGAATGCCATCTCCCTTCAATTCCTGGAACCTGTTTTGACTGTGCCAATAGCGCAAGGGCGGGGGGTGTCCCGCATTGGCCAACACCACCCGCTTCTCCTGGGGGTGGAACAATCCAGCCACCAGGGTCACGAACATGCCCATGCGTACTGAACCGATCAATTCACTGTTGACCGATTCCAGGATCTTGGCTGGATCCTCCCGGATTTTACCCAAAAATCTGAGCAGGCTGCTGATTCTGGCCATGAACAGCCCTGCATTGGCCCCCTTGCCAGAGACATCTCCCAACAGAAAAAAAATGCGACCATCGGCTAAAGGCAGGATGTCATAAAAATCGCCGGAAAGCTCCAAGGCGGACAGATTGGCTCCATGCACTGGAAAAGTATGTGGAAAAGGGGCGGGCATGAAGCTTTCTTGTAGTGCGCGGGCCAAAGCCAGTTCCCGCTCCCGTCTCTCATGTTCCAGAAACTGTCGGTGTTGTCGGGCATTGTAAATCGCCATGGCTACCGTGGCTGCCATGGCAGATAAAATATATTGATCACGATCCTCAAACAGACGATTGTCCTTTTTGTTGATCACTTCAAAGGCACCGATGGTCTTGTCCATCACGCGCAGGGGAACACTGATCAGGGAACGGGTCACAAAACCGGTCTGGGTGTCGATGGTTTGGGAGAATTGAGGATCTTTGCGGACATCCATCACAATAACTGGCGTGGAATCTTTCACTGATTTTCCAACCAGTCCCTTGTCAAGGGGAAGCGTCAGGCCGGTGATGGCTACTGGACCGGAGCAGGCCCGACAGACCAGGTTGCCATTCTGTTCATCCACCAGAAAAATGGAGGAGGCTTCTGCCTGCAAAAAAGTGCGTACATGCGTGACGCAGGCTTGCAGAGTCTCCTCCAGGTCCAGAGAGTTGGCGCACGCACTGCCAATGCCATGCAGAAGTTCCAACAGATCATAGGTGAGTGCAATACCAAATGTTGTATGCTTGTCTACCAGAGTCATGGCAAGCAGGTTGTCCATGACCCGCACGATTTCGCAAGGATATTCAAGGGTATTGCCTTGTTCTGAAATCAGTTTGAGCGTCCCCATTTGACCGACTGAAACCTGTACTGCTGGATCACTGACCTGCAATAAAGCTCCTGTCAGGCTCAGGTTGATGATGACTCCATGCATGGAACACTTTTTGTCCAACAGCAGCTCTGCCTGGATCTGGGTGCAATTCCTGTCCCAGAACCGGCGATTGGTCATCGATGAAGTAATATTTAATAGATTTGTGTTGCAATCATAAGTCATTAATTATTTGCCTTGTTTGATTTACAGGTCTGTTTTATTATTGATTTCCTGGTCGCTCACGTGCGCAAGTCGGCATCCAATACACGATGTGTCAGTATATATTTGAAACCAGCACATTGAAATATTTTTTGCTGGATTCATGCTTTTTTTTCAACAAAGTTTGATAAAATATGATAGTTTAAGATATAATCTGGACGATTTTCAGCAGGGCCATGAAATAGTTATATGTTAAATTTGATACACATTGTGATTGCGCATATTATCACAATCGTCGATACTGTTCGGTTATGGGTGGTGAGAATGTTTGCCAAGTGGGAGGTATCGTGAATCAATTCAAGCTTGCAAAATTAAAAACCAAAATACTTGCATCTGTTGTGACCCTTTTGGCTGTGGGCATGGGTATCACGGGTTGGATCACCTATTGGGTAATCGACAACAGCGTGAGTCAGAATGCCTTCTTTACCATGCAAAAAAATCTGGAACAACGGTTTCAAGCCATTCAGGCTTTTCATACCAATGCCAGGCAGGCCATTCTGTTTGCCATGGATTGCCCCACGTTTGCGGAATATTTCGCCCTGCCAGAATCCAGCCTTGTTACAGACAAGCCTGATGAACCAATCCTTTTCACAGACCGACAAAATGCCATCAGGCAGAAACTGGAAAAAATCGGCGATACACTGCAAGATCATTTTCCGGTCGTGGAGACCTGTTTGATCGACCGCCATGGACGTGAACACATGCGATTGGCCAAGCACAAGAAGGCCGAGACGTTGGACATCCATGAAGACCATCTCCCTTTTTTCAAGAAAAGTTTGCAACTGGGCGCAGAGGAGACCTTTACGACTCAACTCTACATTTCCCCGGATTATCAGGAGTGGGTCATTGCTTACACCTCCCCGGTCGTCATGCCAGATCAGACCGTTCCCGCCTTTTTTCATTTCGAGATTCCACTGACTACATTTCAGAAGATCGTGACCAGAAATGGTACGGCGCGGGAGCGATATCTGCTTTTGGATGCCGCAGGATTGATTCTGGCAGACAGTGCCAGCGAAATGCCCAGCAAACAACATGTGTATGATAAAGAGAATCAGGAGTTTCGTTTGAGCGATGATTTTTCCAGTGTGGAGACCCTTTCGCAAGATCCTGATTTCATCAAAATGGTGCAGCAAATCAAAGCAGGACAAACCAGTCAGGGGTACTTTCAATACAATGGCGATACCTATTACTTGGCCTTTCAATCACTTGAGTTTCTGGATTGGCGTGTCGCTGTGATCAAGGCTCATGATCATTTGATTGAAGGCAGGTTTTCATTTGACCAGATTCTTGCCATCATCATCATCACACCTCTGATGATGATACTGTTTGGGGCCATGAGCGCGGAAGCTCTGGCGCGTTCTCTTACCAACCCGATCCAACGCTTGTTCGACGCGACCAAAGAGGTCGCTCGTGGCAACTTCAAGCTTACCCTCCAGGTTCAGGGCCATGATGAAACCGCCCAACTGACCGCATCCTTCAACCAAATGATCCATGACTTGAATGCAAGCAAACAAGGGTTGATACGGGCCAAACAGCATACCGAAAAGATCCTCGATGCCATGCAGGATGTGTTCATGCTCCTTTCCATGGAGGGTTTGATTCAAGATGTCAATCATACGGAGCCATTGGGGCTGCCTGTCAAGGAGATCATCGGACAACCGGTCCAGCAGTTCTTCAAGCAAACCAATTTTCAAGAACTCATGCAAAACAAGGTCATGCGTAATGTCCCCAATCATCTGCTGACCGGGGATGGGCGTGTTGTTCCGGTTTTGCTCTCGGCAGCCCTGATGACAGATGATCAGGGAGTGGCCAGCGGGATTCTCTTGATTG
>JAMOBH010000303.1:0-6944 GCA_039908085.1 Magnetococcus sp. YQC-5
CTGCCTGGGTTGTCGTCGTTGGCCACGTTGCAGTCAGAAATTGGTGGAGTTGGTGAGCATTTGCCGGAGGTGGTTGCCCAGGATCGTCCACGGATTCACTTGTTGCCCTCCAGCCCATTCAACAAAGCAGCACTCTCCCGCGCCATCCAGACATGACCATTGTCACGAGCCAACGTGACCAGTTCCTTGATTACCGGAATATGCTGCCGCGCCTTCTCAGGATCAATCCAATAATGAGCCAGAACATGAAAAAATTGAAAAAATCCCGGCATCCCCTCCAAGACAACCCGATTCCCTCCACCCACCAACCGCCGATGAATGGTGGCTATATCAGAAGCCACCTCCCCGCCGGTCTCCTCCTGCTCCAACCAGCTTTGTGCGGCCTGTACCCGGTTGTCCATCACCAAAGCCAGAGCAAACAACGCTTCATAAGCCGGTCGATAAGGATCAAACGTCGCCCGAAAAACCAAATCCATGTATTCCATGGCCGTCCGCCGATGACTCCGGTTCCCGCTTTTCAACAAGGCCAAAATGAAAAATGGACCACTTGGATGCACCAAAAACCCCTTTTTGATTTTTCCCTTGTTGCCCTTCCCCAACATCCTCAGACTCTCTTCAAACCCCATGATCGCCCGCTCGTTATCCCCTTGCAAACAGGCACTCCAAGCCCGCAAACACAACGGAGCCTCTACCGGTTCATCCCCCCCAAGAATCTCCCTGGCCTCAGCCAATCGATTGGCCAACAACAAAAAAACCACCCAAATATGACGAAAAAAAGGTCCATGCCGCTCGACTGGCACCAACCGATAACTTTCCAACAAAGGCATTAAAGACTCATAAGGCCCGCAGGTCTTCACCAGATGTTCCATAATCTCTGCCAAGGCCTTGGACTGCAATGCCATGGTACGACTGGCCAACCATTCCAAACGCAAAGGCTGCAAACACAAACGCACAAATGGAGGCATCCGATTGGCCTCTGGAAACTCCTTTTTGGCCAAATCCACAAAATAATTCACCGGCTCTATATCATTGGACAACAAACCAACCCGAATCTCACGCAAGCACAAATCATATGAAACCGCTCTTGATAAACCCCAAGTGTATTGTATGATCGCAGGAGTTGTTTCCTGCACCGCTCGCACCAATCCCGCGAATCCCTCCTGATCCACCATTTCCCGCATCGCCTCCCAGGAGATGCCTGGAGGCATGCGAATCCCACTCACGCCCCGTACTGCCTTCTCCTCGACAATGAGACCTGCCGCAGCCAGACGGACCAGACTCGACTCCAACTGCTGGTTCAATAACGCGCCTTTTTTTAACAATGCAAGATGTTCGCTCTTTTGCAACGCCTTGAACAACTCGGTCCGACTGACCGAAACATAAAAAATGGCCAACAACTGAGCTACGATCTTGTCGAACGGCGACATCTGGTCGATCCGTCGCCAAATGGAGATAAAATTCATGAATTCATTCCCTTGATTGACATACCTGGGCTCCCACTTTCAAGCAGGACATGCTGTAGCCATTTGATTTTGAGCCATTTGATTGATAGCAGAAGCTTCAACCTCCAACAACTTGTCCCGTTTTATATGGAAGACCTGTTTTTTTCGTTCCAGTCACACCAACTGACAATCCGACAACGACCACAAGCCGGTTTTCTGGCCGTACAGACATGCCGTCCATGGGCTATCAACCAATGATGGGCATGCCACAAAAACTCCTGGGGCACACACTGCATCAACCTCTGTTCAACCGCTTCCGGGGTCTTGCCGATGGCCAACCCTGTGCGATTGGAAACCCGGAAAACATGCGTATCCACGCCCAGCGTTGGCTGACCAAAAGCACTGTTCATGACCACATTGGCACTCTTGCGCCCCACACCAGGCAGGGACTCCAACTCCTCACGGGTCTGGGGAACCTCGCCCTGAAACCGTTCCACGAGAATATGACTCAAAGCCACCAGATATTTCGCCTTGGTGTTATACAAGCCCAAAGAACGAATCTGCTCCCGCACCCTTTCCTCTCCCAACCGGATCATGGAAACCGGATCACCCGCCATGGCGAACAAGCCCGGCGTGACCCGATTGACGCCCTGATCCGTGGACTGGGCTGACAGCACCACCGCCACCAGAAGTTCATACGGAGAGCGATAAAAAAGCGCGCCTTTGGGTGTCGGATCCGCTTCCCTGAACGCAGAAAAGAGTGCGATAATCTGATTTTTATCCATAACCCTCCGATTATCCACAAACCGCCCCAGATAGGCAAAGGAGTTCCATGATCGCAACCTTTGACAGTGTCTGCCCTCTGGACTGTCCCGGTGCCTGCGCCTTGAAGATTTCCATTGAAGAGGACAGACTCGTCTCTATCGAAGGAAATCCCGAACACCCCTGCACACAAGGGGTCATTTGCGGCAAGGTCGCCCGCTACCACGAGATCCAAACCGGTCCCCGCATCGCCACCCCCATGATCCGCACCGGTCCCAAAGGCATGGGATCCTTTCAGGCCATCTCCTGGGATGACGCCCTGGATCACGTGGCCACCAAACTGCAAGCCATCATGACCCAATGGGGGCCAGAGGCTGTATGGCCTTTTTTTTACGGTGGGACCATGGGGGTGATTCAACGACGGGCCTATGCCCGACTGACCACCCGCGCCGGATTTTCCGGGATGGAGACCACTATTTGCTACTCCATTGGCTGGGCAGGCTGGAGGGCTGGTGTTGGCCTGGCTCTTGGTCCTGATCCCTCGGAAATGGCCGAGAGTGACCTGCCGATTTTATGGGGCATCAATGCCGCAGCCACCCACCTCTCATTGATGACCTTTGTCAAACGCGCCCGCCAACAAGGTGCCCGACTGGTGGTTGTGGATCCCTATCGCAACCACACGGCCCGACTGTCCGATCTCCATCTGGCACCCCGTCCCGGCACAGACGCGGCCTTGGCCACGGCTGTCATGCACGTCTTGTTGGAAGAAGGATTGGCCGATGCTGAATATCTCGCCCGCTACACCGACTTCAACCCGGAGGTGCAACGCCACCTGGAGACGCGCTCCCCGACTTGGGCTGCGGCCATCACCGGACTGGAAGCAAACCAAATCCGCGAATTCGCCCGACTTTATGGCCAGGCCAAGGCACCGTTCATCCGTATCGGACTGGGCATGAGCCGACAAAACAACGGTGCGGTCAATGTTCATGCCGTCTCCTGTCTGCCTGCCATGACCGGGGCCTGGACCAAACAAGGAGGTGGTGCCCTGTTTGCCACTGGCGGGGCCTTCCACCTGAGCAATCAACCACTCCCTCCTGCTTCCTCTGGCACCCCTTCCCCACGCACCCTGGATATGAGCCGCCTGGGAGAACTCCTCACCGATCCGCACCTCTCCCCGCCCATCGCCGCGCTGTTGATCTCCCACGCCAACCCGGCAGGCAGTTGTCCCAATCTTCAAAGGGTGTGGCATGGCCTGGCGCGCGAGGATCTCTTCACCGTGGTCCACGAACAGGTCATGACCGATACCGCACGCTTTGCCGATGTGTTGCTTCCTGCCACCACGTTTCTGGAACACGAAGACCTGTATAAATCCTATGGTCAATACACCCTGCAACACGCTGGGCCGCTGCTGCCACCCTATGGTCAAGCCCGATGCAACCACGACCTGGTCAATGCCCTGGCTTTGCGACTGGGATTCACGGATGAACCGTTCCAACTGGATACGGCTGCCACCATTCGACGGGTTCTTGAGGAATCTGGAGTGCCTGACTGGACATCCTGGGGAAAAAGCTGGCTCGACTGTTCCCCCACCTGGCGGGAACGTCATTTTCTGGATGGATTTCCCAAGCCAGACGGACGTTTTCGATTTCGTCCAGAATGGCCCAGGTCCGACATGCCGCCCCTGCCCGACCACTGGCCGGTCAACCGGAGGGACGACCCAAAAGAGGCTCGCGCCTATCCGTTGGATTTCATGACACCCCCTGCCATGGAAGTACTCAACACCACATTCACCCATTCTTCGACCGTCATGAAACGCCGAGGATCACCCAAACTATGGATCAATCCCGCAGATGCCATGACAAGAGCCATCGATGATGGGGATCTGGTAGCGGTTTTCAACGGCCAAGGGAAACTGACCATGACCGCTTACGTGACGGAAAAGGTACGGCCCGGCCTGACCTTGTGCGAATCCAACTGGCCAGCATCCGCGTTTCCTGAGGGGATTTCCTTGAATGCCCTGACCCATTCGCAGCCGACCGCTCCTGATGGAGGGCCGGCCTTTCATGACAATCGGGTGGAAGTGGTTCGCCTCCCGTAGCCGGGAGACGACCAGATTGCCCATGCCACGATGCCATGCGTCAAGCGGGTTGAGACGTTAATACCAACGGATGCTCTGGTTCTGGTGTTGGATGCTCAGACATGATTTTCTTTTCTTGTTTTTCGCGTCGGGTACGCAATGTTTCCAGCAACCAGATGCTCAAGGTGGCCCCCACCGCATCGGCCAGCAGATCCAGGAGATCGGCGTAGCGGCCCGGCACAAACAACTGATGCCACTCCGAAAACGCCCCATGACCTACAGAATAAACCCAGGCCCAAAGCCAGCACCGTTTGAAAACAGGCCATTGACGCAACAAAACCCAAACCGCACCAGCCATGAAACCATACACAATCACATGTTCAACTTTGTCCACATTAGCAAACAAAGGGGGACCACTCTGACCAGGCAATGAAGAAAAGTAATAAATTAATCCCGTATACCCTGCGAACAACAACCCGAACACCCGTTTTTTGTGCCAATTGGCACCATTCACTATTTTAACCAACGCATTGAGTTGCATTTTTCGAGACCATATCCTAGTGTTGATGTTGATTGATCATCAAACCTTCAAGAAGCCTAACAGGATTACAGCATAAATGAAACCACAAATCCATCTGATCATCGCACTGCAAGCCACAGAACCAACCGCAGAAGAGATGGCTTTTTTGAACCGTGCCCGCCCATCGGGGGTCATCCTGTTTGGACGCAATCTGGCGGACATGAAACAAACCGAAACGCTCATCAAGACCCTTGGCAAAACAGCCGGATCGCCCACGATCTGGATTGACCAGGAAGGGGGACGAGTACAACGTTTGCGTTCACCGCTGACCCGTTATCCCAGCCCATTTCAATTTGCACGGCTGGCCCGCCAGGATCCCATACGCGCCGAACGTCTGCTTTATACGGCAGGCAGGTTATGCGGCGAAGAACTTCGCACCTTGGGCATTGGGGTCAACTGTGCGCCGGTATTGGACATCCGTGAAGAAGGAGCGGATCCGGTGATAGGCGAACGTGCCTTTGGTGCCCATTTCACCGAAGTCATCCTGAATGCGACCTCTTGGCTCCAAGGCTTCAGTGAAACAGGAGTCATGGCCATTGGCAAGCATTTTCCGGGCCATGGTGCAGCGCAAGCCGACTCTCACCATACCCTTCCGATTCTGAACAAGAGTCTCCAGGCCATGAAAAAATGGGAAATGAATCCATTCCATGCGCTGTTGAGCAACCTGCCTGGCATTATGACCGCACATATCGGGCTGTCACAACTGGATGGCGGTATTCCAGCCACCTGGTCACGCACCCTTTTGTACAAGACTTTGCGTCAAAAATGGCATTATCGAGGCCTTATTGTTTCCGATGCCCTGGAGATGGGTGCCCTCCAAGGCTCCATGGAGGAACGTGCGCGTCACGCCATTGAAGCGGGTTGCGATCTGGTTCTCTGTTGTACGGGTCGCATGGAAGACAATGAATCCGTGGTCGAGGGGATTTCGCAGGCGATCAAGTCCATGAAAAACAGAGAAACCGAAGCCTCATCCCAGCGCATCCGACAGATCTTGCAACGCTTCCATCCAGAGCCAGGCTCCATCAAAAAATTGCTGAATGACCCTGGCTATCAAAAAAGACGTCAACAAGTGGAAGCAGTAGCCGAAGAGACATTCGCCACAGACCCCACGGCCCCTTTAACATAAAAAAGAGAACATGACCATGTCCTATGGCAGCCAACACATCCCCACCGAAATCCGTCAAAAAACCGTTGATCGTGCCATTGAGATCACCTGGGACACTGGGGAACACTTCCGCTATTCCATGGAATACCTGCGTGTCAAATGTCCCTGTGCCAAATGTGCGGGCCACACCCCTGAGGAAGCGCAACTGGTGGATGGCAAACAGGATGTCACCATCACCTCGATTACGCCAGTGGGCCACTATGCGGTCAAGCTGGCCTTTAACGACGGACATGACAGCGGACTCTATTCCTGGGAAACCTTGTTTGAGTTGGGCATTGACCAGGCAGCCATCTGGAACGCCTATCTTGAGGAACTGAAAGCCGCCGGAAAACGTCGCAAAGCCAACGTCATTCCCATTCAGCCCCTTTGACACGGTCAAAAAAAAATGACGCTGTCCCATGCAGAAAAAAGCTTGCCTGAAACAGCATCTAAGGTTACAAGAGTGACGTAGCCAGTCCCCATCGTCTAGTGGCCTAGGACGCTGGCCTCTCACGCCGGTAACACGGGTTCGACTCCCGTTGGGGACGCCATTACTACGCCCGAAGAGTACCGAAGAGATCCAAAAAGCCCGTAAAATCAACGTTTACGGGCTTTTTTATGTCCGAAGAGTACCGAGGAAAACCGATTGCAACCAACAAATTTGTTGGTGTATTCTTTGGTGGACCAACAACCAACAAAGGAACCACCAACAAAAATGCCGCTAACCGACACAGCAGTAAGGGCCATCAAGCCTTCCGACAAGACAATTAAGATCTCTGACGGTGGCGGTCTGTTCATCCAGGTTGAACCGACAGGGGGGAAACTTTGGCAACTATAGCTTGACCCAATTAACGAGATAGTATAGCATGTAATTAAGTAATTTTTAAGTTTCATTGATCATTAATTCAAAAAAACCAATAGGAAAGACAATGTCACACC
>JAMOBH010000304.1:0-6915 GCA_039908085.1 Magnetococcus sp. YQC-5
GGTTTGGCGAGTTATCCAGGGGAAAATTCTCCGTTTTTTGTTTTTCTTTGAGGCGGCGGAGGCCGGTGGCGAGGATGTGGGCGGCTTCGGTGAGGCGGGCGTTGGGGGGGGGGGGGGTGGTCGCCACAAATTTTCGAGCAAATCTTGTCGGACCGTCATTCCCAGGCTATTCTGCAGGTAGGGTTGACAGGGATAAATGATAAGCAGATCAATATGCTTGGAGTAGATGGTGGATTATTCAGAAATATTGCACGCATTGCAGGGCGCAAGCCCATTTGATCTGTACCGTCTGCGGATGGGGATTGACGGCATGTTGGAGCAGCCGGAACGCATGCTTCCGATCAAACGTCATCTGCGGCCCGGAATGGCTATCTCCTATTTCTGTGGTAGGAAAAACCGGTTGGTCGATGCCGTGGTGGAAGAGGTGCAGCGAACCTGTGTGTATTTGAAGGATACGGCAGATGGCAAACGGTGGAGCATGCCTTTTTACGTCATCAACCTGGCCGGGGTGGACACCGATATCCATCCCCAGCAGGGCCAGAAACGCCTGGACAAAAACCAGTTAAAGGTGGGTGAATCCGTCGGGTTTTTCGACCGCGAGCACCGTGAACGGTATGGGACCATCCTGCAACTCAACCAGAAGACGGTCTCCATCCTGACCACGGAGGGGACGCGCTGGCGGGTGGCCTACAGTCTGCTGTTCAAGGTCATGGATGCAGAGGGGCGTCGGGAAGCGGATGTCGGGTTGATCGAAGGGGAAATTTTGGAGAGGGCGAACCGTTGATTCGGTATCGGCAATAGACGGAACCGTGGAGTTTGGCAATGACGGTGACACGTACAGAACTCACACCGCAGATGGCCCAGGAGTACTACGACCGCTTGTCGCCGGTTGCACAGGCTGTCTTGCAATTTTTGTCTCTCCTGATGGAGCCCATCAACCGCACCAATCTGGCCAAACATATGCGGGATGCGGGCATTCTGGGGGTGGACGGACGATCCCTGAGCAGCATGGGGCTGACCCCGATCATTGACCGCCTGGCGGGGTTCAAGCTGATTGTCACCGGAGTACAGCCTGCCAACCAGTTTTATTGTGCCGCCTCCATTGCGGCCCATGCAACCCGTTGTGCCGTTGCTGCCGGGCGGTTGCAGCAGATGTCTACCGTTATCCAGCGAGAATTCCCTCTCTATCAAAATTATGCCAAAAAGGTCGCCAGCTATGAACGTTGCCTGAGGGATCTGCGGATAGCCGTATTCTCTCATGACGCACAACGGGCCGCAAAATATGCACAGATCTGCCTGGAGCAGTGCCGGGAGCAAATGATGGTGTATCGACCATACGCCCAGATCTGTGATCGTCCATTTGTTGCCGAGTGGTTTCGGGCTTTACCCCCGTCCATCCAGGCCGATGCGCTCCAGGAGGTGGTTGCCAGTCGCCTGGAAAATTTTACAACAGTGGCTGACATCCTGCCCTTGCTGCATGAACTCCGGCATCATCCAGACGAGTTGCTGGCCGTGCGGATGCGCAAACTGTTGGTTACCATCCTGATTTTTCAGGGGCATCTTGACGAGGCGCAAGGAGTGCTTCAGGCCGGTAAGCCAGTCGAAGGTGCCGTTGCACTGCAGGGGTGGATCCATTTTGTACGCGGCGAGAATGAACAGGCTGTGCAGTCATTTGAACGGCTGATGGGGATGGTCAAAAGGGTGAATGACCGGCGGCGGATGATCCTGGGGGAGTTGAGTGGCTTGTTTTTGCTTCTCGCCCTGCTGAAAAGCGGTAAGCCGGAACATCGTACCTGGTTGGCTGAGTTTTTGATGCAGTCTGCCAAAAAGCCGATGACCCCTCTCACTCCCATTTGTGCCTGTCTCGAAGCGGCTCTGGCGGTGCAGCAGAACAAGATCAAACAGGCTCTGACATTGCTCAACTCAGGGGTGGATTGGATACCGGATTGGATAAATCCGGAAGAGATCCGATTGCGGCGGGCGGCACGGGAGACACGTCTGACAAAACTGTTCCGGGCAGTGGCCGGATTCTGGGCTGACATTGAGCAGGCACGCAAAGATAAACACGCATTGCAGGATCTGTTCGACCAAGCCGAACGGCATAGCCACCATTGGGCACTCATGGAGAGCGCGACACTCATGTCGGCTCTGGATCCGGCAGAGACCGTTGTTGCAAATCGGGCAGCCACGATCAGACAGACCACCGGGATGCACAGTCTGCTCTCCATTGTTGCCTTGGAAGAGCCATGGGAGCGGGCTTTGACCTCCCTGGTCCAGATGGGGACTCCTGACGAAGAGCAGGTCAAGACCAATGGCAACAAGCGTCTGGTCTGGATGATCCAGATCGTGAATGGTGGCGTGCGCAGCATCCAACCACGGGAACAGCAGCGTTCTGCTCGGGGTGTCTGGACCAAAGGGCGTATGATTGCCATGAAGCGGCTATTCCAGGATAACCAGGAACTGGATTTTTGGACGGATCAGGACCGGCAGATATGTTCCATCATTGCCAGTGAAAGTGGCTACTATACCGGACACTTCTACGATTATTCCTGGTTCAAGGTCATGTTGGCGATGGTGGGGCATCCTTTGGTGTTCTGGGAGGATGCGCCCGATGTCAATGTTGATGTGGTGAGAGTCGAGCCGGAGTTGCTGGTAGAAGAGAAAGATGGCCAAGTCAGCATCCGTTTTGCCGAGTCAGTGGAAAGGGAGGGGGTGATTGCCATCCAGGAGACGCCGACCCGCTGCAAACTGGTGGAAATCACCGCGGCCCACAAGCGGATTGCTGAAATATTGGGGAACAAGGGATTGCAGGTACCTGTTGGGGCCAGGGCGCGGGTGATGCAGGCCATGCAGGCGGTCTCACCGCTGGTGACGATTCACTCCGGTATCGGCGGCAGCATGGCCAACGTGGAGGAGATCCCGGCGGATGCCACCCCCCACGTTCATCTCTTGCCCCATGGGGATGGGCTCAAGGTAAATCTGCGGGTTCGCCCCTTTTCTGGGGATGGACCCTACTTCCAGCCCGGCAAGGGAGGCCGGACGATCATCGCCGAGGTCGCCGGCAAGCGGGTGCAGACTAACCGGAATTTGCTGGATGAGAATCAACAGGCCACTGCGGTGGTGGCGGCATCCGCTGTCCTGCCTGCCGAAGAGGGGCAGAACGAATGGGTGCTGGAAGAAGCGGAACAGTGTCTGGAACTGCTTGTCAATTTGCAGGCAGTGTCAGAGCAGGTGGTTGTGGCATGGCCCGAGGGGGAGAAGATGCGGGTTGGCCGCCCGGTAGCCATGGACAGCATGCGGGTGCAGATTCAACGCGAGCAGGACTGGTTTTCGGTGACTGGTGAGTTGCAGGTGGACGAGTCGCTGGTCATGGGGATGACGCAGTTGCTGGATCTGGTTCGGGGCAAGGAGAGCCGCTTCGTGCCATTGGGAGACGGCAAGTTTCTGGCCCTGACGGAGGCATTTCGCAAGCGGTTGGCAGAACTTGACTCTTTTTCCGAGAAGAGTGCCAAGGGGCGACGTTTTCACCCACTGGCTGGCACGGTGTTTCGGGAGTTGTTCACCGATGCGGGTGCGGTGGGGGCTGACCGGCACTGGAAGGCTCATCTCAAGAAGATTGATCAGGCCCAGGGCATGGACCCGGTATTGCCTTCCACGCTGCGAGCAGAGTTTCGGGACTATCAAGTCACAGGTTTTCGCTGGTTGGCCCGTTTGGCCGCTTGGGGGGTTGGGGCCTGTCTGGCGGACGACATGGGGCTGGGGAAAACGATTCAAACTCTGGCACTCTTGCTGTATCGGGCACAGGAGGGGCCGTCTCTGGTGGTGGCACCCACCTCTGTCGGATTGAACTGGCTGGGGGAGATTGACCGCTTTGCTCCCACCCTAAACGGCATTGTATTTGGTGCTGGTCAGAGACAACAGACGCTGGAGACACTGAAACCGTTTGATGTGGTGATTTGCAGCTATGGCCTGTTGCAACAGGAAGCCGAGATGCTGGCAGCAGTGCATTGGAATGTCATCGTGCTGGACGAGGCTCAGGCGATCAAAAACCGGCTGACCAAACGCTCCCAGGCGGCCATGGCTTTGCAGGGTGCATTTCGGGTGGCCACCACCGGCACGCCGGTGGAAAACCATCTGGGGGAGTTGTGGAATCTGTTCCAGTTTCTCAATCCCGGCCTGCTGGGATCGTTGGAGACATTCAACACGCGGTTCGCCTCTCCCATTGAACGCCAGGGGGACAAGGGTGCCCAGAAACGGCTGCGGAAGTTGATCCAGCCTTTCTTGTTGCGGCGAACCAAGAGCCAAGTGCTGGAGGAACTACCGTCCCGGACCGAAATTGTCTTGCATGTGGAGTTGAGCCCGGAAGAGATGGCCTTTTACGAGACGCTCCGGCGCAAGGCCATCGAAAATATCGAGAGCCTGGATGGACCCGCCGAGCAGAAGCGGTTCCAAATATTGGCTGAGCTGATGCGTCTGCGGCGGGCCTGTTGCAACAGTCGTCTGGTTCTGCCGGACAGCCCCATTGAAAGTACCAAGCTGGCTGTTTTCTGGGAGGTGGTGGAGGAGTTGCTGGAAAACCGGCACAAAGCGTTGGTGTTCAGCCAGTTTGTGGATCACCTCTCCATCATTCGAGCTTTGCTGGACGAAAAGAAGATCGCCTACCAATACCTGGACGGGAGTACCCCGGCCAAAGAGCGGCAACGTCGTGTCGATGCCTTCCAGGCCGGAGAGGGTGATCTGTTTCTGATCAGCCTGAGAGCAGGCGGGATGGGCATCAACCTGACGGCGGCGGATTATGTGATCCACATGGATCCCTGGTGGAATCCGGCGGTGGAGGACCAGGCATCGGACCGTGCTCACCGGATCGGCCAGTTGCGACCGGTGACGATCTACCGGTTGGTCACCAAGGAGACCATCGAGGAAAAGATTGTGGACCTGCACCGGCACAAGCGGGATCTGGCCGATGGTCTGCTGGAAGGCGGCGAGATGAGCGGGAAACTGTCTGTAGACGATTTGCTGAACATGATTCGTGGCCGGGAGTAAGTCTGGAGGAGGGGAGGGACCAGCCCCATGCCCGGTCTGCGCCCTCTGATTGGAATCACTGGTTTGCCTCAGACAACCCTTCCTGCTCCTTGATCCACCGCCGCAAACTGCTTTTGAGTGCGCAGGTGACGGAGCCAATCTTGAAATGGGGCATGCCGTGTTTTGGGTGACTCGTGAGATGATAGACCTTGCGGCGATATCTTCGGTGACCGAACACAAATTCAGCGATGGCATCCGCGCCGTGCAGCAGGTCACTGCCAATGGTGGCGGTATCGCTGGCGATGTCATGCCGACCCTCATCCTGGCTATTGATATTGTCCTGACATCTCATGATGCGTTGTCTCCTTGTTGATCGAAGGCATCTTTCAAAAATTTTGACTCCATCCCGTACAGGCGACGCCAGGCCGCTCGCACCTGCATGCTTATATTAACGCTGGTTTTACTGACAAAATTATTATGAGCAGCCATCACTGTTTTATGATACTTGATGATGCTTTTTGCTTTTTCCTCGCCAAATTCTTCGATTGCCCTTGCCTGCCCTTCAGGAGACAGAATCGCCGCCGACAGATTTCGGAACTGATCTTTATCAACCATGCCGAGGAGTATGTTCCTGACCGGAAAGCCAGGCAGATGTGGCGATGCTTCCGGTGTCCGCAGGAACAGAAATTTGCGATCGAACAGCTCAGCATAATAATCATTATCTTCTGCAACCATAATGCGATGCTTCCGGACCATTGGCTCCTGGCGATCCGCTGCGGTAAGCGACAATATAGCAATTTGATCCCAAAAACCAAAACTTGCATGTTTCGCCAAGGCAGCCGCAACCAAGCGAATGTTCCAGGCAAAATGCTCTCCCAATGCCGCCCCGATGGCCGCCTTCAAAACCTCCCCTTCTGTCCACATGCGACGAAAACCACCGTGCTCCTTCGACACCTTTTCCGACTTGATCGCTCCAGTACCTTGCAAAACCCGCAGACTGGGTAGAGGGACACCGGAAGCAGACTCTGCTTCGGCATCGCCATACATGCGATTTTTCCCCATCACAAAATCGACTAACTCCTGATCTACCATGGCGATTCCTCTAAGGCAACATACCAAGACTTACACAAGATACAAAATATTTCAAGTGCTATTGAAATTGATTGTACCGTATGATACGATCTGTCGTCAATGGTTGACGCATGACAACGCGACAAGATAATGAGCCGGGCTGCACATCTCATGTCAGCGCGGCGGGACTTCTTGGGGAAAGCGATGATGGAGACGACACAGCAACACTGTTCAGGCTACAAGCCCACCAAGACCCGATCAGGACAGACAAGGGTGGATGTCAGCATTCTCAAGTCGCAGGTGGATTTGTTGGAGATCGTCAGGCGGTATGTCCCGGATATGAAGAAGGCAGGCAGGGAATGGGAGGGGTGCTGTCCTTTTCACCAGGAAACGACGCCTTCGTTCAAAGTCGATCCCGAAAAACAAGTCTGGAATTGCCTGGGTAGATGCCAACAGGGGGGAGACGTTATCAGGTTCATAGAGAAAATTCAGGGGGTGAAATTTCAGGATGCCCTCCGGTATCTGGCTGGGCAGTCAGGGCCTACACCATCCCCCAGCCAACCGGATCAAAAAACCAGCCAGGGAAAAAAACTCGTTTGGCTACCCATTACCCCCATTCCCGATGATGCGACCGAACCGCCCCATCATTACAGGTACGGGGCCCCGTCGCATCGTTGGATCTACCGGGACACCGACGGCCATGCATTGTTCCACGTCTGTCGGTTCAACAAGTCGGACGCTGGCAAGGAAATTTTACCGCAAACCCTATGCCGCGACCAAGAGACCGGGAAGATTTCCTGGCGGTGGCAAGGTCTGCCATCC
>JAMOBH010000021.1:0-30367 GCA_039908085.1 Magnetococcus sp. YQC-5
TCATGCGACGGAATTGGCAGAGAATAAGGTCACTGACTTGGCTGGTTTCGAGTCGAGCCTTGGTGTGAAGGGTGTGATGGCTGCGGTCACGTTTTCCTATTGGGCAGGAGAGGCCACTCTTGTCCCGTCTGATCAAAATGATCAAAGTTATTCAGAGGTTGGACCACTGACTTTCACATCATTGGGCACTCCAATTGACCTGACTCGTGTTGACAAGGGGGACCACGGCACCAAGGAGAACGGGGCGCAAAAGGTGGGGACCGCTGTTGATCTGGATGCCGGGATGGTCACCGGAAATACTTTGGATATCGCCTCTCTGCTGGATGTCGCGCATACACTGGAATTGGGCAAGGGTGGGGGGGATTCCGTGGCTTTATCCGGTCAGGGTGGGTCGAGCCAGGGTATGCCAATCGGCCAGTATCCCTCTTCCACGGCACTCCTGGTTGACAAGAGTGCGGTCGTGGCAGGTTTGACTTCAGATGTGGATCTGCCCCATGCCATGGATTTCATGAGTGTGAGTCATGGGATGCAGGAGGATTGGGCTGGGGATTATGGTTCCTTTTGGACTTTGACAGATCATGCAGACAACTCGTCCAGTGGTCATGATCCTGTGTATGGTGTCAATACCGCGAATGCTGCTGGAGAAATCCCTGTTCTGGCGGAATGGTCACACGCTCTGGTGGCACCAGTGCCGCATACGGATATGACAGCTCATTCTTAAGGATTGAAATGATTGAACGGTAATGTCAGAGTCCTCTTTGCCGCGCACCTGCAGAATCAATTGGCCCAAGGCGCGTGGTGATCATATCTCTGATTAACGTGTCCATGGGAGGCCCGATCAGGATGATTCATTGATTGTGTAAATTGTAATTGTGTAAATGGTCCTGGCCTCTCCAAAAACGGGGGCTGTTTTGTGTAAAAATTCCAATAAGAATGACGGAGTGTCATGAGCCATTCCAGCAAGCAGGCGCGTCAGATTGTGGTTGTATTGATCGGTGACATTTTCGGTCGTCCAGGGCGTCGGGCCATAGTCCGTCATTTGGCGGCCATCAAAGCCAAATGTCAGGTCGATTTTGTCATTGCCAATGGCGAAAATGCGGCTGCCGGAGTGGGAGTCACCCCGGAAGTGGCAGAGGAACTCTTCAAAGCCGGGGTGGATGTCATGACCACGGGCAATCACATCTGGCGGCATAAGGAAATCCACGCCATCATTGGAGATCAGAAACGACTTTTGCGTCCGCTCAATTTTCCACCAGGAACCCCAGGTCGGGGTTATGGGGTCTTTCAGAGTGCCAACGGGGTCCGGGTGGGGGTGATGAATCTCCAGGGGCGTGTCTTCATGGATGCCCTGGATTGCCCGTTCCGGGCAGCGGATCAACTGCTGGATACCGTTCGATTGGGCCGTGATGCGGATCTCTGGATTGTGGACATGCATGCCGAAGCCTCGTCTGAGAAAATGGCCATGGGTTTGCATCTGGATGGACGGGTGACAGCCGTGGTGGGTACACATACCCATATTCCCACGGCAGATCATCGGATTTTGCATAAAGGCACTGGATTTATCACGGATGTGGGCATGACAGGCTGTTATGATTCCATTATCGGCATGCGCCCGGATACGGTCATGCCGAAAATTTTGTACAAAATGCCAACCCGGTTCGAACCGGCCACGGGCGAGGCCATGCTTTGCGGTGTGGTCATCAAGGCGGATGGGGTCACGGGGCGTTGTTTGAGCATGACACCCCTGCGCGTTGGCACCGGGTTGTCGGAGAGTTACTCATTTTAAAGGATGCAAGGATCATGGAAACACGGGATCGACTTTATGAAGGCAAGGCCAAGGTGCTGTTTGCGACCGATGACCCGAATTTGCTTGTTCAGTATTTCAAGGATGATGCAACCGCATTCAATGGGGTGAAAAAAGGAAGCATCACAGACAAGGGCGTGATCAACAATCTGGTGACTTCACGGCTGATGACCTTGCTGGAAACCGTGGGCATTCCGGTCCATTTTGTCAAACAATTGAATGGCCGGGAACAACTCGTCCGCAAGGTGGAGATCATCCCGGTGGAGGTGGTGGTGCGGAATGTCGTGGCCGGTTCCATGGCCAAGAGGCTGGGACGCCCGGAAGGGGAATCCTTGCCCCGGCCTGTGGTGGAATTTTATTACAAGTCCGATCCCCTGGATGATCCCTTGATCACACGGGATCACGCCCTGGTTTTTGGCTGGGCCTCGGAGGCGGAACTCGACTGGATCATGACGGCTTGCCTGCGTATCAATGACGTCCTCACCGGTTTTTTCGCTGCCATCGGGGTGTGTCTGGTGGATTACAAGCTGGAGTTCGGTCGTTTGGCGGAAAATCCTTCCCAGGTGGTACTGGCCGATGAAATTTCGCCGGATACCTGCCGTTTGTGGGACATCACCACTGGGGAAAAACTGGACAAAGATCGTTTTCGTCGTGACCTGGGTGGCGTGACCGAGGCGTATCGGGAAGTGGCGCGCCGCATGGGGTTGGCTGTGGAGTCATGACCATGTCCCAGGCCATACGGTTGTTTGGCGCAACACTCGATGCCAGGTTGGTGTGTGATGGCTGGTCAAATGACCTTCAAGGCCTGCTCTCCTCTGTCCGGTATCTCTATTATGTCGTTTTGGCAGACGATCTGGATGCCGCCGGGATGAAGATCCTTGAGGCATTATTGAATGCTGTTTCAGGTTCGTCAGATGATGAAATCAGCCTCAATCATGCTTTGATCGTGGTTCCCAGGTTCGGGACGCTTTCGCCCTGGTCCACCAAGGCCACGGAAATGGCCCGTGGGTGTGGTTTGAGCCAGATCCAACGCATCGAGTGCGGTGTGGCCTATGATTTTGGCGGTGCTTCTTTGACTCCTGCCCAGAAGGAACGGTTGTTGCCCTTGATCCATGACCGGATGATGCAGGATGTGAGTCATGATATCGAGATTTCAAGGTGGATGCTGCTGCATCAGTCACCACGTCCTTTGGTACACGTCCCCCTGGCTGATCTGGAACAGGTCAATGGCACGATGGGATTGGCCCTCTCCCCGGATGAGATTCAATATCTGGTGGAGCATTTCCGTAGGGTGGGCCGGGATCCGACAGACGTGGAATTGATGATGTTCGCTCAGGCCAACTCCGAACATTGTCGCCACAAGATCTTCAATGCCTCCTGGGTGATCAATGGGGTGGCGCGTGAGGAAACACTTTTTGGCATGATTCGCAACACCGAGCGTCAGACCCCTTGGCCGGCACTTTCGGCTTATCGGGACAATGCCGCAGTCATGACCGGGGGGGTCGGGATGCGGTTTGATCCTGACCCGAAGACCGGGATCTATGCGTTTCATCCAGGAGACACGCATATTTTGATGAAAGTCGAAACCCATAACCATCCAACAGCCATTGCCCCTTATCCAGGGGCGGCGACCGGGTCAGGTGGGGAGATCCGGGATGAGGGGGCAACAGGTCGGGGATCTCGACCCAAGGCGGGATTGACCGGATTTTCCGTGTCCAATCTGCGACTGCCCGGTGCGGTGCGACCCTGGGAGCATGAGGACCATGGCAAGCCGGAGCGTATTGTCTCTGCGTTGGAAATCATGCTCAAAGGGCCAATCGGGGCTGCCAATTTCAACAACGAATTCGGACGCCCCAACCTGTTGGGGTATTTTCGTACCTTTGAACAACGGGTCAATGGCGAGGTGCGAGGGTATCACAAGCCCATCATGGTGGCAGGGGGCTTGGGGAGTATTCAACCGGAACACATCGAAAAACTGCCATTACCGTCTGATGCCTTGATCGTGCAGATCGGGGGACCAGCCCTGTTGATCGGGTTGGGGGGAGGGGCTGCTTCTTCCCAGACCAGTGGTGTCGGGCATGCCGAGCTGGATTTTGCCTCGGTGCAGCGGGAGAACGCTGAAATGCAACGTCGTTGCCAGGAGGTGATCAACTGCTGCGTGCGGATGGGGGTCGATAATCCCATCATTTCAATACATGATGTGGGAGCCGGTGGTTTGTCCAACGCAGTCCCGGAATTGCTGCATGGCGGAGGGGTCGGCGGACGGTTGGATCTGGCGCAGATTCCCAACGACGATCCAGGCATGTCGCCCATGGAAATCTGGTGCAATGAGGCCCAGGAACGCTATGTCCTGGCCATTGCCCCACACAATCGGGATGTGTTTGTGGATTTTTGCGCGCGGGAGCGTTGTCCCTATGCCATACTGGGGCAGGCCACATCTGAACAGCATCTGGTTTTGTTTCATGGGGAATCCAGGCCTGTCGATATTCCCATGGCCGTCTTGTTGGGCAAGCCGCCCCGCATGACGCGCCGCACCGATACCCGGCCTTGGTCAGGAGTCTCTTTTGACCGCCAGGATATTGTTTTGGCAGAGGCAGCAGCACGGGTGCTTCAGTTGCCAACGGTTGCGGACAAGGGATTTCTCATCACCATTGGGGATCGCACGGTCACGGGTTTGGTCAGTCGGGATCAAATGGTAGGGCCATGGCAGGTTCCGGTGGCAGATGCGGCGGTGACTTTGCGGGATTACGCAGGTTGGGCCGGTGAGGCTATGGCCATGGGAGAAAAGACCCCGGCAGCCTTGTTGGATTCGGCTGCCGCTGCGCGCATGGCGGTGGGTGAGGCTTTGACCAATCTGGCCTCGGTCCCTGTGGAGTCCCTGGAACAGGTCAAACTCTCGGCCAATTGGATGGCGGCGGCTGGTCATCCAGGGGAGGATGCCAATCTGTTTGCCGCAGTGCAGGCTGTGGGTCTGGAGTTGTGTCCGGCTTTGGGGATCGGTATTCCTGTTGGCAAAGATTCGTTATCATTAAAGACGGTCTGGAGGTCAGACGGGGAGTCCCGGTCGGTCACGGCTCCGGTGTCGTTGATCATCACGGCGTTTGCCGGGGTGGGTGACGTGCGTGGTGCCATGACACCCCAGTTGCAAAGAGAGTGCGGCGAAAGTGTGTTGGTGTTGGTGGATCTGGGCAACAGGAAAAATCGGTTGGGAGCCTCGGCATTGACCCAGGTGTATGGGCAGTTGGGGGAGGTGCCCCCGGATCTGGATGATCCTGTGGCCTTGCGCGGATTTTTTGAGACTGTGCAGTCTTTGTTGCGTGCAGGGGTGGTGTTGGCTTATCACGACCGGAGCGATGGTGGTTTGTTCGTGACTGTATGTGAGATGGCGTTTGCAGGTGGGGTCGGGGTGACTGTGGCCCTGGATGATTTGGGTGGGGATCCGTTGGCTGCACTCTTTGCCGAGGAGTTGGGGGCGGTGTTGCAGGTGCGGCGTGAACAGGTCGGCTTGGTCTGTGATCGGTTTGGGGCTGTGGGCATCGTTGCCATACCTTTTGGTGTCCCATCCACGGATGATCGCATTGTGGTGACGTTGGGGGGACAAGAGATTCTGGGCAACAGTCGGGTCTTTTACCGTCGTTTGTGGTCAGAGACCAGCTGGCGGATGCGCGCCTTGCGTGATGATCCGGCGTGTGCCACTCAGGAGTATGATGGTTTGTTGGATGTGGCGGATCCGGGTCTTGCGGTATCCATGGATTTTATCGTGGCCCCCATGGTCAATACAGGGGCGCGACCTCGGATTTTGATTGTGCGGGAACAGGGGATCAATGGTCAGACCGAGATGGCGGCGGCGTTTCATGCGGCTGGGTTTGACCCGGTGGATGCCACCATGACGGATTTGATGAGCGGTCGGATTCATCTGGCAGAGTATCGTGGTTTGGCCGCATGCGGTGGATTTTCGTATGGCGATGTTTTGGGGGCAGGGCAGGGGTGGGCCAAGTCGATTGTGTTCAACAGTCGTTTGCAAGAGGCGTTTCATACGTTTTTTCATCGGTCGGATACGTTTGCCTTGGGTGTGTGCAATGGGTGTCAGATGCTCAGTACATTGGCGGATTTGATCCCTGGGGCTGCGGATTGGCCACGGTTTGTGTTGAACCAGAGCAGACGGTTCGAGGCGCGGCTGGTGAGGGTGGAGATTGGTGATACAAAGTCGATTTTGTTGGCTGGCATGAAGGGGGCGAGGCTGTTGGTGCCTTGTGCCCATGGGGAGGGTCGGGCGGACTGGCGAAAGCCAGACATGTCAAGGATCGCGTTGCGGTATGTGGACAATCGGGATCAAGTCACTGAAGTCTATCCGGCCAACCCCAATGGTTCGTTGGGAGGGGTGGCGGGTGTGACCAGTCGGGATGGTCGGGTGACGATCATGATGCCGCATCCTGAACGGGTATTTCGCTGGGTGCAGCATTCATGGCATCCTGTGGGTGCGGATGGGGATGGACCTTGGTTGAGGATGTTTCAGAACGCCCGTGTCTGGTTGGATGGGGTATGAATGCTTTGCTCGCATAGACTTGTGTGGCCATAAAGGGTGTTTTTTGCACGGCGCAAAAGGGGGCTTCATCCACGGAAAGCATGGAAAGTACTTAAAAAAAATAAATTGATTGTCGGTTCTGTTTTTTTCTTTCGTGCTTTCCGTGCTTTCCGCACTTTCCGTGGTTCAAAAAAAGTGTCAATCAACCTTTCCGGGCTGAAGTTGGGCCGGTTTTTTGGTGAGTCGCAGGTGGATCATGGAAGAAGAGGACAATACAGAAGAACAATCGCCCCGATCCAAAAAGAAGATCATTCTGTTTGCTGCCTTGCTGCTTGGTATGGTTGTGCTGGGGGGGGGGGTGGTGGCTGGTTGACAAGAAAATGGGGGCGTTGTCAAGCGACTCGGAGGTGGAGAAGGCGCATCGAGAGCCTGCTGACCATGAAAAAAAGGCGCGAGACAAGAAGCTTGCGGCGGGCAAATTCACGGATGGGGGATCCCTTTCAGAAGCCAAGGAGGGCGAGGCGGATTTGTATTCCAGGCCAGTTCTGTCCGGGCGGGATGAGGTGAGTGTGGATCAGCTTGCCATGGTTGACATGGATACCGGGGAAAAACGGATCAAGGCGCGTTTGATCAATCATGGCCATCAGAAATTGACGGCGGCTCAGGTGAATATTGAGTTTTTGAATTCCAGTGGACAGGTGGTACTCTCCCGTGCGGTGAATCCTTTGGTGGTTTCCGGGGGTATTTTTGGGGATCAGTCCGAGGCCTTGGCCCCAGGTTCCAGTCGTCCATTTTATGTGTTGGCTGATGATGCTCCTGCTGGCTGGTCCGGGAAGCTGGGTGCCAAGGTGATGGGGTTTTGGTTCGGGTCCCATGATGATGGGGAAGAGGTTCGATAAGTGGGGTGGTGACAAACAAGCGCAGGATGCTGATCTTGATTGTGCTTGTAAATACCTGCAAGATTGGCAAAGGAGGATGGATCATGAAAGATAGATCGCATGATGAAGCCATGGCCGAGATGTATAGAGACGATCCTGTTTATGCAATGCAATTACTTAATGATATTCTTGAGGAGGGTGACCAGGGCGAGTTGCTTATTATGTTGCGTCAATTGGCAATCGCTTTGGGTGGGGTGCAGGGTATGGATGAGAAGGAATGTGTAAACACATATCAACTTTTATGCAAGTTACCATCAGAGTGTGGTTCTGCGCTGGGTAGTTTATTTTCAATACTAAAAGTAATGGGGTTGCGACTTGCAGTTCTTCCTGTGTCAGCCTCACCTGGGCAAATGGGATCTTTTATAACTGTTTATAATAAATAAACGGATAGGCGTTGGGGGAACCATCGTGCAAATTGCAGTGTTGTTTGTGGATGACGAACAGGAAGTCCTGGACGTATTGGTGCAAGGATATGGACCTCCCGTTTATACGGTTTATCAAGCATTATCGGTACGGCAGGCTCTGGATTTCCTGAGAGCAGAACCGATTGATATTCTTGTTACAGATTTGTTGTCAACGGACCAGAATGGTTTGATATGGATTCAAGAGGCCAAAGAGCTTCGGGCATCGTTGCAAGTCATCCTGATGTGTGGACCAGAGGAACGATCCAGGTCCGTGCATGGAATGGCGCATCATATTGCCATTGAAATCCAGAAAACCGATGCGCCCGATGCACTGCAACGATATATTGAACATTGTGCGGATATCAAACGCATTCAGGAGGCGTTGCACCAGAAAGAGGAGCAGTTGAAAGTCGAGACAGCCAATCGCAAGCATGCCGAGCATGTGGCCAATCGGGCATTGACCACCAGAATTGCCATCAGCGCATTGTTGGAGACCAGTCTGGAACCGATGTCTTTGGAAAAACAGGTTGAAGTTTTGCTTGAGATCATTCTCACAGTTCCATGGTTTTCAGGTATGCGCAAGGGAGTCTTGTTTTTAATGGATGAAACAGCTGGAGACCTGCGCATGGTTGGGCAGAAGAAGTTGTCAGAACCTTTGTTGATCATGTGCGCTCGAGTCCCATTGGGTCATTGTTTGTGTGGCAAAGCTGGAGCACAACGAGAAACCATTTTTACCAATCGATTGGATGATAAACATACAAACGGTTTTGTCGGAATGATGGATCACGGTCATTATTGTGTGCCAATTATTAATAAAGATCGACTGCTTGGTGTTTTATGTTTGTATTTGAAAGCTGGTCATCAGCGCAGACAAGATGAAGATGCCTTGTTGAGTACGATCAGTCAAACCCTGGCCCTTATTCTTGAACACAGACACACTGAGAGCGAGTTGAAGCTTGCCGAAGATCAGTTGCGCTTCATGGCTTATCATGACCCTCTGACCGGCTTGCATAACCGACAGTTTTTTGATGTGACATTTAACAAGATTTTTATGGCTTTGCAGAATGCCACTCGTCGTCAAAGTGAATTGCCTTTTCAAGGTGCGTTTTTGGCGATTTTCGATATTGATCATTTCAAGAAGGTCAATGACACTTACGGCCATATGATGGGCGATGAGGTGTTGGTGTTGTTCGCCAGGATGATTACTGAATGTTTCCGTGACAAGGATTCCAGTTTTCGTTTTGGAGGTGAGGAGTTTGTGGTGTTGTTGAATGACATTTCACCTGATGCTGCCGAGATGGTTTTGAATCGTTTCCGCAAGGCGATTGAATCCTATGCGTTTCCCCAGGTGGGGCAGGTTACGGTCAGCATCGGGGCTGTGCGGATTGAAGTGGGTGAGTTGGCGGGAACGCTCATTGAGAAGGCTGACAAGGCACTCTATTACTCCAAAAGCAATGGACGGAATCAAGTCAATATATATCATTCCCTTGTGGCTTCAGGTCACTTGCAAGTGGTGGAGGATGAGGCTGAAGAGGTTGAACTATGGTAGTTTCTCTTGGATCTGCTATTGAAAAGCCTATGAGAATCATTCTTGCGTCCACTTCGATTTATCGGCGACAGTTGTTGGAACGGCTCGGCATGCCTTTTGAGGTGGCAGCCCCCAGGGGGGAAGAACAAAGAATACCTGGTGAATCGCCAGGGGAGATGGTGCGGCGTTTGGCTGAGGAGAAAGCCCATTCCGTGGCTGGAGAGTTTCCAGATGCGGTGATCATTGGTTCGGATCAGGTTGCGGTGATGGATGGGCTGGTGTTGGGCAAGCCTGGAAACTTCGTCAATGCGGCTGCCCAGTTGCGTTTGGCTTCTGGTCGAGAAGTGGAATTTTTGACTGGATTGTGTTTGCTGAGTCCTCATCCTCCTTGTGTACAGACTGAGTTGATTCTGTTTCGGGTGATGTTTCGAGAGTTGACAGAGTCCAGAATACGCGCTTATCTCGAACGGGAGCGTCCCTTTGATTGTGCAGGAAGTTTCAAGTCGGAAGGGTTGGGCATTGCCTTGTTTGAACGCATGACAGGCGATGATCCCACGGCTTTGATGGGTCTGCCTCTGATTGCCTTGACAGATATGTTGGAGCGGGTTGGCTTGCAGGTGATTTGATAAGAACTTAAGACCTTGGGGGGCGGTGAACCGCCCCCCAATTCCCCCCACCCTTTTTTTTTTATATTTTATTTTTTTATATTTTTTAAAATTAATAAAAAAAAAGAGGGGGTCTGGGGGATTCATCCCCCAGGGTTTTGGTTTTGACTTTTTACTTGAAGGGCATGCTGTTCTCCCGAAGACCAATTTGTTTGTATTGAATATCAAGGAGTCTGCACGATGTTGGAAGTTCGAGTTGCAATAGAAGATCAACTGGCGCATGGTATGGTTTTGTCGGATTTACAACAGGCGATTCGGGAAGGTTTGATCATCCGGGAGTATATTAAAGGGGCATTGAGTGTTGGTGAGGTGGCGGAATTGTTGAGCTTGAGCTATGAAAATGGCAGAGATTGGTTGCATGGCCATGGGATTGCCACGATGCGGGAGTTGGATCCAGAACTGCAAGTTATTGCAGAAAAAAATGCAGAGGATTTGATGCGACAATTGGGCATCCGACTTCTTTGAGAACGAGATGCCTGTTGCCGTTTGTGACACTTCTACATTGATCAGATTGACCAAAGGTAAGGCGATTCATTGTCTTGAAAAACTGTTTGATTCTGTGTATCTCCCAGAATCGGTATTGGTTGAGTGTCGGGATATGGAACTGGTTCGGATCCTTCGCAACGCGCCTTTTGATGTTCGTTCCGTTGATTCTGTTTTGCCTTTGGGTTTGGGGGTAGGGGAGCGAGAGGCAATCAGCTTGGCGGTGGAGCTTGGTGTACAAACTTTTGTTACAGATGATAAAAAGGCTTTCAGAAAAGCGTTTTTGACTGGTTTGCTTCCGATCAGTATGGTGGATATCTTGGTGATGGCAAAATTAAAAGGTGTTATTCCTTCGGTCATTGAGGTTTTAGATCAGATGCGCTCCAGAGGAGAAGGTATCACGCCGGAACTTTATCAGACCATTTTGGCCAAGAGTCATCAATGAGTCTTAGGGAGCAGATCCATTCATTCATACTCCCCACCCGGTTTGCTCTGGTTTAAGTGGCATGTCCCTAATATTGATAATGAATGGAGTATAAGGAGATGCGTTTTTTGATGTTTGTGTCCTTTTTTTTGTTGGTCGGTTTATTGTTTTCGCCTGTTCATGGCATGGCAGCCCCTCCTGGTCCAGGTCCAGCGTTTTCAGACCCGCAAGGTGTGGTATCCAAACCAGACTCCTGGCAGAAGGAGCCGATTCATCGCGAGGAAGTGTCGCAAAAGGCCCGTGTGGCACTGACCCTGGATCAACACCTCTATACTGCTTTTTTGCCCATCATTCAGGAATATGCCAAAATGCACACCCTGGAAGTGGCGGTGAGGCAAGGAACCTGTGGCAACTCGGAAGCTCTGTTGAACAAAAAACAGGTCGATATTGCCGGATTTTGTTGTCCTCCGGCTCTGACAGACCGGTTGCCGGGGTTGCGTTTTCATAGTGTAGGTATTGTGGGGCTGGCCATTCTGGTCCATGCGGACAACCCGGTGGAGAGCCTTACCGAGCAACAGGCGCGGGATCTGTTTTCCGGGGTGATCCGCAATTGGTCGGAAGTGCTCCCGGAAGAGGCCAAAGCCCGTTTTTCACTGCCTGTCCGGCCTGTGGGGCGTTTGCATTGTCCGACCCGTCCTGGCCATTGGCGTTTGATCTTGAATGATCGGGAGCAGTTCAGCCTTGACATGGCGGAAGTGGGCAATGTGTCGGATATGATCTCCTCGGTCGCCAGTTATCGTGGGGCTGTGGGCTACGAAATCCTGTGGAACTTGGACCGCTTCGGCAAGGACAAGCCGATCAAGGCTGTTCGGATCAATGGGTTTGCCTCGGATGACACTGAGGCTTTGGTCAAGGGGGTGTATCCTTTTTTCCGGGTGAATACGCTGACTCATTGGGAGAATCCTGAAAGTGCCAATCCTGAAGCTCTGGATTTGGTGCGTCACATCGAAAGTCAGGTCGAGCAAATGCCTGTGAAATACCATGTGGTGCCTGCGCAACGACTGCAACAAGCCGGATGGCCTTTTCTGGGGGATGAGTTGATCGGTTTGCCCCTCCATGACAAGAAGCCATGAATTCTTTTGTAATCCGGTTCAATCGTTGGCGTCAGTCGGTGCCTCTGACTCTGCTGGCCCTGTTGATCACCGGGGCTGCGGGGATTTTGTTCTGGTTTGTGCAAGACGATATTTATTCCAAACGGCTGCAAGAAATCATTCATAGTCATCTGTTGGAGGCTCTCAAGGATGAGGCCCATCATGACTGGAAACAGATGGATGAACAGTTTCGCTCCCAGGATCGGGCAGCGCAATTGTTGCTTGATCGGACAGAGTTCATAAATTATATAGACAATCAAGAAGTTGAAGGATGGTCAGAGGCCAAGGATGTTGTGCTGATTCATCACAAGGATCAACCCCGTTGGTTGCCAGCTCGTTCCATGATGCGTGGATTTGTCTATGCCGATCATGTGGTGTTGGCAGATGCCAAGGGGCGTGTGCGCGAGAGCTATGGAGTCCAGGGCAAGCCTTTGCCGGAATCGCTTTTGGAGGGGTTGTCCAAGAGTTGCGCTACGGAGAACACCTTGAGCAGTATCCACTTGTGGCAAGGAGTGCCCTATTTTTTGACCCGTTTGGCTTTGCGGGATGCGGATGGCCATTTGCGCGCGATTTTGGTATTCAGTGTCTCGCTTGATGATGATTTTTTGCTGTCATTTCAGTTTGCACGTCAATCCAAGGGGGTTCTTGTTTTTTTGAACGACGAGGGCACCCAGGTATCGGCCAGCAGTCGGCCTGACCTGATCACGGATGGCACCTCTGTCGAGGTTCTGGAGCGGGATTATTTGTTATTTGGCAAGGAATTCCTTGATTATGGTATGGCTTCGGATGTCTTTTTGCGCTTTGCCACTTTGATTCCCAAGACCATGCTGGACGAGTTGTCGAAAACTCTGTTTGCTGAAGGTAGGACGCAACGAGCAACAGGACATTTCTTGATGATACTTGTTTTTTTAGGGCTTGTTTATTGGGTGGGGCAAAGGATGCGGGAGTTGACCCGTCAGATGGTGCTGTTTGCCAATGAGAGTCTTGGGATGCAACTTTCTCTGGCAGCGGAGGGTAATTCCGTACAACAGGTCAAGGAACAATTCGCCATTTTGTCCCAGGAGATTGTGGCGACCCGTAGGCGGGAAGCGGAATATGCGGCCCAGTTGTCCAATACCAATCGTGCTTTGGAGTCCTCTTTGAATTTGGTGAAACGGACACATGTTCGATTGTTGGCCTCAGAAAAGATGGCGGCCTTGGGGGGCTTGGTGGCCGGGGTAGCTCATGAGATCAACACTCCAGTAGGCATTGGTGTGACGGCTGCTTCGTTTTTGGAGAGCAAAACCAGGGAGTGCCAGGCCCGTCTGACAGACGGGAAGCTCAGTCGTGTGGAGTTGGAGGCCTATTTCAAGGACGCTCAGGAGTCGTCTGTGATGATTCTGTCCAATCTGTTGCGGGCGGCGGAACTGGTGAGGAGTTTCAAGCAGGTGGCCGTGGACACCAGCAGTGAAGCGTCACGGATGTTTGATTTCAAGACCTTTTTTGGGCAAATCTTGCACAGCTTGCAGCCTCGTTTGAAAAGGACACCACACAAGGTCAGGCTCCAATGCCCGGAAGGATTGGGCTATTTTGGGCGACCAGACGTGTTTTCTCAGATCATGACCAATTTGGTGTTGAATTCATTGCAGCATGGATTGGATGAAGAACGACCTGGGGAGATACTCATTGATGTGGTCAGGCAGGGAGATGTGGTGAGGATGCGCTACGTGGATAACGGGCGGGGCATGACCGAAGAGGACCAGAAGCGGATTTTTGAACCTTTTTTTACCACGGCCCGGAGCAAGGGCGGCAGTGGGCTGGGCATGCATATTGTTTATAATCTGGTCACGGTGGTATTGGCTGGTGAGATTCATTGCAGCAGTTCTCCAGGCCAGGGGGTGGACTTTTCCATCATTTTTCCTTGGCGTAGTGAGAGGTCGGGGCAGGATCATCAAACGGAAGGGATGAATCATGATCAATGATGAGCTGGTTTTTGCTGATGATGTTGGATTCGCACCCCAGGAGCCACAGGAGATTTCTGTCAGCTTGCCTCCCTGGAAACTCATGATCATTGATGATGATGAGGATGTGCATGCTTTGAGTGGGTTGGTCTTGCGCCAATTCACCTTTGAGGGACGTGGTGTTGAATTTATTCATGGCTACTCGCAAGCAGATGCCGAACGGTTGATGCAAGAGCATCCTGATACTGCCGTACTCCTGCTGGATGTGGTCATGGAGACGGATCAGGCTGGTCTGGATGCGGTGCGTTACATCCGTCAGACCTTGAAGAACCGATTTGTACGGATCATTTTGCGTACCGGTCAGCCCGGTTATGCCCCGGAACATCGGGTCATCATGGATTATGATATCAATGATTACAAAGAAAAGACCGATCTGACCGATATCCGCTTGAATACTTCCGTGATTACGTCCTTGCGTTCTTATCGTGATTTGATGATTATTGAAAAGAATCGGCAGGGGTTGAAAAAAATCATCAACGCCACAGGCAGTCTGTTTGAACCGCGTTCCATCAAGAAGCTTGCGAATGGTGTGTTGACTCAACTTGTTTCCATATTGGGTTTGGATGAGAGTGCTTTGTATGCGCAAACTTCCGGGTTTGCTGTCAATGGGGATGTGGGGCGTATGGTGTTGTATGCCGGGACCGGGCGTTTTGTGGATCTGGTGGGGCAACCCGTGGAAGCGGTTGTGGATGAGTCTGTGGTTGGTTTGATCCGGTCGGTTTTGGAACAGCAGGCGAGTCTGTTTCAGAATAATATTTATGTGGGTTATTTTCGTACCCAAAAAGGATCTGTAAATGTACTCTATCTCAAGGGGATTGGGAATCTGACAGAGTGGGATCAGGAGTTGATTCATCTCTATTCCAGCAATGTGGGATTGGCGTTTGACAACGTCCTGTTGAACCGTGAAATTTTTGCCACGCAAGAGGATTTGACGTTCACGTTGGGGGCATTGATTGAGGGGCGTGTCAACGAGACTGGGAATCATGTGCGACGGGTGGCTGAGAGTGCCCGTTTATTGGGTTGTCTGGCTGGATTGAGCGAGGAGGAATTGGACCTGTTGTGGTTGGCGGCCCCATTGCATGATCTGGGGAAACTGGCCATCCCGGAAGCCATTTTGAACAAGCCGGGTCAGTTGGACGGTGCCGAATGGGAAGTGATGAAAGGCCATGCCTTTCTGGGCAGTCGGTTGCTTGAAGGATCCAATCGTTCCATTTTTCAGATGGTTGGCATTATTGCCGTGCAGCATCATGAACGATGGGATGGCACCGGGTATCCCCAGGGAATCAAGGGTGAGGAGATTCATCTGTTTGCCCGTATTGTCTCCTTGGTAGAGGTGTTCGATGCCTTGGCCAATGAACGGGTACACAAAAAGGCATGGTCGTTGGAGAGTACCATGGAGTTCATTCGGCAGGCCCGTGGGAAGCGGTTTGACCCGCGTCTGGTGGATCTTTTTGTGGCCAATCTGGATGAGTTTTTGTTGATTCGGACACAGTATGCGGATCGACCGTTGACGGTGGATGTGTGAAAATCTGGAAATAATGATGGGGCGTTCAGAGGAAACTTTTCCGGCAGGTTGGATTCAGAGTGGGCAAAAGTGAAAATCCGTGACCCGGATTCAGACACATGATACATTGCGCAGACTCACAATATTTTTTTTGAAGGCTGGCCATGAAACGACAAGGTCTTGAGTCAGTGTTCTAAAAAATATCTGGGGGATTGCTCCCCCAGGTTTTCAAGCAGCCTTATTCACCTTGTTGCCAGCATCTTGCAGCAGATTGAGTTCTTCCGCAGAAAAAATTCGATCCGTATCCAGCAGGATGACAAAATGATCGTGTTGTTTTCCCATGCCACGAATGAAATCGGTACGCAGACCAGTTCCGATTTTGGGTGAAGGTTCAATCTGACTGGGATCCAACTCCATCACCTCCTTGACCGAATCCGCCATAGCCCCGATGACTGTTGATCCATCATCCTGAATCACATCAATGATGATGATGCAGGTATTGACCGTTCGTTCACTCTTGGCCATGCCGAACTTCAGACGCATGTCCACCACTGGCACCACGCTCCCCCGAAGGTTGATCACCCCGCACATGAAATCTGGGGTGCGGGGAATCTTGGTCAATGTAGTGAATTCCAACACCTCCTTGATTTTGGAAATGTCAATGGCGAACACTTCCTTATCCAGGTAAAAGGTCAGAAATTGAGTCGTTTCTGTAATGCCCGCGACGCTCATAAGCAATGCTCCTTTTTGATTAGAAAGTCTCGAATTCATCATCTGAATGAGATCCCATCTTCAGGTCAACCCCGTCACCGGATTTATGCGCAGGCGCGGGCAGTGCTTTGGGCGTGTGCTTTTGGACATGAACCATCTGTTGCGGTTTGGTGCCAACCTTTGGCTTTTGAGCCATTGGTTTCCGCTTGACACGATTCCCTTCCTGCCCGATGTTAAAAAATGAGATGGATTGAGTCATCATATCTGCTTGCGCATTCAATTCTTCAGCAGTCGCGGCCATCTCCTCGGAAGCACCGGCATTTTTCTGAATGACTTGGTCAAGCTGTTGGATCGCTTGATTGATCTGTGTGGTGCCTTGTTTTTGTTCCTCGCTGGAGGCGGCGATTTCCTGAATCAGTTCCGCCGTCTTTTGAATATCCGGCACCAGTTTGTTGATGATCCCTCCGGCTTTTTCCGCGACATTCACACTTGACGCGGATAGATGACTGATTTCGCCTGCTGCGGTTTGGCTTCTTTCGGCCAATTTGCGTACCTCTGCGGCAACCACAGCAAAGCCCTTGCCATGTTCACCGGCCCGCGCAGCCTCAATGGCGGCGTTCAGGGCCAACAGATTGGTCTGTCGGGCGATCTCTTCGATGATGCCGATCTTCGAAGCGATCTCCTTCATGGCTTTGACAGCTTCCCCAACCGCAACTCCCCCTGCCGCAGCGTCCCTGGCGGCTTTTTGGGAGATGTTCTGGGTGGTATTGGCGTTCTCGGAATTTTGCGCAATGTTCGATGACATCTCTTCCATGGCCGAGGATGTTTCCTCAATAGAGGCCGCCTGTTCGGTCGCACCCTGAGAGAGATTTTGCGCGGAATTTGAAATTTCGTTGCTGCTGGAAGAAACCTGAGAGGCCGCGCCTGCAACGTCCCCGATAACCTCACGCAAATTGATCACCATCTCTTTCAATGTGGACGCCAATTGGCCCACTTCATCCTTTTGATCCAGATTGAGGGTGGCCGTCAGGTCGCCACCGGCAATGCGTTTGACAAACTCCACCCCCAGCAGAACAGGCCGGGTGATGCTCCTGGTCAGGAGCAGTGCCAGGAACATCACCATCATCAAGACCACAACCAACATGCCAACAGCCCAACGAATCGTCGTGCCACGGAGTTCATCAAAACTGGCGTCTGCCTCTTCCGCCTTTTTGGTCATGGATTGTCCGACAATCTGAATGATTTCAGTTATTTTTGAACGGTTTTTATCCAGCGCCGCATCTATTTGACGTAATTTTTCATCCGCCCCATGAACTCCATTGACAAGATCGACCACAGCGGCAAAATAATCCTTGGCAATGAAGGAGAGATAGGTTTTGTAAAGCCTGGATAATTCTTCCGCTCGGTTACGTTCTTCGGTGGTTTTCATCATGGCAGCAACTTGAGTCAAATCCTTTTCCACCTGCTCGGTGGCCGTTTGCAGAGATTTTCGCGATTCTTCCAGGTTGCGATTGATGGCGGAATCAGCGGCGATACCATAGATTTGCTCAAAACGACGTGCGATCTCTTGCATGGTGATCGCGTCCTTGAAACGTCCCGCCCCCTCATCCTGAAATTGAGCCAGTTCTGACATGCCGTGAATCTGATAAGCCACCAACACCCCAAATATGCCCATAATCAACAAAAACGAGGTGAAGATTTTGACTCCCAAGCGTATGTCGGCAATTTTCATGATACTCCCCTCAACAAAAAATGGTGGATGGTGTAATGATTAACTGATCATTACAAATCATTCATATCCATTTGAGAAGCGTACAAAACACAATTATCGTGCCGCGTTTTTCACTTTTTCTTGCCGTTGCCACAACGGCAAAAAAGAGACGATTGACTGTGGGAGATTCAAGTGAGCAGATGATTTTCTATGGCGTAGCGGATGAGTTGGGCATTGTTTTCCAAGTTCAATTTTCTGAGCAAACGGTTGCGGTAGGAACTGATGGACGAAATACTCAACGAAAGTTCGTCAGCGATTTGGGTAACGGTAAGACCGGAAGCAATACGACAGAGTACCGTGTATTCCCGGTTGGAAAGCATGGTATGGCAAGAGGTCTCGTTTCCACCCTCCATTTGATCGAAAATGAGATCAGTCAACTCCTCATCAATGTGACGGCGACCCGCAGCCACCCTGCGAATGGCCTTTAAAAGTTGATCCAGACCACAATCTTTAGTGAGATAACCTTTCGCCCCGGCCTTGATGAAACGGGTCGCCATTAAATGATCTTGATGCATGGTCAGGATCATGATAGGCAAGGTGGGGTTGTTTCTCAGGGCATGCTGGATGATCTCCAGACAACTTTTTCCTGGCATGGATACATCCAGCACCAATAAATTACAAGAATTATTCTGTAGAAAAGCAAGCACATGATCACCGTTATCCACTTCTCCCGCCACTTCAATGTCGGTCTGATCGGCCAGGATCTTTTTGAGACCTGCGCGGAAGATGGAATGGTCATCTGCCAGCAAAATGCGGATCATGGGCGTTTTAGGTGGATGGGGATGATGACGATGATATTGGTTCCTGTGGACGAGGTTTCCACATGGAGTTCGCCGCCATTCTGACAGGCTCGTTCCTCCATACCACACAATCCCATAGTATTCATTGAATCAAAAAGGATCTGCTCATGGATACCCTGTCCGTTGTCATGGATGCTCAACCGCAGCCTGTCTCCCATCTGCAACAGTCCAATGCGCACCTCGGTGGCCTTGGCGTGTTTGAGTATGTTGGTCAAGGATTCTTGCAGGATACGAAACAAGGCAATTTTGCGGTTGTCATCCAACGCGATATCAACAGAATCCGGATTCAGCAGGCAGGCAATGCCGCTAATGCGGGTGAATTCGCTGGCCTGCCATTCCATGGCGGCGAGGAGTTCACATTGATCCAGGATCGGTGGGTACAGCATCATGGTGATATCACGGACCTTGGCAATGATATCATCTAGTTGATGTTGCATAAGATCCAATTCACGGACCATGCGTTCGTGATTGAAATGATTGCGTTGCAGCCATTGGATGGTCATTTTCTGATTGGCGAGAACGTTGCCCATTTCGTCGTGGATGGCACGGGCAATGCGGCGTTGTTCTTCCTCTCGGACCTTGTTCATGTGTCGGTTCAACGCGCGCAGAGTCTCCTGAGTCTTTCCCAGTGAGGCGGTACGCTCCTGGACCAGTTCGGCAAGGTGATCCCGGTGCAGACGTAATTCTTTGTGGGTGTTGTAAAGTTCCAGAAACACGCCCACCTTGGAGAGCAGGATGCGATCATCGATTGGTTTTTGGATGTAGTCCAGCGCGCCCAGCTCATATCCCCGCAGTTTGTGGATATCCTCTTGCAAGGCGGCGGTAATAAAAATGATGGGGATTTCCCGTGTTTGTTGGACGCTGCGCAGATACTCCACCAGCTGCATGCCGTCCATGTCTGGCATATACACGTCGATGAGTGCCAGCGCAAAAGAATGCCGCATGCACAAGGACAAGGACTCCTCCCCGGAACGAGCCGTCATGACCGTGGCGGCCACTCCCTTGAGAATGCGTTGCAAGGCCAGGAGATTGGCTTGCTTGTCATCCACGATCAGAATTTTTGGCAAAGTACTCATGGTCGTTGACAGTTCCGTTGCTCCACCTCTCTTGCCGGTTACTCGTGCTATTGATAGTATAAGCTTTCCATGTTCAATCCAATATATTTATTCGACAGGCAACCATATCGATGATTTTTTCTCTATCATTCAGGGCCAAACTCATTGCGATTTTTCTGCTGGCGGGTTCTTTGCCTCTTGCCTGGATGTGGTGGCGTACCTTGCAACAGGCGGAAACGATGTTTATGGCAACCGCCGAAAAAAGTCTCCTCGCTTCCTTGCAACTCAAAAAAAACCATGTTGAAAATTATTTCCAGATGATCGAGGATCAACTGCGAGAACTGGTCAGCCGTCCATTTTTTATTCAAGGCGTCGTGGAGATGCACGAAGCTTTCCATGAGCCGAATATCGTCGAGGACAAGCTTTTGCGTCAGCGTGTCCAGGAACAATTCAACGCCAGTTTTGTCAAAGAATTTCAAAACGTCAATCAAGGGAAAATTCCAGTGGGCGATTTCGTCCAACAATTGGACGATACCGCCTTGTTCTGGCAGGAGCGTTATGTCTGGCAAAACCGTTACCCCTTTCAGGAGCGGGGTCTGCTGGATAGTGGTGGCGATCTGGATTACGATAAATATCATGCCAGACATCATCCAACTTTGCGTATTTTTGAAAAACGACTCGATTTTCAGGATGTACATTTGGTTGATTTCAAAACCGGGCATGTTTTTTATTCGGTGCGCAAAGAGATCGATTTCGCGACATCTCTTATTGATGGCCCTTTTGCCAAAACTGGATTTGGCAAGGTCGTGCGCCACGCTTTACAGACCGATCAGGATGTGGTGAACGCGAGTGATTATGCCCCTTATTTCCCCAATTATGATCAATTGAGTGCCTTTCTGGCACTTCCTGTCTTGCATGAGGGAAAACGATTGGCCATCCTGGTCGTCCAATTTGACAATAACAGGTTGGATCGTATCATGCAGGAACGGTTCGGACTTGGCCAAACCGGGGAAACCTTTCTGGCAGGTCGCACCTCTTTGGGCATTGAACTGCGTAGCAATCGCACTGGGGACAATGGCCGTATTGGTCAACCTGTTGTCGAACCTTTTTTTGTCAACGCCATGACGCATAAGACACCTGCCGGCTCATCGAGCCTTTCTGTAGAGGGAAAAAATCTATTGGCTTTTGTCCCTATGACCATACACGGATTGGAGTGGGGGGTGGCAGGTACTCTTTCCAAAGACGAGGCCATGGCACCGGTTCTGGAGTTTGAGCAAAACTTGCTGATTGCCACCCTGATCACCCTCCTGGCCTTGAGTCTGTCAGCCCTTTATTTCGGTGGTGTACTGCTTCTTCCCCTTCAACGTCTGTCCAAGACGGCCTTGAATATTGCCAATGGTCACTGGTCGGCACGGATCACGGAGATTTCCAATGATGAATTTGGCGCAATGGGGGAGACGTTCAATCGCATGGCGGAACGGGTGGAACAACAGTACTGGGTCAAAGAAAAACTGGCTCAGTTGGCTGGCGTCTTACAGTCTGCCCAAAACAAGGATGCCTTGAGTCTGGCACTGGTGAGAGAATTGATCGCTCTCCTGGACGCTGCCCACGGTACTCTTTATCTGTTGGATGATACGACTGGACACTACGTGGTAAAAACGGGTTATCGTCTGGCGGATGAGATGTCTGACTTTGCTCCAGGTGAGGGACTGGTCGGGAGGTGCGCCCTGGAAGCCCAGGGGATCTTTCTGGAAGGCGTTCCAGCACAGGAGTTGCGTATTGATATCGGGTTGGGTCTTGTTGCCCCGGTTTCCGTGCTGGCTTATCCATTGAAGTATCATGAGCGTACCATGGGGGTGATCGTGCTGGTCTTGTTTCATCCCATCTCCCCGGTGCAGTGCCAGTTGTTGGAGGAGCTTTCCTTGCTGGGGGGAGTCGCCCTGGACAACCTGGAGCGGATACACCACATTGAGGAGCTGTTGGAAGAGACCCGCAATCAGGCGATTGAACTGGAGATAAGCCAGCAGGAACTGGAACAGATGAACCAGGAGCTGGAGGAGCAAACCCAACTGGTGACCAGCCACAACAACCAGTTGGAACAGGCCCATATCGAACTGAAACGGACCAGTCGTTACAAATCCGAATTCCTGGCCAGCATGTCCCATGAACTGCGCACCCCATTGAACAGCATTTTGATTCTTGCCAAGGAGTTCTGCAAAAACGAAGAAAAGAATCTGGTCGCAGAGCAGGTGGAGTCCGCCGAAGTCATCTACCAAAGCGGCAAAGAGTTGTTGGAGTTGATCAATGAAATATTGGACCTCTCCCGCATCGAAGCGGGTCAGGTGGAGATCACCCATGAAGAGATGCTCCTGGAACAGTTCTGCGAGGAAATTCGTCGTCAGTTCGCACCCCAGGCCAAAGAGAAGGGATTGCATTGGCAGGTGACACTGGATGCGGACCTGACAACTTCGTGTCGCGTCGATTGGGAGAAGATGCGCCGCATTGTCAAGAATTTGGTGGTCAATGCCTTCAAGTTTACCCAACAGGGCGAGGTGATGGTGCGCATGGGGCTGGCAGATCAGGCACTGGTCATAACAGTGGCTGACACGGGTTGCGGCATTGCCCAAAAGGATCAGAAAACGATTTTTGATGCCTTCTGTCAAATCAAACGGGAGGATGGTGTCAAGCAGGGAGGAGTCGGTCTTGGGTTGGCAATCTCCAGCAAGTTGGCGGGTTTGATCGGTGGAACGATTCATCTTGAAAGCGCGCCCGGTCGTGGCAGCATCTTTACCTTGCGGGTGCCATGTGAACCGATTGTCCATACAGTAGAGACAAAACGGGAATTTCCTGACGACCGGTTGCCAGAATCCACCCGCAAGCTGCTTTTGGTGGAAGATCATGCTCCGATGAGACGTTCGGTGATCGAATTGATTCAGGATCAGGATGTGACGGTGATTGAAGCGGCCAGTGGTGCGGAGGCCTTGGCTTGTTTCGGGACACACCACTTTGATTGCATGATTCTTGATCTTGGATTGCCGGACATGGATGGAAGCCAATTGCTGGAACAAATGGCCGCAGTGCGCCCCCTGCCGCCGGTCATCATCCATTCCGCACGGGATTTGACCCGTGAGGAGCATGATCGTCTGCAAGGGTATACCGATAGCATCGTGGTCAAAAGATCGCAAATGGAATTGCGTTTGCGCGATGAAATTTTGCTGTTCCTGCATCGTGTGATTCGCGACACACCGAAGCTATCCAATGACTCCATGACCATCATCCACCATCGGGATGAATTTTTTACCGGTAAAACCGTACTGTTGGTTGATGACGATGTGCGCAATGTCTTCGCCATGACCCGCAACCTGGAAAAAAAAGGCTTGCGCGTGGTGATGGCTGGCAATGGAGCCGAGGCCATTCAACTATTGGAAAAGGGTCAAGCGGTGGATTGCGTTCTCATGGATATCATGATGCCGATTATGGATGGCCATGACGCCATGCGTGCCTTGCGCGCCCGTGAACCCTTTCGCAAGCTGCCCATACTGGCATTGACCGCCAAGGCGATGCCAGAAGACAAGATGAGATGCCTGGAGGCCGGGGCCAACGATTATTTGACCAAACCGGTGGATATGGATCGTCTGTTTGAAATGATGCGCATTTGGATGCAAAGGCACTGGTGCAGTTAAATGTAAAATATTGAAATCCTTGCCAAAATTTGCACTGGCGAGCAAAAGCGAAGATGCGTGACCCAGTCCATCGCTGAGGAGATACGCCCACTCGCAGACCTGGAAAATGGTGTGGGTTACGAACTTCCGCTTTCCACCAAGAGTCACATGTATGGGTGAGGTTTGGGGCGTGAGTCGCCATCAAACAATAACATATTGATTTTTAAAATGGTTAAGCTTAAGTGGGTGGCCTTGGCACTTGTATGTTATGGTCTGATATGGCAAGCTTATGAAGCTCAATGAACCAATATGATATCAACGACCAGACCGGTTTCATGGGTCAAGGCCGCACGGAAGGACTTTGAAGCATTTCCCATGTCGGTGCAAATGGATGCTCTGCGTGCGCTGACCGTCGCGGCAGAAGGACGTATGGCCGACCATGTGAAACCGTTAAAGGGTTTTGATGGTGGGGTTATGGAAATTGTTTTGCGTCACCGTGGGGATGCTTTCCGTGTCATTTATGCTGTCAAGATTGGGCAAGAGTTGTGGGTGATTCATGCCTTTCAGAAGAAATCGACGCAGGGCATTAAAACACCACATCAAGACATAGATCTTGTCTCGGATCGTTTGAAACGACTGAAGGAGATGTTGCGATGAATGACCAATCGATTGAAATTGTGCGTGGTAGCGGAAATGTTTTTGCTGATTTTGGTCATCCTAACGCGTCCATTGAACAATTGAAAGCCGTTTTGGCTGGCGAGATTATTGGTGTTCTTGACAGGCACACGCTTACGGTTCGTAAGGCTGAATCTCTGACCGGCATTGCTGCCGCAGACTTTTCACGCATTCGCAAGACGAAACTCGATCGATTTACGATTGACCTCCTTTTGACGATTCTTGACCGTCTCGACCAAACTGTTGAATTGAGTTTCACGGCACGGAATCACCATGAAGTTATGGCCAGACAGCATGTTTTGGGATAAACTGAAACCATTTTGGAATGTGAAGTTTCCAATGTGAAGTTTCCTGTTTAAAGGGATCCAGGGGGATTATCCCCCTGTGGGGTTTGGGGCGAGAGTCACTATCCATTCATTTTGACCAATATTTTTAAATTGTCCCGGCTTGAATGGAAGGCCAAATGTTTTCAGTTAGTAAGGATGTGTAAACAACAAAATGACTTGTGAGTGTGCTATGGCGACAGTTGATGTGGTGCCTTTTTTTGTGGATACGGATTGGTTGGCCAGCCGTTTGGGTGTTTCCGGCTTGCGGATTGTGCAGGTTGGGGGGGAGGGGTCTTATGCCCAGGGGCATGTGCCAGGAGCGGTGTTGGCCTCTTATTCGGAATTGACGACCCAGAGGGATGGCATACCGGGCATGCGGGCGGATGTGGCTCAGTTGGTCGCCCTGTTTGGTCGATTGGGGATCGGGCCGGAGACCACGGTGGTGGCCTATGATCTCTCAGGCGGTATGGATGCTTCGCGTCTGATTTGGACGTTGGTGAGCATGGGTCATGCTGGCGGGGTGGCGGTTCTGGATGGGGGGCTGGCAGCTTGGTTTGGGGAGCGGCGTCCCACAGAGGGGAGTGCGCCAGTGGTGGCTTCGGTCAGGTTTGAGCCAAGGCCGGATGATTCCTGGGAGGCGGATCGGGAACAGGCCTTGGGTGCCACACAAAGGGGTGCTGACATCTTGTTGCTGGACACCCGCACCCGTAACGAATATCTTGGTATGACGCTACGTTCTCCGCGTGGTCACCTGCGCGGGGCTGTGCATCTGGATTGGGTGGAGACCCTGATTGGCCGTCATGACCCTCGTTTGTTGCCCTTGGAGGTCATTCGTGCCAAATTGGCTGCCATCGGGATGACAGATCCCAGGCGTGAAGTGATTGTGTATTGCGAAACCGCTCATCGCGCCTCCCAGACTTGGGTGCTGCTGCGTCATCTGGGTTGGGAGAAGGTGCGTCTGTACGATGGTTCCATGGCTGAATGGCGTATTCATGATTTGCCGGTAATTTCCGGCGAAAATCCAGGGTGAGGTTGAAGATTTCATGTTCGATTCCCTTTCTGACCGTTTGGAAGTGGTCTTTAAAAAACTCAAGGGGCAAGGTTCCCTGAATGAGAAAAATATTCGTGATGCCATGCGCGAGGTTCGAATGGCATTGCTGGAGGCGGATGTCCATCTGGATGTGGTCAAGGCGTTTGTGGCGCGGGTGCGTGAGAAGGCCATGGGGCAGGAGGTGATGGGGTCGTTGACCCCAGGCCAGCAAGTGATCCATGTGGTCCACAAGGAATTGGTCCATGTCATGGGGGGGCATAATGAACAGTTGATGCTGGCCGCACAACCCCCGGTGGTGATCATGATGGTTGGGTTGCAGGGTTCCGGGAAGACCACGACCACCGCCAAATTGGCCAAGCGGTTGCATGAGAAAGATCGCAAGAAATCATTGTTGGCATCATTGGATGTCTATCGTCCGGCAGCCATGGACCAGTTGGCGACGGTGGGGCGTGCGGTGGGGGCGCGGGTGCTGCCAACCGAGCCGAAAGAGAACCCCAGGGATATTGCCAAAAGAGCCTTGCATGCGGCACGCACCGGGGGTTTTGACGTATTGTTGCTGGATACGGCTGGCCGGTTGCATGTGGATGATCTGTTGATGACCGAGTTGGTGGATGTGGCGCGTCTGGTCAATCCCACCGAGATTCTGTTGGTGGTGGATTCCATGACAGGTCAGGACGCCGTACAGGTGGCCCGGACTTTTGACTCGAAGTTGTCTTTGACCGGGGTGATTCTGACCAAGACAGATGGCGATGCGCGGGGTGGGGCTGCCTTGTCCATTCGTCACGTCACAGGCAAGCCGATCAAGTTCATGGGGACCGGAGAAACCCTGGATGGGTTGGAGCCGTTTCACCCGGATCGGGTCGCGTCGCGTATCCTGGGGATGGGGGATATCCTCACCCTGGTGGAAAACGTCATGGAGAAGGTGGATCTCAAAGAGACCTCCAAGCTCCAGGAAAAACTCATGGCGTCGAATTTTACGCTTGAAGATTTTTTGGCCCAGATGCAGCAGATCAAAAAAATGGGGTCGCTGGGGGATTTGATGGCCATGATTCCAGGGGTCAAGCAGGCCATGAAAGGGCGCGACATGAATGTGGATGAGCGTCATTTGAAACGGGTGGAGGCCATTATTCTCTCCATGACTCCCATGGAAAGACGCAAACATCAATTGCTCAATGCCTCCCGCAAGCGGCGTATTGCCATGGGGTCTGGCACCAGTGTGCAGGAGGTGAATCAATTGTTAAAACAGTTCATTCAGACTCAGACCATGATGAAGCGTTTTGGCAAACTGGGTAACAAGGGCTTTATGCGGGGTGGAGGTATTCCCGGATTGGGCGGTGGGTTCCCTGGGGCGGGACTTTTTGGCGGGGGTGGGCAGCCGCCTGGAATGCCTGGATTGTAAAGACCTTGCCTCTCTTTTTTTAAATTTTAAAAAAAAGAGGGGGTCTGGGGGATTCATCCCCCAGGGTTTTGCTTTTGATTTTTCGGCCACAGGGTATCGCTGCCCAGTTGATGTGAATAGTGGGAGAGTAAACGCCTGTTTTTTTAGAATCGCATTATTTTGACCTGTCTTGTGCAGGATGGCTTGACTGTTGGGTGGAATCCCATAGAATACATCGTTTTCGTTTGGTTGCACCGCAGCCTTTTGTCAGGCAAGGAGGTGCATCAAGCAAACACTACTAACCAATGAGGCACAATCCATGGCGGTACGTATTCGTATGCAGCGTAGAGGTTCCAAAAAACGACCGTTTTATGCAGTTGTCGCGGCTGATTCCAGAATGCCACGGGATGGACGTTTTCTTGAAAAGTTGGGAGTTTTTGATCCCCTCAAGGAGACTGGGCGGGTTTCTTTGAACATGGAACGGATCAATCATTGGATCGGGGTTGGTGCGTTGCCCTCTGATACCGTGGAAAAGTTGATCAAACAGGTTCAGGGGGTCACCCCACAGATGCAAGCTGCGGCAGGTTGATCCACCATGTTTGATGAGGGCACCCATTGGGTGGCCCTTGGCCGGATCAAGGGAGCCTTCGGAGTCCATGGCGAAGTCCGGGTGATGCCCTATCAGCTCCCGATAGCCAGAGTACTGCCTGATCCAACACCGATGCCCGGCTTTCCCGTGAGTACCCTGTTGGAGTCTCCGGTTTGGCGTTTGGGACGGGAAGTTCCCGCACCCAGGGAGATCAAATGGCATGCAGGCCACCTCCAAGGTGAGTACATTCATGCAAGGTTGCAGGGATTCGAAACCAGGGAAGAGGTCCAAACTCTGGCGGGTCAGCAGGTCTGGGTGTCTGCGCAGATTGTGCCCAAGTTGAGCGTCAATCAGTATTATTGGTTCCAATTGACCGGATTGACTCTGTTGGATGTGACCCAGGCCCCGGAGGAACCCAGAGTGCAGGCCAGAGTTCTGGCCAGAGAGCTGGGAATTGTGGAAAGCCTCTTTGCCACTGGCTCCAATGACGTTCTGGTGGTCAGGGAGCATTCAGGCGAGGAACGTTTGATCCCGTTCATCCACGATACCATTGTTCAAGTGGATCTGGCTGCCGGGGCCATCACCGCCCGGTTGATGCCTGGTTTGTAGTTGTCTGATTGTCTGTGTGCTGGTTGGAGCATGTCCATTCAACAAAAGTGGATCTGCCAAAAGAGGATCTGCCCAAAAGAGGATCTGCAAAGAAACAAAGGATGCAATTTACCATCCTGACCCTCTTCCCGGAGATGTTTGCCGGTATCTTGGACACCTCCATCCTGGGACGGGCCATCAAGCGTGGCATCATCTCGACGCACTTGGTGCAGATTCGGGATTTTGCCATTGATAAACATCGACGTACCGATGACGCCCCATTTGGTGGTGGTCCGGGCATGGTCCTGAAAGCAGATGTTTTGGATCGTGCCCTGGCACATGTCCGTGAGTCCATGCCAGGACGGGTCATTTTTTTGTCGCCCCAGGGCAAACCGTTTGAACAGGCTGATGCCCGTCGTCTGGCCGGAATGGCCCATTTGATCCTGGTCTGCGGTCATTACGAAGGCGTGGACGAACGTGTTGTGGAAGCACGTGCGGATGAGGAACTCTCCCTGGGCGATTTTGTGTTGACCGGCGGAGAGGTGCCAGCCATGGCCATTCTGGACGCCGTGGCTCGATTGACCCCTGGGGTGTTGGGTGATGAGGCCAGCGCGGCGGCTGATTCCTTCGGGGTCGGAGGAGGGGATGGAGAATGGGGTATGGATGGGGATTTGTCCGGTCTGGATCATCCTCATTATACACGTCCCGCTGTTTGGCATCCCTTGCCGTATGGGCAGGTCACTTCAAGTGCGATGCGGGCACCGATGACACTGCTTTCTGGAGACCATGCCGCCGTGACCGCTTGGCGTCGGCGGCAAACCATGTTGCGAACCCTGATTCGGCGTCCAGACCTGCTGGAACGTGTGGCCTGGAGTCGTCAGGAACGAAGAGTGATACAGGAATTGGCCAAAGACCTGGAGGCCATGGAACGAGCAGGTGATCCCTTCGTCGAAGGATGATGCCTGATCTCATGACGGGATGAATATGGAACCATGAACGAATTACAGTTATTTGAACAATCTTTGATCAATGTGACCCCCCCCAAGTTTGGGGCGGGCGACACCCTGCGGGTCCATGTGCGGGTGGTGGAAGGGACGCGGGAACGCATTCAGATGTTCGAGGGGGTTTGCATCGCCCTGCGCAACGCCGGGAATCGTTCCACGTTTACAGTGCGCAAAGTCTCTTTTGGTGAAGGGGTGGAACGGTTGTTTCCTCTCTACTCCCCGAAACTGGACAAGATCGAGGTCTTGCGCAAAGGTGATGTCCGTCGCGCCAAGCTCTATTACTTGCGTGACCGGACGGGTAAAGGTGCCCGTATCCGGGAGAAACGGGACTGGTAGCCTCTCCTGCCGGTTCGGTAACACGACCGGGATTCGACCTGGAACACGAACTCGCCGCAGCCGGTTTTCACTCCGTCTGCGGCGTGGACGAGGTTGGACGTGGCCCTTTGTGTGGTCCAGTTGTGGCTGCGGCGGTGATCCTGCCGTCATGTCGTCAACTGCCAGCCTCCCTGGCCGGGTTGGATGATTCCAAGCGACTTTCCCCTGCCAAACGGGAGAGCTTGGCTTTGGCGATTGGTCAGACGGCTTTGGCAGTTGGCATTGGGCGTGCCGAGCCGGTTGAGATTGATCGCATCAATATTCGTCGCGCAGCCCTGTTGGCCATGTCCAGGGCCATTGCTGATCTGCGACCCCTTTCTGTTGTTGGTTCTTCAGTCGATTGTATCCTGCCTGATTTCATTTTGGTCGATGGTCGTGATGTGCCGGATGCCCTTGTTGTTCCAGGGCGTGCGGTGGTTCGAGGCGACCAAATATCCGCTTCCATTGCTGCGGCCTCGGTGATTGCCAAAACTCATCGGGATGCCATCATGGTGCAATTGGCCCAGCAGTTTCCAGGTTATGGTTGGGAAGAAAATGCCGGTTATCCCACAGCCAAGCATCTCCGTGCTTTGGAGTCGTTGGGGGTTACGGTGGTTCATCGACGTACTTTTCGACCGGTGGCTGAGATTCTGGCGCGTCTGCCAAGTGTATAATCAAAAGCAAAACCCTGGGGGATGAATCCCCCAGACCCCCTCTTTTTTTTTAATAATTAAAAAAGTTTAAAATAATTAAATAATAAAAAAAAAAGGGTGGAGGGTTTGGGGGGCGGTTCTCCGCCCCCCAAGGTTTTGATTTGTTCTTTTGTAAATAAAAAAACCAAGGGATGGCTTGAGGGGGGGGAGGCCGATCCCTTACAAGGGTAGGTTTTTTCATATCCCCTCGATTTTAGGCAGAATTGGCCATGGTTCCGGGATTCCGTGACTGAAAGGGATCGGTTGATGATTGAGCAAAGCCGC
>JAMOBH010000305.1:0-6901 GCA_039908085.1 Magnetococcus sp. YQC-5
GGGACTGCTGCGCACCCCGGAAATGATGGTCCGCACCTTCCAGGCCATGGACGAGGGTGACACCAAAACGCCAGAGAGCAAGGTGATGGAGTCCCTGCGCAACCTGGGAACCCTGTGGGACGAATTGTTCCCCGGCGAGCAGGCACGGCTGCTGCAACTGCTGGTGGCAACGGTGGCTGTCAGCCACCAGGGGGTTTCCGTGCATCTCAAAACCGGCGGGCTGAAAAGCCTGATGACCGAAATGGATACCGACAATGAAGGGAGCGTGGCATGAAAGCAACGTTGAGTGAAGACGGCAGCATTCTGGTGGTTCACATCCCCATGCGCCTCAAACGGTGGGGTGCCAAGACGGAAATCATCGCCCCGCCGGGGGCACCGGACTGGGCACCGCCCCCACCGTCGCCCCAGCAGGCAATGCTCAAGGCGTTGGGGCGTGCGCACCGGTGGCTGAAAATGCTGGAGTCCGGGCAAGTTGCCTCCATGAGGGAGTTGGCTGAACAGGAAAAGCTCGACGGCTCGTATGTGTCCAAAATCTTACGGCTTACGCTGCTTGCTCCTGATATCATCAGAGCCATTCTGGATGGACGGCAGCCAGAGTCGCTGACGCTGGGAGATTTGATGGAGCCGTTGCCTATGCTTTGGAGTGAGCAGAGGGTGCGGTTGGGGTTTCCGGAGAGGGAGTGAGGCTGCGTTGCGGGGGAGCGGTGCCAATGGCCACCACAAATCAGCTATCCACCCGCTCCCGCAGTTCCTTCCCCGTCTTGAAGAAAAGCACCCTCTTGGCCTCCACCGCCACGCTCTCCCCCGTCTTGGGGTTACGACCTGTACGTTCACGCCGTTCCTTCAGTCCAAAGCTGCCGAAGCCACGCAGTTCAACCCGGTGGCCAGCCTCCAACGAACCGGCGATGGAGTTGAAAACCGCATCGACGGCGGCATCTGCGTCCTTCCTCGTCAGTTTGAGCTGCTGAGCGATCAGGGTGGTCAAGCACCATCCCACTGAGGATTATGATGAAATCGTATGCCTGTTTTTTGCATACCCCAGTATTTTTTGATACCCATCAGACAAGGGTTCCGGCAGACTAAAGAGAAGAGAGAGAGATGTGGAAGACTCTCTTTTCCAATTGGTGCAAGGACAGTCACTGCCCATGAGCAGAATACGATTGTTAAAAAGAGCACCTCGCATCGACTGACCTAGTGGCTGTGGCCCTGCGTTGAATAGGTGACGCTGGTTAGCGGGGATAGCTGCACTAAGATCGGCAGATGTTTTCTCGGGGGTCTTTTCTCTCTGTTGGGCGGGATCCCACAGCAAGGAGAAGGCGACACCAGCTTTGGTAAGACGCATTGCCAACCGAGTCCAAAAGGCAAATGACGACGGTGGTGGCAAAGCTTCGCAATAAAAGTGGAGGGAGGGGGGTGACGCATCAGGTTGATCACGACGTTGCCGCAGGGCCGACAAGACCATTTGCGCCAGTATTTCCCATTGGTCGTTGCCATAGATTGGCAGCGGGGAGATGAGATGATGCTCTTGAATCACTGCGCGTACCCTTTCCATGTGTTGGTCGAATGCAGTTAACAGTACCCTGCACCGTTCGCGCAGTTTGCCAACGTGCTCTTCGATTCGTTCCTGTTCCGACATTTCCTGGCACTGTACATCCTTGGCCGAAGACATCCCCAAATAGTTCCTCTTGGGGGGAAGCGGTGCCTGCCATTTTGCAAGTTCTTGCCCCAACTCCTGGAACAGTTCAACCTGCTTGACCCGGATGCGCTGCAGACTTCCTAGCAAGCTTTTATCGGAAGAGACATCACCATCCGAAGGTGAAGGGGATGTGTCCATTGTTCGGTGCAACTGTTCCCCTCTTCTCCACCATTTACTGATCTGCTCACTCCAGGACAGACATGTGGGATCAATGGCCGGGCGCAGCAACGCCAGCAGAGTGTTGCTCGTAAAGGATCCCTTTATTCCCAGAAATGGCAGGCCGATGGCACCGACGGCCCCCTGGGGCCCGATCCACACATCACGCCCATCCTGGATGATCCACTCGCCTGCCGGTGGGTTTTTGGCAATGAGTCGACAGGGGATAAAATGCGCACACCTCTCAGGCATATCAAGTGGAATGGCACTCACCTGTTGTCCATCTGTCGGGGTCAGTGGTGTGCCGTAAGCGAGAATGAGAGGTATAGGTGCTTCCCCCTCCCTGGAAGAAGAACCATGCTTGACCCACATTTTGAGGAACGCGCAGATGCCCGGATCCAGGGTCGGAAGCACCAGGATGGTATAGATTTTGGCAGCGCGGCAGAAGTCGAAAAGAGTCTCGGAAATGGGATTGGCGGAAGCAGCGGGTGTGGTTACCACCACCTGTTCCATCATGTTCAGTTCCCCCTGCAACTCTTCATCCATCTGGCTTACGGCAGCGACAACGGGCTCGATCTCCCACTGGTCAATCCCAGGTATCGCGGTTCTTGCGAATCGATCCGACCGCATGGCTCCGTCCCGTTTAGCAGCACTCTGGGTTTCAGCTTGGGCCCACTCGCTGACGATGTGCTCCATTCTGGTAACGGTCTTCTTCCACGATTCTTCCACTTGGTCGATGGGGTGGCGGAGTAACTCCTCCAGGGTTGGGCGAATGTTGTAGGTAAGTTCACCTCCCCGTCGCGCGTCGGTAATCGAAGGGTTCCAGAGGGCATCCACATCGGAAAGGATGAGCCATTCCTCCAGGGGATGGTGCAGTGCCTGGATTGTCTCATCGGTGCTGAGCCTTTGGTTGATGGTATTGAGAAGATAGTAGGAGAGCCCCGGTGTATTGACGAATGTAAAGTGACTGCCCTCCATTCTGGTGTCACTGACCTGGACATGACGGATTGGCAACTCTAGTACGGCACGCTTCACGAACCGACGGTCGGTGACACGATTCAACCTTAGTTCCGGTTTCTGCTGGATACCAGCTCGTTTGCCCATGCTCAGGATCACTGCCACCAATTCGCCGTCACTCATGTCGAGAAAATTGTTCTGCCGTAACGCCTCGCCCGTAACCCCGGTCAATCTCCGGATCGATCCCCGTCCCTCATCCTTCCGGGTCTCATACTCCTGGACACTCCTCCAAGGAGTGAGGCTGCCGGTCAAATCATCCTGCCAAAACCGGACGGGAGGACCGGCACTCTCCTCCACTGTGGTACTCTCTCCCTCCCGGAAGTGGATCATGTTGTTGCTCAGATCCACCGTGGCTAGGTTGTGTTCGATCAATTCCGCTAGTGCCACTTCCACCATCTGTTCCGGCAGGCCGAAGGCGGTGAGAAGGGTATCAATCCTCCACTTCCGGTTGGGAGATGCTGCCTGCAGGAAAACGGCGAGCAGACTGAGTTCTTTTCGCCGTATAAACATGGGAATTCCCATAACGAGGTTACCCCCCAATTGGAGGCGTTCTATCTCGCTCATCCCTCACCTCTCTGATAGATCTGCTCTCTTCTTTGTTCACGATTCTTCCTATATGAAGCCATTTCGCGAATCTTGCTGCGCTCCACAAACAACAAAGCACTGGTCACCCCGTCATTTTTTTCGATCTGTTCATAGAGTGCCCAAAGGGTTTTCGCCGTATTCTCCGCACCGTAGCTGCCACCCTGCAAGACGCAACGCTTGTCCTGGCGGTCTGGGTTGAACATTTCCGAGCACCCTACAATGATCAGAAGTTTTTCCGCCCTGGAGAACATGACATTGGCCCGATTGAGATCCGCCACAAAGCCCACCTGGTTGAGCAAATTTCCAGGATTGTCATTATTGCGCACCAAACTTATGGCAACTAGCTCTGCCTGACGACCCTGAAAGCTGTCAACCGTATAAATCCTATCATTAAGGGGCTTAGTCAAGGGGTTATCCCAGCTCTTGAAAATTTCGCGCAGCATGCGGATCTGAGCTCTATAAGGAGTAAGCAGCACGGTCTCCATAGACCGCTTGCGCTGCCTGTCGTAGCGAAGATAACTCAGATTATGGGCCAGGTATCCAATCAGGGCACGGGCCTCGAATGCGTTTTGGTAACCACCTCCACGGGCCCCTTCCTCTTCCACAGCAAACCGCAGATCCTCGTCGCGACACTCGGGGGAGTCAACATGGGGAATATCAATCCAGATCATCCGCTTCTGGAGAAGGTTGAAGGACTCCCCCAAGGGGAACCAGGGTCGCTTCTTGCGTTCGAAATCGGGATCATCCGGGTTCTGCAAACCCTGCTGTGTCTCGGATGACGGATAAAAGAGATCCGAAACCATAGTACCGATATCCGGATGCATGCGCCACTGGGTGGTAAGACGGCGAGCACGTCGGCCATGGATGGCGGATCTTTCTTTTCCCCTTTTGGCGGCGTCTTCATCCTGGGCCGCAACATCCCCATATAGCTTGTTGAAAAAGGGAAGCCAACTTTTGGTTTCCTCGACCAGGGTGGTAGCGTTTGGAAAACCATATAGGGTCTTGGGAAGAGGCAGAGCCTCATCGGAAACCTCTTCGGCTGGGATATTGTTATTAACCGCCTCGGCCATGATGCGATCGAATTCCATCCCCCATTCGCGCACCTGCCGTTTAAGGTTATCGATCCCGAAGGGAGGTAACTGTTGGTGGTCGCCGATCAGAACCCACCAGTGCGCCAACCGCAGTACGCTCATCGCCTCCAGCGGGTAGGTCCGGGCCGCCTCCTCCAGGATGACCAGATCGAAATCATTTTCCGCCAGATCATGCAGATCACCGTCGTTGGTGGTGGCATACACCAAATTGGCGGCCTGAACCGTGGCATGCACCATGATCCCGGAGATATCGGTTTGCATGGCATTCTCCAACCATCGCCTCCACCGAACCTTGAGGTCACGGAGATCTTCGTCCTCATTGTCGCCCATCCGTTCCTGGAGGACACGTCTGGCCTGTTGCAGGGCTATCTGTGCCTGTTTTGCTGGCGTGAAGTTCTGCAAGTGATCGGGAAAAGTCCGCATTTTCTCCGGCTTGGCCAGTCGTACGCGGATTGGCATCCGGGGGAGATGGTGGAGTTCCTTCTCCACCCGATCCATCAGATTGTTGAGGGGGGCGTGTCCTTGGGCAGTAATCAGGATTCGAGCCGACGGGTTTTCCTTGAGTACCTGCAGGACCAACTCTGCCGCCAGGGTTGTCTTGCCAGTACCCGGCGGCCCCTGCACCAGATAGATCGGACGCTGGATTAATGCCTCGCGAAGGATCTCCTTTTTGCTTTCGTCCAGTTCTTTAGAGTAAAAATCCACAACGCTGGTGGAATCTGCTTCCTCCATGCCTATGCTCTCCATTTCCAACTCATCGGTGTTGGCGGCCGGTTCATTGGCATCGCTGGCAGGAAGCCTACCTGTTAGCTTCCCGTCGTAAGCAGGCTGCCCATACATGCGGGAAGCAGTCAGGTCCAGAAAGGTCTCGATCAGCATGGGGTCGGACCGCAGTTGGGACAGGACATCCAACCGGCGCTGGTAGAGAGTACGGTTAGCATCCATCCACTGGGGGCGAAGATACCCTCTAGGTGGAGGGTGAGGTCCCTCTCCAGAGTGCTCCAGATGGATGACCGCGTCCCCCATCTGCGTCAGGTCCAGTTCCTTGATGGCCCAGATCTGATCAAGGGTGTAGGCATGGAAAGGATCGTTGCTGAGACCGAGGGTAACTCCCGGGCTGCCACGGTCCAGGCAACGGGTGATCAGATCATGCAACCGGTCGCGGGATGCCTGGGTAGCATCAGGATCACGATGACGGTCATAGCGAATAGCCAATCCCTCCTGGATTCCCCCCTCAGGAAGCCGCTCGGTGAATGCCTTCTCGATCAAACAATAGGGAACCACGTCATTGGCCCAATACTCCTTCTCCAGTTTCCGGGTCAGGTCCAATAGTCCGAGAAATCGCTGCGCCTTGTCACTCAGTAAGCCATCGTCCTCATGGGTACGGGCCACATCGAAAAGGGGCTGCCAGGAGGTAAAGGAACCGGGAATTTTGTCTGGAGGAAGGGCGTGATTGATGTGAAACAGATTGATCCCGTTCGGCAGAACCATGATCGAGGAGCCAACAGGACCGTGAGGTGATCGTGCTACCATCAGGTAGGCAAACGTCAGAGAGGTAACACCACCGGCAAGCATGAACGGCAGGGCAATGAAACTGGCACGCAACCCCTGGATGTAGAGGATGGGATTCTCCGGCGTGGAGGCTCTGTCTAGGTAGACCCGCCCATTCTTCAACTCCTTCTCCAGCAGAGACCGAACCTCCTGTTGGGTAGCGAGCGGCTCCTCCAGGTCGGGAATGTCTTCCTTGAGAAACCGGACCACGGTGTATTCATGTTGAGGATCCAGGGTGGTGAAGCCACGGGGTGGCTTGATCTCATAGCTGGCCTTGAGGCCACTGTCGAAAAGAGCGAGACGGTTCACCTCCGACATCAGTATCCCCAGACTGCTTTCGCGCATGCTTCGCTGGGGATTAATGAGCCGCACTATGATGGAACGCTCATCCGTGGAAATGTCGCCTGCAAAGTATGCCTCATCCAGGTCGCCGTCAAACAGTCTCTGGAGCCAAGCCATATGTTTGGTGTGGTCATAGCGGTCAGCATCGAACAGCACACGTTCGTCCTCTCTCAGCGTGCGGACTAGGCACTCAAAAAGCAGCATACCCATGGCAAAGGCATCCGTTCCAGGCCCGTCACGGCTGCCATCATCTTCTTTCCATGCCTGCAGAGCCTCCGGGGTTTGGTAACAGTCCATGCCCGGTTGCTGCCTCATACTCCGGGAAAGGGACCGGAGATAGATCGACCATTCGTAGTTGCCCAGTTTCATCCAAGGGAGGATTTGATCCGGATCGCCGTCGCCAAACAGATAGATGGTTTCCGGCCGAATGGATCGGTGGAGAACCCGCTTGTTATGCATCTGG
>JAMOBH010000022.1:0-30312 GCA_039908085.1 Magnetococcus sp. YQC-5
CCCCCCGCCCCCCCCCCCCCCCCCCCCCCCCCCCCCCCCCCAAGGTTTTACATCCCTCCAAATGCCACAATTTGGTTGGCATCCTTGGACAGGAACAACTGATCCAAAAGTTTGAACATTTGAGCGCGCAACTTCTGAAAATCATCCATCTCCTGGATGGCTGCATCTTTATCATTTTTAGAGATTTTAGCAACAATGGAACGAGCGGTTTCATGTACCTGCATGTGTACCCGGCCCAAATCCTGAAATAACGGTATGTTACCGAATTTTTCGGTTCCTTCGGAGTCATACCATTTACCGAACACACATTGATGACCGCTGGCCACTTCTTCAGGTCTGAGTTTGGCACGACCCCGGATGACATGTTCAAGCTTGCCCAACCATTTGAGGTGCGCGTTTTTCACGGCCTGCACATCGAATGCGGGTGGACCAAATGCAAAATTCTCCTCCCACTGTGAGAGAGAAAGACTGATCTCTTGGACTACAGTGGTCAGCATGGCTCCATGATGGATGGAACCGTTGAGGAAATCGAGATGATCCAGGGATTGCAACACTTGTTTTTGGACATTGACTGACGAAATATAAATCTCTTCGGAACTGAGTTGGAGAGTATTGGTACGTTCCTGGGCATGACCACTCTCCACTGCCACGCTGTTGGCACCCTGGGCCACACTGGACGCCGAGCGGGCGATTTCGGAGGTTCCTGAAGCCGCCTCGATGGCTGCTCTGGCCACTTCCTGGGAGGCCATGGAGAGTTCGGCGGCGTTGCGGGTCACCTCATCGGCGGCATGGGTCACGTTTTGCATGGATTGGGCGATATTGGCCACGGCTCTGGTTTGATCATCCACAGAACGGGTGATGTCATGATTGGTGGAAGTGATTTGTTCAATCAATACTGTGATGTCACGGGTGACATTGGCCGCCTCCCGTGTTTTATTTTGGATTTCACGGGTTTTTTCATTGATCATTCTGGTGGCGTCGGCGGTTTGTCGTGCCAGTTCCTTGACTTCGTTGGCCACCACGGCAAACCCCTTGCCAGCCTCGCCTGCGCCTGCGGCCTCGATGGAAGCATTCAACGCCAACATATTGGTCTGGTCGGCAATGGTTTTGATCATACCGACCACTTTGCCAATCTCGCCTGCGGCCACTGCGAGTTTGTTCATGACATCCAGGCTTTCCCTGGCGTTTTGATTGGCTTTTTCCGACCGCTGATCAGCCAGTTGACACCGTTCCCGAATGGCTCCCAGTGAGCTGGTCATTTGCGTCATGGCCACAGAAACCGTGTTGACGGATTGATTGACCTGCACCAGATTGGCGTTGACGTTTTCGATATTGGCGGACATCTGTTCAGCTGCCGAGGCCATGGTGGTCACATTGACACTTGCCTCCTCGGAAGCTGCGGCAATGGAGCTGACGTTGTTGGACAGGACATGAGCCTCTTCATTGACTGCGTTGATGTTGGCTTTCACGTCATCAATATTGACTTTCAGAGCCTGGGTTTCCCGGTCCAGATCATCATTGAGTTGCAGAACTTTTTTGGCCAGATTGATGGTATCCTGCGAGTCTTCGGAGAGCAGATCCTTGAGGGGTATCAATTCATTGGCCACAGCCATGACACTGGCCGCCTGGAGCTTTTGTTGCCGCAGGGAAAGAATGACTTGTTCGGCGACCCGGTTGATCCGTTCACCGATCCAGGCCAGTTCCGGGAAGTATTCAGGCTGGAAGTGGATGGTGAGATTGCCCTGGGAAAAGTCATCCAGAAGATCGGAAAAATGCGTGATCTGCTGTGCCATAGACCACTTTTGCCATCCCAAAAAAAGTAAAATACAAACAACAAGGGCCAGAGTCAAACTCATCAGGGTCTTGATTGTTGATGTCAGATTTTTGGAATCCTGACGGGCCTGGTCCGTTATGGATGCAACGGATTTGTCCAGGGCGGTCAGGAGCGTGACGTGATCTTGCAAAACAGTGTTTTTGATGGCATCCAGATCCCCGGAACCGGCCAAGCCGGAACGGATGGCGCGTTGGAATTTTTCCCAGATATCTGCTGCGGCTTGCAGGTGAGTCAGGGTTGCGGGCGTTGGGGGGGGGAGTGCTTCGAACTTGGCAGGTTCCTGGTTCGGGGTGGAGGGGGCGTTGCCTCCGGTCATCAGGGCTTTCAAGGTCTGATCAAAAATCGTGAGTGTATTTTCCAGATTTTGTTTGCGGGTCCGATCACCGGTTGCCAGATAGATGAAAAATTCTTTGGTCGCCTGATGAACAAGCAGGCTTTGTCGACTGGCCAGTTCGCTGGCTCCAGAGATATCGTTTTTGATCTGGGTGGTGTGATAGAGATTGGCGATTGTCAGTAAAACCAAAGCCAGCAGGGCCAGTGCCATGGTGGACAATGTCAGGGAGATGCCGAATTTTTGCTTCCAGGCATGGATATGGTTTTTTGACGTCATGGAATGTTCCTGATAAAATTTGGGTAGGTGCGCATGAAGGAAATGCATTATTCTACGAGCATATTATAGATATTGGCCCTCATCGTGTCAAATGGAAAGCGGCTTGGGAAAAGCAATCCACGATCATGCAGATTGTACGGGCTTTTCCATAGGATCCAAAACCAGCGTTTGGTGCGGTCTGGGGGCATTTTGTCGGTAATCACTATGAAGCATATCGTCACATTGGATGATGTCACTTCGTCATGGCTCAATCCGGGGATGCCATGCGCATGATGAATCAACCGGGTGATAGGGCGTCACGCCTGGAAATTTGGCTTGTTCTGTTCCATACTTGAAAACCTTGGGGGGCGGTTCGGCCCCCCAACCCCCCCCCTCTTTTTTTTTAAATTTATTAAAAAAAAGAGGGGGTCTGGGGGATTCATCCCCCAGGGTTTTGCTTTTGTATTTTCTCTTGAATGTTTGTTCCGATTCATCTGACAAGAGTTCTAATGAATGACTGTTTTATTATCAGCATGTCACGATTGTGATGCCTTGTATCGGATTCCAGATGTGCCATCTGGCAGTGTGGTGCGATGCTTGCGTTGTGGTGCCGAATTGTACCGGGACCGTGCGCACTCCCTGGATATCCCTTTGGCATGGACCTGCACCGGCATGATTCTGTTTTTGATTGCCAACCTCAACCCACTGTTGATTTTGCAACTGGGGGGACGCATGCAGAGCAACACCTTGCTGGCAGGTGTCCAGGCGTTGGCTTATGAAGGCATGTGGGATCTGGCCATCCTGGTATTTTGTACCAGTATTTTGTTTCCATTTCTGATCCTGGCCCTCCTGCTGTATGTTTTACTCCCCTTGAGGTTTGATTATATGCCGTGGCAACTGGCTCGAATCTTTCGTCTGGTGCAGGCCGTGACCCCCTGGGCCATGGTGGGAGTCTATGTGTTGGGCATTTTTGTGGCGTATGTCAAATTGATTTCCATGGCCACTGTGGTGCCCGGCATTGCGCTGTATGCCCTTTTTGCCTTGCTGCTGGTCACATCCGCTCTCCAAGCCACCCTGGATCCCCGGATGATTTGGTCTCGGATTCCGGTGTCACCATGAGCAGGAACGTACCCACTGCGGCTGGGGTCGGACTGATCGCCTGTCATGTTTGTGGTCTGCTCTCACCATCACACCAGGTGTTGCCCAAAACAAACAAGCGGTGTCCCAGATGTCAGGCTCCTTTGCATCTGCGCAAGCCAAACACGCTTTCCAGAACATGGGCTTTGATATGGACCGCCATCATCCTGTATATTCCCGCCAACGCCTATCCGGTGATGACTGTCAGCAAACTGGGACGCGGCGAGCCGGATACGATTTTGAGTGGTGTCAAACATCTCATCGAAAGCGGCATGTGGCCCCTGGCCTTGCTGGTTTTTGTCGCCAGTATCGTGGTTCCTGTCATGAAGATCGGTGTTTTGATTTACTTGCTGATCACGGTGCAACGGCGTTCCAGGCAGCGATGTCGAGACCGAACGGCTCTTTATCGCCTGTTGGAGGCGTTTGGCCATTGGTCCATGGTAGACATTTTTCTGGTATCGATTCTGGCGGCCCTGGTTGATTTTGGTACACTGGCTACAATCAAGCCGAATATCGGGGCTTCATTTTTTGCGGCTGTTGTGGTTGCAACCCTGTTTGCGGCCCGAAGTTTTGATCCAAGAGTCATCTGGGATGTCATGGACGAGGAGCAGGCATCATGAATGAAGAGTCGCACCACACGTCGGAAAAGGATCCTTTATCCTCTCCACCCCGTGATCTTGTCATTCCCGAACCTGTAGTGGAAATCTCCCGGCATGGCGGTTGGCAAACGATCTGGTTGATCCCTGTGGTGGCGGTGTTGATCGGCGGGTGGGTGCTGGTCAAAACCTGGATGGATCAGGGACCGGAGATCGTTTTGACTTTCAAAAGTGCGGAAGGGATCGAAGCTGGCAAGACTCGCATCAAACATAAATCCGTGTCAGTGGGGGTGGTGGAGAGTGTGGCTTTGAGTCCTGATTTTACCGAAGTAAGAATTCACGCTTCTTTGGTCAAGGGCACTGAACGCTTTCTGACGAGTGGAACCCGGTTCTGGGTCGTGCGTCCCCAAATGAATTTACGGGAAATTTCAGGACTTGGAACCCTGGTCGCCGGGGCACATATCGAAATGGAACCCGGTCAGGGCAGTGAGCAAAGAACCTTCAAAGGAGTCGAAAGCCCGCCTTTGGTGCGTATGGATGTGCCAGGTTCACGCTATGTTATTGAATCGAATACGTTGGGATCTCTGGACAAAGGTTCTCCGGTCTATTTTCGGGACATCCCGGTTGGGCAGGTGTTGGGATACGAACTCATGCCAGACATGAAAGGGGTGGTATTGCCTGTTTTCATTCAGGAACCTTACAACCAACTGATCAAAAGCAATACCCGGTTCTGGGAGACCAGCGGAGTCGATTTGGTGGTTGATGCCCAAGGATTTCGTTTGAAATCCAGCTCTTTGACGCGTTTGCTCATGGGAGGGATCACGTTCAGTACTCCGGAAACGTTGGAGCCGGGCAAGCCCGCATCAGAAACCACCCGATTCACCCTGTACAAAAACGAGGCGGCGGTTGCAGAGGAATCCTATACCAAGAAGCTGATATTTGTCTTGTATTTCAAAGGTTCGGTGCGCGGATTGAACGTGGATGCCCCGGTGGAGTTTCGCGGTATTCAGGTGGGAAAGGTTACGGATATCCGGTTGGAATTCGACTTTGAATCCAGCACGTTTCGGATTCCGGTTCTGGTGCAGATTGAACCGGAACGGGTGATCGAAATCACGACCGAGGGCGTGCAGGCCATTCGTCAGCAGCAGCCAGAAGAATTTCTGCAAACTCTGGTAAAACGTGGTTTGCGGGCGCAATTGAAAACGGGGAGTTATTTGACGGGTCAGCTTTTTGTGGAATTGGATCTGCATCCCAATACACCGATTACGTTGTTGGGGGGCGGACAGCATCTTTACAAAGAACTGCCCACCATTCCTACCAGTTTGGACGAGATCACGGCTTCATTGACGGATTTTCTGAAAAAAGTTCAGACGTTGCCCCTGGAAGGGATCGGTCGGGAGCTGCATGAGACCCTCAAGGGGGCGAATCGGACGGTCAATGCCCCTGAAACCATGGAGACCATTCGTTCTGCTGCTCAGGCTTTGGTCGAGGTGCGTGGATTGGTGAAAAATCTTCAGCAACAAGTGGATGCCCTTGGTTCTGGGGCGGTGCGGACCAGTAGTGCGGCCACAGCCACTTTGCAACAGTTGGAGGAAACTCTGGTCAAGGTGGATGGTCTCATTGGACCCAAGGCACCGCTTCATTATGGCATGGTGGAGGCGGTACGGGAATTGGCGTCGGCGGCTCGTTCCGTACGCAGTTTCATTGATTTGTTGGAACGCAAACCAGAATCTTTGCTGTTTGGCAAGGAAAAAGAGGGAGGTCGTTAATGCATTATTTTGGCAGTTTCATAGTCCTTTTTGATCGGATCGTTTCCTTTTTTCCAATCAAAAATTTAAAAAAAAAGGGTGGAGGGGTCTGGGGAGGCCGTGAGCCGCCTCCCCAGGAAGTTTCTCCCAAGGAGGGTTTTGATCGGGGGCGTGATGCTGTAGAAACGTCTCCTTCTTTTCATTCCTGTCATTGGTCGGGGCGTCCCAGGAGTGGTGGTTGGCGTCACGGATTTTTGGCGGTGTCGTGGATTTTGATGGCTCTGTTTTTGACCGCCTGCCCAGGACAACCCTCGCCACCAACCCGTTTTTTTCTGTTGACTTCGCTGGTTCAGCCTCCACAGACCCGGGTGCAGCAGGCTGGACAGGGTCTGGTGGTGGAACTTGAACCTGTGGAAATTCCTCAGTATCTCAATCGTCCAGAGATGGTGACCCGGACCGGAGGGAATCGTTTGGGTCTGAACCGGATGGCGCAATGGGCCGGGGATCTCAAGGAGGATATTGGTCGCGTCCTGATGGAAAACCTTGCGCGTCTTTTGCCTTCGGAACGGGTGATGATCTTGCCCAAGCGTAGCAATGAGGTTGCGAATTTTCGTGTGGCTGCGAGTATGAACCGTTTCGAACCGGATGCCACGGGACAAGTGATTCTGGATGCCCGATGGACTTTGTTCGATGGCAAGGGGAAACAACTTTTCACTCGTCATTCTCATATCATCACGCAAGCCTCCAACCCTGAGGAATATGAATCATTGGCTGAGGCAATGAGTAAGGCGTTGGATATATGGAGTCGTGAAATGAGTGATACAATCAAATCCACCCCATCCCGATAAAAAATCCTTATTGCGGTTTTTCCAGTGTTCAAGTTTTTTTAAAATCATTAAAAAAAAAGAGGGGGTTTGGGGGATTCTTCCCCCAAGGTTTTGCCTTTGATTTTTTTCTTTTGCCTTTGACTTTTTTGCTTTTGCCTTTTTGCCTGAAGATCCTGTTTTTGTATCCCCATTCCGTTTTGAGCATCCACAGCAAGTCACCTCCCCCCCCAAAAAAAATATTGGCCGAAATTTTGCATGCATCTTTGATTGGCGTGGCTATATATGCCAAAATCACTTGATCCGTGGATATGGGGTGTAATACAAAACATGAAACTTGACTTTGCCACCATTTTTGGTTTGTTTATCGCTTCGTTGATTGTGTTGGGTTTGATGGGCCGCAATATCACCCTCTTTTGGAGTTCGCATGCTTTTATTGTGGTGTTTGGTGGATTGGTAAGTAGTACTTTTGTTAAGTTTAATATGACAGATATTATGAATACCATGGGTATCATGATGAAGCTTTTTAAGGTTCCCAAGGAACATCCCAAAGAAATCATCGAACAAATCATCAACTGCTCCAACATTGCACGCAAGGAAGGTATCCTTTCCCTGGAGAAGGTGCAGATCAACCATCCTGTACTCAAAACTGCGGTCACGTATTGTGTGGATGGTGTTGATCCTGTGTTTTTGCGTGAAATGTTGACCAAAGAACAGGAATACATGCAAATCCGTCATCATGTGGGTTTGGTTATGTTTGAAAGCATGGGTGAGGCTGCACCGGCCATGGGCATGGTGGGAACCCTGATCGGTATGGTGGAGTTGCTTTCCAACTTGAGCGATCCAGACTCCATCGGTCCCTCCATGGCCACCGCACTGCTGGCCACCATGTATGGAGCCATTGTGGCCAATATGCTTGTGATTCCATTTGGTATCAAATTGCATCACTATAGCACACACGAGGCCGTCATTTATGAACTCGTCATGGATGGAATACAAGGCATCCAACGCGGAGTCAATCCACGCATCCTGGAGAAATCTCTCATCACAGCCTTGTCACGCAGTCAACGTGAGCAAATAGTATAGCACACGTGCAAGGTTCTTGGTTTTTTGTGACAGGCAAAGATTGAGTACAAGGATGCTTCCCAGATGGCCAAAAAATGTCCAACCTGCAAAAAAGGCACACCGCTCTGGTTCATCTCATGGGCGGATATGGCAACGCTGTTGTTGTGCTTTTTCGTGATTTTGTTTTCGATGTCCACGGTCAACGCAACCAAGTTTAAACAGTTGCAAGGCACCATGAAAAACGCTTTTGGTCAGAACAGATCGGAGCAAGTCAACCCGGTGGGTGGAGACACCTTGGTGGCGATAGATTTTCAGCAGGAAATCAAGCTGGTGCAGTTGATTGAAAAAATCGAGTTGATGGTTGACAATATGGTGGACAATGGCGAGGCTGAGATCAAGGAAACCGAATCAGGCATTTTTCTGCGTTTATCCAAAAAAGTGCTGTTCAAGCCAAAGACCTTGGAGATTCATCCAGATAGCAAGTTGAAATTGAGTCAGATCGCAACCTTGTTGTTGGGGTTGCGCAACGAAATCCAGGTGATCGGTTTGCCGGATGCTTCACCTCCTCCCCCTTTGGCCGGCTTGTTGAATCCATGGGCGGCTGGCATGGTGGAAGCTCAGGCCGTGGCCGGTTTTCTGGTTGACGAAGGTGGACTGGATGCCAGACGAGTCAGGGTGGTCTCCTATGGCAAGAAAGTCACTGACAGACCTGAACATCAGCATGATAGCAAGACTTTTATTGTTGAGATTGGTGTCATGAAAACAACAGAGGTTAGAGGCAACCAAGATTTTTCTGGCGCGGCTGAGTAGATGAGGGCTTTCGTTTGTGTTGAAGGCTAAGACAAAGTTGTTCCATGTCTTTCTGGTATCCATTTCCAATCAAAATCTGTCATCACGGAACATACTTGGAGAAGAGCATGGCTGTTAAAGAAAAAGTTCCTCAGGAACGCAAAAATCGACGGATGACCGCATATAATCCATCTGGAAATCCATTGTTGTGGTGTAAATATGTTGGTTATTTGTTTCTCGGTATGAGTCTCTATTTTGTGGATCTGGCCAAACCACCAGGCAAGACTTTTTTTCACAGGATCATGGATCCCGGTATTGAAAAGCAGTGGGATCTCGATGTGATGACCCTCTCTTGGTTTTTTTTGTGGTTGGCTCTCTTGGTGGGCATCGGTGGCTTGATATTGAATGCCTTACGCTTGCGTCGCAAAAATGATCATTTGAGCGTGGGATTGATCGTGTTGTTGCTTTTGGTTGTATTGGTTATGGCAAGAGTGCCATCCGGAAATTCCATCATGGTCTTCCTCTCCCATATTTAAAAATCAAAGTCAAAAGCAAAACCCTGTGGGATGAATCCCCCAGACCCCCTCTTTTTTTTAATAATTTGTTATAAAATAAAAAAATAATAAAAAAAAAAGGGTGGGGGGGTTGGGGGGCGGTTCACCGCCCCCCAAGGTTTTTTTATGAGGTTCAATTCGTGACAAAACGGCCTTGTATCGCGTGTCCAGAGACGTGAGTTCCACTTGGGAGCAGGTTGTTCAGGCTCGAAGTCCCCACAAATCCCAAATCAATATCACCAAGGCCCAGTTCAAACTGATATGTGCTGGCCGGTTCAATTAAATAAGGTATATTATTGGCACCATATTTATTGCGAATGAGATCAATTAATTTATTGGCATCAACTTGCAGGGATCCCTGATTTGAACTGACGACCAGATTGGCATCCTGAGCCACATTGGAGAGCAGGGCATTGAGTATCAAACTGTTGGTTTTGGCTGTGAAAGACAAAATCGCACCAGCCGGAATGGAGATATCCACGGCGGATGGTATGACGTTGGGGGGGGAGTTTCCAGTCAAGGTGACCTGTACTGGAAGCAGTGTGGCATTGATCATCCTGCCATGGGTCACATCGAAAAAATACAAAAACAGTTTGCTTTCGTAGATCTTTTTTTCTTCCAAGGTGCCTGTTCCATCTGCATTGGTATACCCCCGCAGGGCGCATGAAATAACCAGATCCTTGTTATCCACGTTAGTGACGGTGTTGCGCAACTGACCGTTGGATTCATAAGAAACGGTTTGAGAACGAAGCGTGCCGATGGTGATTTGATTGTTTGCACAAGCCAATCCCTTGATTGTCAAAATTTTGTTGACTTGGTTTTGACATGTCGTGTCGCACAAAGTCCCAAGTGCCGTGTTGATGTCACTTGGCGTGGAAGGGGGGGAGCCACTGTCACTCGGCTTGGAGGGTGAGAGTTGCGCCAAGGCATTCATGGCTGCGACCGGGTCAATGACACCGGATGTCTGAACGATTTTTTGGGCGTTGGAGATGGAGGCATCCGTAACCGCAGCGTGGATCCTGTTTTTGAAATCAGGCTTGTAATCTCCATGGAGTGGGTCCAGCAGCAGGGCCAAATCTTTTTTGGCCTGGATGGTGTTCTCCAGTATCGTCAACAAGTCTGCATTGGTTTGGGTCACGGTTTTGATCGCAATGGGCACCAATGCCAGCATCTGCTTTTTGACGTCAGGCGTTGTCACGGTTGGCGATAATGCGTTGGTTGCAAGATTCATGATATTGGTCATCGATGTGGCAGAAACAGCATTCTCAAGCAGCGATGCGCCATGCGTGACCATGGCAGCAGCAAGGGAACCCATAAAAGCAGTGGCCTGTTCCGTATCCAACTTTTTGGCTGTGATGCTGGTATACATCCGAACCAATGCCAGATACGTTTGAGATACAACAGTATTGAGTTTGGCCACTTGAGCCACCATGACTTGATCGGCTCCATCTGTTTTGCCAAACGGATGGATTCTGCTCACATCTGTCAGTTTTTTCGATCTGTCGCCAAACAGTATCTGCATCAATTCGGACTGTTGATTGGCAGGGGTCAAGGCGATAATGGTGGTCAACGGGCTGATATGGGATGGAAATGCCTCTGTCGGAGCCGGTCCCAACAAGGTCATTTGCGGGTCTTGGCCGGTCAAGGTGTCCAAGGTCGAACCGGTATTGCTCGAAGAGGCTTCGATTTGATCGCATTGGAGTGCTGCGTCGTAAGCGAATTGACCTTCAGCAGAGGTGATTGACTGGTTGTTCTTGATGTTGACAATATTGACTTTTTTGTTGCCAGTAATGCATTGAATAAAAGCCCCTGCGATCCAGCCATCGACTACACTGCCATTCAACTGGCCAGGTACGGATGGAGGATTGGATGAAGTGCTATTATTGTTTGCAACAGCCAAAGTGTCTGTGCTGGGAGCGGAAGTGGCCTTGTGACTGCTGCTGCCTCCACCGCATGCCACAGTGCCAAATACTAAAGCCACCGCACTGGTCATCGCCAACAGGGGGGATCCCTGGGAGAGGTTGGAGAGACGGCACAATTTTCGCATTTTTTCAGCACTCCACAAACAAGAATAACATCAATCCGCCAGAGGTCGCATGTATGGCATACCTGCATATTAAGCCATTTGACGGACTCTGTCCATCATTCATACCTGTCTGAGTTGGGGCTTAAGCTTTCATTATGGCGTATATTTTGCATGCCGTATAATGATATCCGCATCAACTCAGCAAATATTCGACTGCACGTATCTATCATCATACAAAAAAACGAGGGAGGAGCCCTTGGGGGCAGGTAAACATCATGACAACTCTGGAACAGTTGAACGCATTAAGGGAAGAAAAAAAAGCAATCAAGGCCCAATTGGATCAAACCAAAAAGGCCATCAAACATTCGAGAAAATCGCTCAAATGTGAAAAAAAAGTCTCGCGCGCTGAAGAGAAACTGGCCCAAAAAAAGCAAAAACTGGCCAAAAAAATGAGCGACCAAGGCAGCATTGAACCAGCAGAATAAAAGCAAAATATTTTTCTGGCAAAGAGAAAAGTCAAAAGCAAAACCCCGGGGGATGAATCCCCCAGACCCCCTCTTTTTTTTTAATAATTTAAAAAAAATTAAAAAAAAAGGGTGGGGGGGTTGGGGGGCGGTTCACCGCCCCCCAAGGTTTTGGACTACGGAATGTCCAGGCCTGCCTTGCGTAACAACTCGATCAAAAGGGTGGTTGAGTGTTCGAGTTGTTCGATGCCATTTTTGAACTCTTTTTTCAAGGCGTTTTCTTCAGCCTTGCCCCGCAAGTCACGTGCCTCGGCGATTTGAGTGGAACTCTCATTGCCAATCCCCTGGGAGTTCAATCCCTGTTCCAATAACATTTGAAAGACATTGTTGCGACCCAATTCATAGATATATTCGGCTTCCGGGGTGGCAAAGTTCAAGGTCTGATAGAGCGTTTCTCCCTTGCGCAATTGAATCAGCGCGTCCTGGACCTTGTTGTAAGCCCGATCCAACAAAGATACCCCCTCATTGATCTGGAATTTGTTGAGGAACTGTTGGGATTGATTGAGCATGGCGCGGATTTCACTGCTGGTTTGCTTGCCCGGTTCGCCCAATTTCTTTTCTTCGGCGATGCGATCATAGGCTTCAAGCATGGACCAGGCACTTTTCATGCGGGTCTGGTAATCGTGGGTGTGACCCTGGCCAATGGACCCTGATCCGGGTGGTCTGGATTGCAGAGGGGCGCGATTGAAAGAGAACGGGGATTGGACCTCTGGCATGCGAGGCGTTCCGAGTCCGGGAAAAGCTTGGACATGACCTGCGCCATTATCCAGTTTGGCCTTGATTTCTTTGATTTCGCCGTTGCGTTGTACAGAAAGGGTTACCTCGGAACCAGGATTGAGGCGATAGATTTCCATGGAAAATTGGCTAACATTGAACAATTCATGATCATTCAAGCGCAGGATGATATCCCCGCGCAGCAAACCGGATTTGTCTGCTGGGCTGTCTTTGATGATATCGCCTACCTGAACACCTCGTGGTTGTTCCGGATGAACGCCCAACCAACCACCAGCAGCATGCGTTGGTTGGATGGAGCCAAGCATGATCGCAGAGGCAAGAGCCAGCAGGGTTATGGATTTTTTCATGGATTGTATTCCTGTATGGTGATGGTGTTGATGAAATTGTTTTTTTGGTCTACGGCCTTCTTTTTGCAGCAGGACAATTCATGCAGACGATGACCCCTGGTCCGAACAGTGAACAAGAAGCAAAGGCGATGGGATCATTTTTCATCATCAGGGGCAACTAATGCAAGCCATGGCTGTCAACTGGAAGGCAAAAAATGCAACAGATGCATGTGACACAGCAAGCCAGGGAGGCTTGTCAGTGCCAGTATTGGTGGCCAATCCCATGGTCAACTTGACAGGATAAGAAACCATGCAGATTGAGAGAAATAAGGGTTGGATCTGTCATGGTAAAAAATATTATTGTAGATCAAGAAGTTTTTTTGGGTCGATCTCTTTCCCCATGCTTAATATTTGATGCAGGTGTTCGATTTCATTGGCTGCTTGATTGCTTATATTTAATCCTGGCAAATCAATAATCTTTGTGAACATTTGTACATTGAGATCATGTTCTGCCTGAATTTCAAGCTTGAGAATGGGCGAGACATGATCGGTCGTGTTTTTTTTGATGCGACAACATAAACGGGATGATAGCGACGATGCATGTTCGCCTTTATAATCAAAACCCGTATCTATGCTGGAAGGGCTGTCAACCAGGCTTGGAATTTTTTCTCCTTGGCTGATAGGGCCTCCTCCCAAAAACAAATCATCAAGCATTGATTCAAGTGTTTCAAAATCCGCTTTGACGGTTTTTTTGAACTCAACCACAGGAGTTTCTGTCGGACTCTCTGAAAGAAACTCAAATGTAATGCTGAACAGTCCACCTTGACTCCCTTTTACGCAAAAGTAATATGAAAAATCGTTCAGATTCATGATTTTTATCCTTGTTTGTGAGGGGTGTCACTCAAAACCCTGAGCGATTTACTGTTTTTCAAGGTCTTGGTGTTGATTATTCTAAAGTTTTAAGTTTCAAGTCCCGCGATGTAACCTGAAGGTCTTTCCGCAGGGTGGGAAGGTGTTGCAAGACTATGTAGGTCATTGAAGCCATATGCAATATAACGATCAATCCAATGAGGATATCCCCGGAGGACCAAACCAGGGCTACAGGGAAAAAAGGGCCGACGAAAGTGACCGCAGTGAAAAACCAACGAAAAGCCAACAGGTTGCGGCCTCCCAGATATTCGAAACACCGTTCGGAATAATAGGACCATCCGATGATGGTGGTAAAGGCGAAAATCACCAGTGCCATGGAAACCGCCACTTTTCCGAACAGCCCCAGAGTCTCCTGAAACGCAGAGACCGTCAACTGGGCACCGGTCAGGTCGAGCCAATCCCCGACTGAAATCACGACCAATCCTGTGATGGTGCAGACCAACAGGGTATCCACCATGGGAACCAAAGCTGCCATGAATGCCCCGCGCGACGGGTGATCGGTATTGGCTCCCTGGAGAAACGGTGCCACTCCCATTCCAGAGTTGTGGGAAAATACCCCACGGGAAATTCCAAATTGCATGGCAGTCAAAACTGCATATCCGGCCACCCCTCCACCCAGGGAATAGGGCGTGAAGGCATATTTGAACACCGCACCCAAGGCATCCAAGGTTCGCAAGGGATCCGCAAGCAGCACCATCCCCCCCAACAGCATATATCCCATGACCATCCAGGGCGCGAGAGCTGTGCTGATGATCACGATTCGCTTCAAGCCCCCCAGAACCACGCCGCCTACTGTCCCAGCCATCACCACAGCCACCATCCAGGCGGGAATGTCAAAAGTTGTGGTCATGGCATGGGCCACGGAATTGACCTGAATCAGATTGGCTGTCAACAACCCTTTGATCAGCAACAAGGTCGCCAATGCCGTGGCAACAAAACGCCATGCAGGCGGCAAAAACCTCTCCAGATAGGACATGGGGGTGGCAAAGAGTAAAGATTCAGGATCCTTCGGGCCAAATTTGATGGAAAGATAGGTGGAACACATCCGAAAAGAAACACCCAACACTGCGGATATCCACATCCAGAACAAAGCACCTGGTCCGCCCAGGTGTATGGCTGTTCCCACCCCAGCCAGATTGCCTACCCCAACCGCAGCCGCAATGGCGGTAAACAACGCTTGAGTGTGGGGAATGTCCCGTTCCTGATTGAACCCATCCTCTTTTTTTTGTCGCCAGATCCCCCAGAAAACACCAAACGAACGTTTCCATGCCACCGCGCCAGTTAACAATAAAAATAAAATCCCCAGTTCCAGATAAATAAGACTTAACAGGGGATTCCAAATCCACGACGCCAAAGTTGCCATATCCAACCTCAAGTTGATGTCTTTTACTCTAAAAGTCAACAGCAAAACCCTGGGGGATGAATCCCCCAGACCCCCTCTTTTTTTTTAATATTTAAAAACAAAAAATTAAAAAATTAAAAAATTAAAAAATTAAAAAAAAAGGGTGGGGGGTATTGGGGGGCGGTTCACCGCCCCCCAAGGTCTTGATCAAACACTTCACCCGCCAAAGATCAATCCGCGCAACGTTTTGAGGGGATGGTGTAAAATGTCGTCCAGCAGTGTGCGATTCAAGAGTCTGTATTCAATCAACGTCAGAAGAAAAATGAGGTCTTTGCTCTCCTGTTTGAGATTTTCCAGCAACAGGTCTGCCTCGACAAATTTATTTTGTCCAAACAACGCCACCATGGATTCCGCAGAGAGATGAAAGGCGCGGTGTTGTTTTTCCAACTGGGCCATCTCTGGAAATTCGCCATATTTTTTGTGACCAACCGTATACAGCCATCTGCCCAATTCGCAGGTGTCATGCGTATGCAGAATCAAATCGGTTCGGCCTTTCAAAATGGTGGCTTCGAGTGTCAATACCCACTGGAGGTGAACCAAGCGAGCCACGGAAAGGTCAATCATGGGGTCTCCTTTTTACAGTCGTGTCAGGGGGAGGTCTGTCATTATTCCAATGATGCCGTATTGCATGTGCATTGGGGAGATGCCAAACCATACCACACTCCATGGAGTGATGAAAACTGTGGCCGTCGTGAGAGTAACAAAAAATGCTGTTGCAAAAAAAATCCTATACCTTTAAATACAACGTCATGTAAACTCTACACAAAACTTTGACAAAGTCTGTGTCTAACAACTAACATAACAGATCATAACAGGAAAAAAATGAACGAAATCGATCAAAACCAACAACTTGCACAATCCATTCAAGCTTTGACCAATGCCCTGGCTGCCAGCGAACGACGCATCCAAGGCATGGAACGTCTCTTTCGCCGTCTGGGAATGGTGGTGGTACTCCTGATGGCCATGGTCCTGCTGCCCGGACTCGACGCCATGTTCGGAACAGCCAGGGCCTCCAATCCGTTTTTGCAGGGGTTGGGTTTCAGTGAGCAGGATTTGACTCATTTCAGTTCGATTCTCGCCAATCTTGACGCCGTGTTGACCATGACCAACCAGGCTGCCAACACGCCGGAGGTCAAGCAGGCTGTTGCCGACATCTTCGTGTTGACAGGTCGACTCAAACAGGATTCCGATGTGTTGCGCAGGGGCATGGTGCAAGCCTCCCTTGCCCCGGATGCCTTTGCCGCGCTGCAAAAAGATCAAAAAGCTTATGATCAGGCCATCAACCAGGCATCACCTTCGCAGGCTCTGTTCAGTCTCCAGCAAGGAATTCATCGGATCCAGCAAGGCATTCAGCAAGAGGTTCGTTTTCTCAATGGCAACATCCAGGCCATGGTCATGGCCATCGATTCCACCATGGGGCGTTTCGGACGGATGATGTCTCCCATGCCCATGCCGTTTGGATACTAAAACCCTCGATGATCTTGGGATGGTTGGTTTAGTGGCTCTTGTCCCAAAATCCACCAGGGGGATCATCCCCCTGGCTCCCTGATACGAGCAGGAAACTTCACATGCCATTGCTTTTCGACGCATCAAAGCAAAAATGGCGTTTAGAATGGGAAGCCAAAAAAGATGCAACATGTCACACTTGATGATCATCCGCATGCGGATCGACTCAGCTTGGAACAACTGAAAGAACTGGGTTCTGGATGCGTGGCACCCGACGAGGTGGCATCTTTGTATCATCAAGCCTTTCAGAAATTCGGCACCCAGTCACTTTGGAGTCGACAACCAAGCGAACAACCGACTATTGCCCAGGCATTGGTTGTTTCTGAGTGTCTGCGACGTGAGGGCAACCTGACAACCCGCTCTTTTGCAATACAGATCGAAGAGGCATGCCGTGCCGCTTTCTGAACTGCAAAGCGCGATTCTCGTGCTTTTGGCATCACATGGAAATCCAGAAAGCTATGTTGCCGGTGCAAGTGTATTGAATCGGTATGGCCCGCGTTTTTCTGATGATATTGATATTTTTCACGATCAGGAGGAAAGTGTCGCCTCTGCCTCGGCACTTGATATCAAGTTATTGGTTGAAAAAGGTTTTACGATTTATTGGTTGCGGCGACAACCAGGTATTCATGCCGTCATTGTGCAGGGGCGGGGAGGTAGCACAAAACTGGAATGGGTACGTGACAGTGATTATAGATTTTTTCCAACGGTCGCTGATGATTTTTTTGGTTATCGATTGCACGTGATTGATCTGGCCACCAACAAGGCTTTGGCGGCAGCAGGCAGGCGTGAACCGCGAGACATACTGGATCTCCTCTACATTCATGAACAACACCTGCCGCTCGGCGCAGTGATTTGGGCAACGGTTGCCAAAGATCCAGGCTATTCACCAGAAAGCCTGATCACAGAAATCCGCCGCAACGCCCGCTATCGTGCAGATGATTACGCCGACTTGTCCCTGCTTGAACCGGTGGATGCCGCTGCCGTGTCGCAAGCCTTGCGGCTGGCCCTTGATGAAGCCGATTCGTTTGTGCGGGCCATGCCGGTTGGCAAAGAAGGGTTGTTGTTTTTGAAACACGGCATACCTGTACTGCCAGAACCAGAAAATCTGGCTGACTATCAGGAGCATGCAGGACAGAGGCGCGGTTTGTGGCCGTCATCCTCGGAGATCTCGGCAGCCATGGTGGAATGGTATCGGACGTCGAAGCTGTGATCGCTTGACCCGTTTGACCCGTTTGATGAAACAGGCGACCGGATTTCCTTAACTTGATTGATCCGATTTTTTTTCATCCACAACATCCTGCGTACAAGCAGGAGTCAAACGACGCGCCAGAGCCATCCTGTAAAGTTCGGTGGCGGGCAGTCCGGTTTGGGGAGCCAGATACCGGGTGGCATCCCGCATGCTCATGCCTCCGGCCAAGGCCGCATCCAGCATCTCGCCGGCCTGCTCCAACGACAGAGGCGTCCATGTTTTCCCCTCCAGAATGACCACAATCTCACCTCGTACCCGCTCCACCTGCAACCGCTCGGCTATTTCCAGCAACGTTCCTCGATACATGGTCTCAAACATTTTGGTCAATTCCCGCGCCACCACCACCGAGCGCATCCCGGCACCCGTCTCCACCAGATCAGCCAAGGTCGCTGACAATCGTTGCGGGGACTCGAAAAAAGCCACAGTCCGATCTTCTTGCACCATGGATTCCAAACGCCGACGTCGTTCCACTCCCTTGCGTGGCAAAAATCCCTCGAAGACAAATCGATCACAAACAAATCCACTCCCGGACAAGGCCGTCGTGATCGCCGATGCCCCAGGCAATGCCTCCACCTTGACCATCTCCGACGCAGCCCGGATCAAAGGCAATCCAGGATCGCTGATCCCAGGTGTCCCGGCATCAGAAACAAGTGCCATAACAACACCTTGTGCCAATTCATCCAACAATCCCGGCAGCAATCGCATGGCATTGTGATCATCAAAATGTGTCACAGGCGTCCGTACTCCATAATGATCACACAGTATCCGCGTGCGTCGGGTATCCTCGGCCAAAATGCGATCCACCTCATGGAGAAGACGAACTCCACGATAGGTCATATCTTCCAGGTTGCCGATCGGTGTCGGAATGATGTATAATTTTCCAAGTGAAGTTGCATGCTCTTTCATGGATTTTTTCTCACTATGATGGCTTCGATCACGACTCATGGACCGTTTTCTTCAAGCTTGTGGCGTGTCCATTGGGCATCCCTCATGCTTTGCGTCTGCGCATTGGCCTGGATGCCTGCTCTGGCGGTCGCCGGGGACTCTACTGTCCCACACTCGCAAAAGACCGGCCATGACCAGAATTCCAATCAGATCGGCACGATCTCTCCTGCCCGGATCGTGCCCCTGGATCCATCGGATACACAATCCCCCTGGCAAAGCCTGATCAATGACTTTCTGCAAGATTCCAGGCACCATTCCTCCAGGAGCTACTTGCAACGAACACCTCCCACACCCTCGGCTCCTGATCAGATCCGTGAACTCTTTCTTGCATTGGCACCGTTGTCAAGGGATCAACTCAAAACCCTGCTCGACCGCCAACCCCCTTCTTCCGCACTGCTTCCATTCATCCATCTGGTGCTGGGTGATCGCGCCGCAGCCGATGGCGAAGAAAAAGAAGCCCATCTCCACTGGCAGAAAGCTTCCCTCTCCACCCTGGTCAATACCGAAGCCATGCTCCGTCTGGCCAATGACGCCAATCCCAAAGATTCCTTCGTGGCCGGTCTGATGATTCCATTAAGCGGTGCTTCAGCCTCCATGGGGACCAACCTCATCATGGCCGCCAGAAAAGCCCTGGCCGATTATCGCGATGTCAACATCCACCTCGAAGTCGCTGACAGCGGGGGGTCCGCTGCATCAGCCCAGGCCGCCGTGAAAAATCTCATCGCACGCGGCAGCAAAATCATCATCGGTCCCATTTTTCACCCCGAAGCCATCGCCGCTGCCAAAACCGCCGCTGCCCATAACATCCCCATCATGCCCTTGAATCCCAGGCAGGAAATCCTCGCCGCTGGAGGGGCGGTCTATTTGAATGCCTTTCAACCCGACTCCCAGGCCCGGATCATGGCCCGCCATGCCTTCAAGGATGCCGGTTTGCGTCGTGTCGCCATCCTGGCCGCAGATACGGATTATGGCCAACTCCAGGCCCAAACCTTTATCGATGAATTCATGGCTCTGGGGGGCGAGATCACCCATTCCGTCCTCTTCCCGGAACAGGAGACCGATTTTTCCACAGCCATCAAGATGCTGGTGCATCTGGATCCGGATGCTGTCAAGGCCCGTTTGGCCGCTCCCAAAACCGGTGCCCTGGATCCCATGGATCGTCCAGCACCGCGCTCAGAAAAAAATCTGGAACCCCTGGTTGATTTCGAGGCCCTCTTTTTGCCCACTACAGCCAAACAGGCCAGACAAATCGCTTCACAAGCCTCCTTGTTCAATATTCGTTCACCTGGAATCGCCCTGTTGGGGGCTTCGCTCTGGAACCGTCCCGAACTCCTGGAAGAGACCGATTTTCTCCTGGGTGGAACCTTTTGCGATATCAACCAAACGGTCCGGGATCATTTCAATGCCATCTGTCAAAAAATACTCGGCGTGACCCCCATTCCCGCACTCTCCATGTTGACTTATGACAGCATCGTCATTCTTGCCCAACTGTTGCGTGATCAACGATTGGGCGGGGTCGAATGGCATCAGGGCTTTACCAGATCCACAGGCTTTTATGGCAGTGCCGGACCTGTCCGTTTCTTGACCAACGGTGTTAGTGAACGTCTTTATCATCTTTATCAGATCGAGGAGAAAAGAACCGTGTTTCTCCCCGCACCACCGCAAAATGGTGCCCCTGATCCCAATCGTCGTCCATCCAGGGCAGATGCGCCAGATAATAAAACTGAGCAGGATGTCATTAAAAATGATTGGACCTCCCCTTCAACCCCGACTTCTGATAATACACAGCAGGATTCCATTCAAAATGATTGGACTCCGAATTCAACCCCAGCGTCTGAAGATGATTCAGGCGTGGGAACTCCCGTTACTTCACAGTGACCTTCAACCAGATCATGAGAGCAATCAGTATGGCACAAACTTCTGTTGTTTCTTCCGCGAACAGTTCTTTCAAACCCAGTGCAACCGCGCCCAAATCGCAACTCGTCATGAATCGCTCTTCGGTTCAGCCATCGACCAAAACCGCAGCAGCGGCCAAACTCCCTGTGAAGGAAATCATGGAGCAGTCCACCAAACCAAGCAACAACCGGATCAGCGTTCAGGCGTGATCTGTTCATGGTGTCGGGGCGGTCAATCGCCCCTGAACCACTCACCTTTTTAATAGTCCAGGATGGATGGGTCATGCATGTGTTTTTTTTGTTTGCCAGGCGCGCTTGATTCCTTGATCTCATGGAAAATCCAGCCAATCCATTCAAAAACGCCAATATCTGCACCCATTGTGGATATTGTTTGCCGGTCTGTCCCACCTATCGCATCGATAACGATGAAACCGAATCACCTCGCGGTCGTGTCGCCATTGTGTTGGCCTTGGCATCCGGGACACTCACCCCTGAAGAGGCTTCCATTGCCCTCTCCCGATGTCTGCTCTGTCGCGCCTGTCATACAGTCTGTCCAGCCGGGGTTCGACCCGCCAAATTGACCCTGTTGGCCCGCAATCTTACCCCACTGCAACCACTTCTTATCATTCGATTGCTCCACTGGATTACTTCGAGTCATCGTCTGACAGCCATGGCAGCACGTTTGATTGCATTCTACCAAACGTCCGGTTTGCAACAATGGATCCGACACCTTTGGATCCTGCCTCGTCTGCCGTATCTGGCCCGTCTGGAAGCCCTGCTGCCTGCATCACGTCCAAACGATCCCATTCCTGATTTTCAACGGTCAGTCTCACGCACAGATGATCCCACCTTGGCTGCAAATCCTGACATGCCACGTGTCGGCCTGCTTTGTGGCTGCATGGCGCGTCTGTTTTATCCGGGCGTAGCACCCTCCACAGCCAATCTGTTGACCCAAACCCAAACCCGTGTCACGCTTTTGCATGGATTCGGCTGTTGCGGTGCCCCGTTTCGGGAATCAGGCAACCGCAAAAAATTTCTGCATCAGGCCCGTCGGACCCTCGACGCCTTTATGGCCGCCTCTCCCCTGGATGCCGTGGTCTGCGATAGTGCCATTTGTCTGGTCACAGTCCAAAGTTACGCCCGTTCCCTGGCCGACGACCCCCACTATGCTGCCCCAGCCAGGGAGTTTTCAGAGAAGGTAATTGATTTCAACACCTTCTTGCTCAAACGACTCGCATTGCATCCCATACCCTTCGGTTTTCCTGGCCTGGATCATGTGGCTTATCATGACCATTGCCAAACCCGTTTTGGATTGGGTATAATTAATGAACCACGAAAACTGCTCGATGCATTGCCCGTCAATCGTCGGGAAATCGTGCCTCCAGGAACAACAGCTGCCTGTTGTGGCGCAGGTGGAGATTATCTGTTGCGTGAACCCAAACGCAGTCAGGACGTGCGTACACATAAACTGCAAGCCATCGTCGCCTCTGGGGCAGATACCGTTGCAGCCAGCAATCCCGGATGCATGTTGCACCTGGAAGCCGGATTGCGACAAACCGGCTCATCCATTCAAGTGCGTCATTTGGCTGAATTGCTTTGGACCGCTTTTCTCAGGTCTGCCACGATCCATCAGACCAAACCGTCTGAGCCTTCAGATGACAGTTTTTGCTCTTCAACCACGATCAACCATGAAGGGATAAAATGAATACCACACGTATGATCTCTCTGTTTTCACTGATTTTGTTTCTGACCTGTACGGCCACGCTCTTCTTGCCGGACGATGCCGACGCAGCCCGGTTCGGAGGTGGCAGTTCCGTAGGCTCCAGGGGATCCCGGAGTTTTTCCACCCCACATCAAGCCACGCAACGTTCCGAAATGAAGCAAACCGCACCTCAATCCACACCCGCCTCTCCCTCAGGTGGTTCCCGGTTGGGTGCTGGCCTCATGGGGGGGATTGGAGGCTTGGTGCTGGGGGGCCTGTTGGGTTCCATGCTGTTCGGAGGCGGCGGCGGTGGCTTTGGTCTGTTGGAAGTTCTGCTCATCGGCGGGGTGATCTGGTTTCTTTGGAACCGCTTCAAAAAATCACAACAATCCGCAGCACCCATTCCGGCTACCAACACGGGTGCGCATTATGACTCTTTGAAAAACCCTGCCGCTGGTTCGGATTTTCAATCAACCAGCACTTATACTGGGTTTTCCGCACCCCAGGGGGGGGCCACAGGGCTTGACGAAGTCAGTCAAGGAGTGGCGCAGATCATGCGCATGGATCCCAATTTTCAGGAACCCCGGTTCATGGAGGGAGCCAAAGCCGCCTATCAGCAAATTCAGGGGGCCTGGAGCAATTGGAGTGTGGATCGTTTGCGTCCTCTGCTTACAGAGCGCATGTGGTTCATGATTGAAAAACAGGCCAGGGATCGTCAGGCCGCTGGACGTCGGGATATCGTGGAAAAGATTCGTTTTATTGTCGCTGAAATTTCCGAGGCATGGCAGGAGAATGGCGAAGATTGGATCACGGTTCATTTTGTGGTCGAGATGGTGGAATACGAAACAGACGTGGTGGGCCTGATCCAGAAAGGCAACCCCGATAGCCCCATTCAGGCCGAAGAGTATTGGACGTTCTGTCGTCCTACAGGTTCCACCAATCCGAACTGGTATCTTTCCGCTGTGCAACAGCCCGGTGAAGTGGCCAGAAGCGTGCAGTGAACTTGTTTCCGTCCCATCATTTGCACCGGTATCTGTTGTCATGCGCATGGCTCATGATGGTCTGCCTTGTGCTTGCTGGTTGTTCTGCGCCACCGGAAAAGAAAGTCACGGAGGAGAACAGCCTGACACAGGTGTCCTGGTCACAAGTGGCTTCAATCCTCAATCAAGATAGTGAACTCGCCTCCTGGGCCGATGCCCTGGAGGCGAGTGTCGGTTATTATGCGGCTCTGAAACCAGAAACGTCGGTTCGGTTTGGTGCCATGGTCGTGACGGCCTCGGTTATGGCCAAGAGTTGTAAAGATCTGGCTCAGGCGGCCCGTTCCATGGCCCCTGAGGCTTTTCATGAGCATTTACAGAAAAATTATCTTTTGTTTCGCTCAGTTGGTAGTGATCAGCAAGGTGAAGTCCTGGCCACGGCTTATTATGAGCCTCTGTTGCAGGGTTCGCTTACATCTACCAAGAATTATATTTATCCGATTTATCGGCGTCCCCACAATCTGGTGGAGGTCAATTTGTCGGAATGGTGGCCGGATTTCAAGGACAAGCGGATTGTGGGGCGTCTCGAAAAGAGCCAGTTGCGACCTTATTATGATCGTACCAGGATTGATCAAGACAAGGTCTTGAAAGGCAAACATTTGGAACTGGTTTGGGTGGATGATCCGATTGAGTTGTTTTTTTTGCATATTCAAGGGTCTGGTCGGATATCGTTGCCGGATGGTTCTGTCATGCGTGTGGGATATGCTGCCACGAATGGTCAGCCATACCGTTCCATTGGCACTTTGTTGATTGAAGAAAAACAGATCACCCGTGAAAACATGAGCTTGCCAGTTTTGCGTCAATGGTTGCGGGACAACCCGAAAGAAAGGGATCGGGTATTGAACTCCAATCCTTCGTATGTCTTTTTTCGCAAGATTGAGGGGGGGCCTTTTGGCAATATTGGTGTGGCGTTGACGGGCGAGCGTTCCATGGCTACGGATGCGCATCTTTTTCCAAAAGGTGCCCCAGGCATGATTTATGTCACATTGCCTGAATTTGCCGAGGATGGCGCGCTTGCCAAGTGGAGTTCCAAGTTGCGTTTGACGGTCAATCAGGATACGGGGGGGGCTATTCGTGGTCCTGGACGGGTTGATTATTTCATGGGTTTTGGTGAGAAGGCGCAACGTACGGCTGGCATTATGAAACAAACAGGGGCCTCTTTGTATTTTATGGCTCCACGTTTGTCTGAGGAGTCAACGGAGAGTTGGTTTGGTCGTTGGTTTCATTGAATGAGTTTGGCCACGCAAGTTGGGATGAGTTAGTGATGGGGTCCAGGGGCGAAGCGCCCCTGGTGGGGTCCAGGGGCGAAGCCCTTGGTGGGGTTTGGGGCGAAGCCCCAACAATAAACATCACATAAACTGTCCAGGCTGATTCAATATCACATAAACTGTCCAGGCTGATTCAATATCACATAAACTGTTCAGGTTGATTTGGCAGGCAAAGATCGGCTTTCCATGTAAGCCGGGACAATTTGAAAATATTGGTAAAATTGATTAATAGTGGTTCTCGCCCAAACCCCCACCAGGGGGAATGATTCCACCTGGACCCCCCAACAGTTCATCCCGTTTTAAGAAAGATGCGCAAAATTCAGATGTGTAGACAGCATTGGCAAGGAAAAACAACATGAATCATTACATGGCAGAATTGGTTTTGACCGGACGCAGGGTGTTGGTGATTGGTGGCGGGCGGGTGGCGCGGCGCAAGATTGAAAGTTTATTGGCCTGTGGGGCCATAATAACCGTGGTGGCTCCGACCCTGGATGAGTGTGTGGCGGGCTGGGTTGCAACCAGGCAAGTAAGCCATTGGCCAGAATGTTTCACCCAGGAGATTTTGGCACGGGAACCCAGGCCATGGTTGGTTTTTGCCACCACTTCTGAGTCAGCATTGAATCAATCCATAGCCCAGGTATGTGGACAGAGCGGCCTGTTGTGTAATTCAGCTGATGATCCATCAATCAGTGGATTTTTGGTTCCTGCGATTGTGCGACGTGGAGGGGTGATGGTGGCTGTGGGCACTGGGGGGCAAAGCCCGGCTTTGTCGCGTCTTTTGAAAGAACGGATTGATGGATGGCTGGAACCGGGTTGGGGTGCGTTGGCTGCCAGTTTTGGCTCCTGGCGACAACGGGTGGCGGCACGCATTCCAGACGCGCTCAAACGGCAGAAATTCTGGCGTGAAAGTGCCCTGGCCGCTGCGGAAGAGAAGCGGTTGGGTATGGAACAACATGATGACTGGATGCAGCAGCAGTTGCAAAAATATGAGGAGGCCGGATGAAAGTGGCGACAGGGGCCATCAGGTGAACTTTTTTTGCTCCAGAGGCCTTTTTTTCCTTAAGGAAAAATGGCGGCAACCGATAAATTGAACAGGGAGTATTATTGATTGCAATCTCTGGTCAGCACAAAGACCAAGAGCGCGTCCCATGCCAAAGGAGCAGAACCATGAACAACACTGACACTGATGAAATTCTGGATGGGGTCTTGTCGCGGTTGCAAGGCATTTGGGCATCACCGATCCCTCTGGAGCGTTTTGAATTTGAGTTGAAGCGGTTGGAACGTGTTGTCCAGGGGTATCGACGTCAAGAACCGATCAGGGCCTTTTATTTGCTCGGTTTGGCAGCCACCTTGCAGGAAGATCAGGCGAAAATGCATGCGCATTTCAAGAACGCCTTGTGGCATAGTGACAACAATGCCGATGTGCGACATGGATATGGGGCTTGTCTGGCGCGGTTGGGTTGTTTTTCTGACGCCCGCGAACAGTATCACCTGCTGTACAAGGAGAACCAAGGGGATCTGAATTTGCTGGCTGAATTGATCGTGACCAGTCTGGCCGCCGGGCGTATTCAGGAGGGGGTCCGATGGATTCAGGAGTGGAGTCGTTTCAACCCGGATCGGCCCATAGAGGAGGCGGATTCCATTGCCAGAAATGGGGCTTTGTTGGAACGGTTCGGAGTTTCCGATGATGACGTGGAACGACTGCAAAAGTTGGCCATGGGCATCCTGGAACGTGAACGTAAAGATGTCAAAACCATCAATTACACAGGCGTTCCGCCGGAAGATCCCCAATGGATCAATGCTGATTTGGTGGTGGATGAGTCGGAAGATGTGGTGGAAGAGTTGAATCACAAGCTGGCACATGCATACAAATCAAGTTCGCCACCCAAATTGGCGGAATTGGTGGTTTTTGGATACAGCAGCGAAGTCAAATCCACTGGCGTGTTATAATCAGTAAGGGATGGTTGACGGTGTTGGTTCTTTTCAGATACAGCATCTTATCGAATCAATCCGTCAACCAGTCATCCGCCAGGAGAAGCAACAATCTCCTTTGTCTTGCTCATTCTGTGAATCTCCTGCCTGTCGGTGCAGGATACAGCCATCACGTTTTCACGCACCGCTCTTGATTTTATCGAGATACGGATTCTCACCCCCACCACGAAACGTCATGCGCACCGGAACACCCTGAAACCCGAATTGCTCACGCAATCGATTCTCCAGGTAGCGGCGATAACTCTCCTCAACAGCATCTGGCCGGTTGACAAAAAACAACAAGGTCGGTGGATTGGTCCGCACCTGCGAGGCAAATCGTATCTTGACCGGACGCCCTCCTGTCCGGGGATGGGGATTGGCCGCTTCAACATCCGCCAACCAACGATTCAAAACGCCCGTGGATATCCGCCGACGACCCGCCTCCCATACCCGATAGACCTCTGGCAACAATCGATCCATGCGCCATCCGGTCCGGGCCGAAACAAAAATCACCGGAACATGGGCACAACGTGGAAACGCACTCTCCAACTCCTGCTTGAACGCCTTCTCGGCAGTCGCTCCCCGCGCCATGGCGTCCCATTTGTTGACCACCAACACCAAACCACATCCCGCATCCATGGCATAACTGGCCACCCGCTGATCCTGCTCGGTAACACCACGCACCGCATCCAACACCAACACGGCACTTCTGGCACGCTCCATGGCATTCAAAGCGGCAATGGCCGCGTATTTCTCTATGCGCAACGAAATGCGTGATTTGCGTCGAATGCCCGCTGTATCCACCAAAACAAAACGTCTCCCCTGGCTGTCCATCAAAGGCGTATCCACCGCATCACGGGTCGTGCCAGGCTGATCCGAGGTCACCAAGCGTTCCTCTCCCAATAACCGATTGATCAGCGTACTCTTGCCCGCATTGGGACACCCGACAATGGCTATACGTACCACATCACTGTCATCTTCTGGGGGTGTTTCTTCTTCATTCACGCTCTCCAGGGACAACGGCCCGAAAGCCGCTTGCAACATCTCGTCCATCCCCATGCCATGGGTCGCCGAAATCGATACCACTGGATGCAATCCCAAGGCGTGAAATTCCACCGTCCCGGCTGCACCCAATTTCCCTTCCGCCTTGTTGACCACACATATCACCCGCTTGCCGGAACGTCGCAACAATTCCGCCAGTTCCCAATCATCCGACAACGGTCCTGTCCGCGCGTCTGTCACCAACAAAATGACATCCGCCTCCTCAACCGCGACCATGGCCTGTTCTTGCATGCCCACCAGAACCGAATCCTGCGCGTCAAATTCAAATCCCCCGGTATCTACCACCCGAAAGGCATGCTGTTCCCACATCCCGGATCCATACTTGCGATCCCGTGTCAAACCTGGGGTGTCATCCACCAAGGCATCCCGCGTTCGGGTCAATCGATTGAAAAGTGAAGACTTTCCAACATTTGGGCGGCCCACCAGGGCCAACAATGGACCCGACCCCTGACCCCATGTGAGACGATTCTTCGAGCGTGAGCGGTTATTCATAACGTGACAGTTCACCTGAGTTGGTCAACAGATACAAGCCTTCATCCGTGGCCACTGGCAATGACACAATCGGGCCTGACAATCGATCACGCCCCAGAATACGACCACTGGTCGGATCCAAGGCAAACAATCTGCTCTGATCATCCGCCACCAGTATCCGATCCTTGAAAATCACCGGTGACGACAACAAGCCATCACTGAGACGGACACGCCACAACTCCACACCGTCATCCCCACTCAAGGCCACCAGATTGCCCTCCATGTCCGCGATAAACAACCGTCCCTTGGACCACAACGGTTGACGCAATACAGAAAGTCGTCGCTCCCAGATCCGCATGCCGGTCGCAGCAAAACAGGCCATCATCCGTCCCTGATGATTGACCACAAACGCCCGCCTTGGAGTCACCTGGGGGCCTTGCTGTTCTGACAACACCACCGCAGCATCCACATCCTGCATCAGATCCAATTCGCCAGTCCCGCCCAGAATGCGCAAATTGTCTGACCAGACCCGTTGCCCAGTGCCACTGTTCAGCGCAAACACCTCTCCCGATGAATACCCCAAAAATACCAATCCATCCGCTGCCACAGGCGTGGCGGATCCCATCACCACCAATGATTCCGCCGGGGTGGAATGAACCCAGATCCGATGTCCGGTCTTGCCATCCAGGGCATAGGCACGGTTGTCCAGAGTGAGAACAACCAGTTTGTCATCCGCCAATCCGGGGGCCGAATCCACAGCCGTGGAGACCCGTATGCGCCACAACTCTTTGCCGCTAGTCCGTTCCAGGGCAAACACCTCTCCCTGTTCGTTGCCCGCATAGACCCGTTGCCCATCCACCGCCACCCCGCCCATGATGGTGGCTCCTGTCTCAACCGACCACTGCGTCTGTCCGTCTTTCGGGTTGATACTCAACACACGACCCTGAAACGTCCCCGCATACACCGCTTCCTGGGTCACAATAAATTGTGCGGGGTGCATGAAATGGGCGTCCGGCTTGCTCCCCACCCGCTGGTGCCAGACTTGACGCAAGCCCGTTGGCTGACCTGGATCAGGAACTTGAAACTGGGTTGTTTTTTCTCCCCCTTTTCCTCCACCCTTGTCATCCCCTTTGCCTCCAAGCCATGTGGGCACTGCACAGCCAGATAAAAACAGGCCTATCAAAACCCAATAGCTCAGCACTGGCAAAATATCACTCTTAGGCCTTCGTGCCATGATCATTCCCCCAATCGTTGAATGCGTCGCTCCAACCGTTTGCGCAATCCCCCCTCTGGTTTCAATGACAACGCCTCCCGATACAAGGCCAAGGCAGCCTTGGGATCTCCCTGGCGCGCAGTCAAAACTCCCGCAAGTTCCAGGGCATGTGGCTTGAAAACAGACTCCTGGGGAATGTTCCCCAAACGTCGCAAAGCCCGTTTGGCATCATCAGCAACGACAAATGACGCATTGATAATCGCCAGATTCTTCATCGGCGGTTTGGTCATGGCCGCAACTTCCTCCAGCAGCAAGGCTGCCTGGTCATTTTTACCTTCCTGGGCCAGGGCGCGCGCTTCCGAAAAACGAGCCAATTGTGCAAAACCATGATCACTGTATTGATCTTTGACCCTGATCAAACCCTGGTGAGCCGTTACCTTGTCTCCGGCATCCAGGGCTTCCATGGCTGTCAAATACCGTTCCCCTACCTCATTATCCCGTTTCTTTTGATACTCTTGCCATCCAACATAGATGAACAGACCTATAAACAGCATGATTACTCCACTAATCAGCCAACTTTTATACTTGATCCACAATCTGGCTACATTTTCCGCTTCCAGTTGTTCATCGATCTCTTCAAAAATACCATCCACTTCAACACGAGACACGATTTTTCTCCTTGAGATTTGTATTATGAACCTGCCCACGTAAGTCGGGACTGAAATTATTAATCAATTAAAGAGGAAATGTTGGGGGATTCATCCTCCAAGATCTCGCTTTTGGTTTCATCTTTATTGATTTGTTTTGAAGATTTATAAAAAAATCAAAGTCAAAACCCTGGGGGATGAATCCCCCAGACCCCCTCTTTTTTTTTAATAATTATTGAAATATTGAAATATTGAAATATTGAAATA
>JAMOBH010000306.1:0-6843 GCA_039908085.1 Magnetococcus sp. YQC-5
GGTCTGGGGAGGCGGTTCACCGCCTCCCCAGGAAATTGTGGAGCAATGCCTCTCATTGTAACCAACACGATTCAACAAGAGAAGAAAAAAGAATCAGGAAATCCTATTGATGCACATGAATCCAATTGCCCTTGCTGGACGTATTATTCTGATCACCCGCCCGGAACCGGGAGCGAGTGCCACAGCGCGACAAATTGTCAGTCAAGGTGGCATTCCTGTATTGGCTCCGGTATTGAGTGTGGAACCTGCCTCAGATTCCAGACCTTTAAAGGAGGCCATAGCCAAACTGGATAGCTTTGATGGCATTTTGTTGACCAGCACCAACAGTGCCAAGGTATTTGCCGAGGCTGTGCCGGTTGGGAGTGCCATGCCTGGGTTGTTTGCCGTAGGCCGGAAAACCGCCCAGATTCTGACCCGGCATGGATGGGATGTCACTGTGCCCCAGGAGCCTGAAGGAGGTGCGATGCTGGGAGAGACGCTTTTGCGATGGCATCCAGAAGGCCGACGTTTTTTGTTTCCGCGTGCGGAGGAGGGGAGGGAAGAGTTGATTTCCATGTTGGAACAGGCTGGAAAAGAGGTGACGCTGGTGACGGTTTATCGGACTGTTCCTGTTGCGCGCCTGCCTGATGCCATTTTGGATCAATTGGAGCGCATGGATGCGATCACATTTTTCAGTCCGAGAACTGTGGAGGCGTTTTTGGATGCTTTGCAAGCCGGGGGTGCCAGTCTGCCAGGTTCTGCCGTGATTGCTGCTTTGAGTCCTTTGACTGCGCAAACTCTGGTTCAACGTCAAGTGCGTGTGGATCTCATCGCCAGCAGGGCGGACAGTGAGGGGATGCTGGAGGCGTTGGCTGATTATTGGCACAATTCCACCTGAGCCGGGACAGGATGTCATCCAGGAAAAAAGTCAAAACCCTGGGGGATGGATTCATCAGTCTGTCTTTATTTTAGTTATTTAAAATGTTCATGCTGGATGGTATTTCTCATTTTATTGATTTATTTCTGTTTAATGTGTATACAAAATTTTATGCCTCTTATTATGGAGGCGTCAGCGACTATTTTTGCTTATTTTATTTCTTTGCATTTTTACGGTTTATTCTTTCTAAAAGTTTAATTGTTTCAGCAGGTTCCCATTCGTCAATAACCGCCCAAACCACATCCATCTGTCCTTTCCAGATCAAAAATCTAATGGATATTATGCCTAAAGAGGTTGTCAATCCAGTGGCTGCCAATAAGGTTTCTTTGCCGAGCTGTAAGGTCACCCCAACGGCAACAATGGCCAGAGAAATCAAAAAACTTATACCCAAAAAGATCATCACCATTCGATTTTCATGATCCCTGGCGGATAACCAAGTTTTATACTTGTTACGTTGTTGCTCGGTGGGGGGGGGTGGGGTGTCTTGATCCCCAAGATGGAATGATTCCTGATAGTGATGTGCAAGATAATCTTTTAATGATTTTGGCCAAGTTTTCATGACTTTCGTTCCTTAGTTTTGTTTGCAGGTTAATTAATAAAGCTTTTTTCTGAATTCCGTTATGGTTTCTTTTAAGGCGTTAGGATAGCTGATTTCGCCTTGTTGTAGACGGATAAAAACTATTTCTAAAATGGACAGCCACAGCATTGGTGAAATTTCCCAAGGATGATGAATCGTAACACAAGCAGGACGGTCTCGCAGCAAACGATTGACTAATAAGTAAGGATGACAAATGGAAAGGTCAAGTAAGCGATCAAACCCATCAGGAATATGCTTTATAATTTGATCTGCAGTGAACAAACCGTTTCGAAATTCTATTCTTTGTTTAGTTGAATGTGAAAATAATATGGTTACGTTATAATTGTTTGCTAATTTTTTTAATTCATCTAAGGTTCCATTTTTTTGTACTTGGACACCAAGTGTATTTGAAATGAAAGATAATTTTTTTTCTGCAAATTTAAACCACTTAGATAATGTTGCTTCAAACAGGTCTTCACTTTTAGAAAAACGAAAAGAAAAATCACGTGTATTTGTATTTTCGTTATTTATGTCATCTAGATACTGTTTCATATCTGTAGGAATGCCAAATAATATCGCGCATTGTTTAGGAGAAACAAAACTATCAAAGTTTGTCACAGGTTTATCCTTTTTTTCTGAACACATAGACATTCTCCGTGTAAATGATATCACCAGTCTCGTTCAAGAGTTGGAGCTTAAAGTCTGACACATTAAAGCCATGCTTACGCATTTCTTGTATGGCCAGAATTGTAAGGGATGGTAGATCAAGATTGATAAGATTGTTTTGTATGTTTTTTGGATGGGTGATTTCCGTTAAAGATTTTCTTATCAATACTGCTTGCTCATGAGTTTTGGTGATGATTGCTATAGTCAGATTCAATGTTCCTTGTATCAAACGTCTGAAGCCTGTGTCAAACCAGCCTTTGTATTGGCCTTCTGTTATCTGGGTAATCTCTTTGAATTGTATAGAGTTTTTTTCGATAGGCACTTTCAGACGTAAAATGGAATCCTGCAGTCGAGTGTTGCCGTCCTGTCCTCGTTCCAACGCCTTGACCTGCCAATTCTGATTTTGGGTATTTATGGAATCCAAAGAGTGTTTGAAAGCAGCAGTGCGGTTCGAATCGAACCCCTTCATATCGAAAAATAACAATTCGAAAGGCTTTGATGTGTTGCTTTCCTTCGTAAGCATCTTCACGAGCTTCTTCGGTGAGTCTGCGGTAAAAAAATTACCTCGGTCATCGTGGGCCATGTAATGGCCTGCAATACCGTCGGAGGTGGTAAAAGGTTCGACCGTGACTACCCGGTACTGTCCATCGGAATTATTCAGATTGTTCAAACGTTGAATATTGGTCTGATCTAGTGCCGTATGGACAACTTTCCGTGATTTGGATATCAGTCGTTGTTGTTCACTGGCATCAAGCGGTTGGCTTATTTCGAGTGAAAAAGAGTGGCTGAGAGCATCCTTGCTCAATATAATGGATTTTGAATTACCAGCATCCAGTTGCATTTCCCATGAGTAGTTAACCCCTTTGAGGTTCCTGTCACGATACTGTTGGTCAAATTGCTTTTGCATGTCGCGTAATTCTGTTGGAGAGAAATTCATGCCGGATTGGGTCAATGCGGCGGAAATTGCCTTAGTAACTTGGCTGCTCATGGAATTATTGGGCATCAATGAAGAATCTGGAATGCGGTTTGGGGCGTGTTCCACCGCCTGAATGATTCGCTCCGGGTAAGAAACCATCATTGATGGCTTGAAATTATGTTCTACTTTCATGGAGTTGTGGGCCACTATGGGGTCCAGTCCCGCTTCGGTTAATAAGTGAGTCAGGTTGTTTAAATGCATCGCGCCACAGAGAAGAATCACTTGAGAGTATCCGTTCTCTTTGATCTTTCGAACGGTATTAGCGGACATGGATATATCACGATTAAGTAGATCTGCATCCTCAAATGGGTTGTCTTGTTTGTTCATATTTTCTTCAAATTGTTGGCGTGCATTTATATTTTCAATGGCGAAAAATGGAATCTTGATTTTTTTAAGGTTAAGCATGATATATAAATAGTCAGCTGCCGAAAAATAACGTGACTCTTTATAACGTTTTTCAACTGAATTATTTTTATTGTTAAGATCTTCTATTCTTTCTATTTCTTTTGATAATGTTTCAAGAGCTTTCAACCCCTCTGTTTCACCATGTTCCTTAAATAAATTCTTAATGGCATCATCAAGTGATTTTTGATTAGTTATATTATTAAAGTATTTTTGATAGTTGCCTAAATTAAGTTCAGTTTTTTCAGATTCAGCAGCGTCGGCAAGCATTAAGGACTGCAACGCTGCAATGGTTTTGTCTGGAGAATTTTCCAAAGATTTATAACGAGACCAGTCAAATTTTAGGGTTTCTGGTTGTTCCAAAAGAATCGCATCAATTTCTCTATTATTTATCAGGCTAAGAATAATTTTTGCCACATGAATTTGATCTTTTCCAAGGTGTGTTTCACCAACCAAGTGAACCACGGGCTTGTTTTTTAGACCGAAAAGCGATTTGCTAATGTTTGTAACCTTTCGTACTTGAAAAGTGTGAGCAGTAAAACTGTTCGGCGTGGGGATGGGAGGAAGTATCTCTGACCGAGTGAAAATGATTTCTTTATCATTAATAAAATAATCGGTCGGATCCACATTTCCTTGAGCATGGATGGTCACCATAGCATGGTTATTTGAATCGGACCAATGAAACACTCGCGGCATAAGGTCAGTCTTGTCCTTTTCACTTGATTCTATCCAATTTTGTTCCATCCAATCTTGAATGAAATCAATGTCTCTTAATATAAAAAATATACCAAGCAACAAGAAACTGATAGCAAAGAATCCTGCGGTAAATTTTTTCATATTATCTCCATGTTTGATTTATATTTTTATCTTTTAGATTGGTAAAACCTAAAAAATATATTGTTGATTGTATAATTTGTTCCAGAACTGTTAATTCAATTTGCTTTTATTTTTTTTAATAGAAATTTGTAATTTATTGATTGCATTTATAGGTGTATTTGGTAATATTTCTTCTATTTTTTTGATTCTATCCTCTAAATTTTGATTTATTTCTTGTTGTTTTTCAATCTTTATTATGATTGACCGGAATTCTGTTACTAACCATGTTGTTATTGAAATAATGAGAGAGCTAATAACAGCAATTTTAATTTGATTTAACATATTTGGTTGGTTGCTTGTGTCGTTCATTTTAAATTTCTATGTTGAAAAATTGATTAATAAATAGTTTTGTTGTGGATATGATGTCCTTCGGATATAAAAAATAAATTATTTTTATCGAGTAATCGCTTTTAGATCTTATTTGTGACCATCCTGATTTCCCTGGGGTGCGCGAACTTTGCAATAGATGGGTCAACGGATGTACCACATTGGCCCAGTACATGTGTGCAATATAGCTATGCTGCAAAAGAAAGTCAAGCTTCAAAAGATGTAATTTTGAATTTTTTTGAGCTATGGTTCTGAACTTTATCGATTAATATTTTATTAACATCTTGTTAATATTTGATTGTTTATAAGCGTAAAAAAATCTTTTTATTATATCTTTAATGTCTTGTATTGTTTTACATATATGCTATTGATTAAACATTTTGCAATTTTATTGATCATTTTTATCGTTAAATATGATGGTATAATATTTTTAATGCATGCTAAACATAATTGGAAAAATTTTCAAGCCAGATCATGTCGTTTCCAGATTCCTGGTTGCAGGCACTGATTGGCCAATTCACACAGATGTCCATGGTGGGTAAAGAAAAGCACTTGGGTCTGTTGTGCCAATTCTGCCAAGACCTTCAGGGTGGCTGAGGCCCGTTCATCGTCGAATTGAACCAGCAAATCGTCGATGACCAACGGGATGTTCTCTTGTTTGCGCAAATGTTGTTCAATCGTGGCAATCCGCAAAGCCAGAAACAGTTGATCCCGCGTCCCTTGACTCATCCCGACCACACCAAGACGGCTGCCGTCTGGACGCTTGCCAAGCAGAAGTTGTGTATCGTTTTCATAATCCGTCACCAGTCCCTTGAAACGGCCAAGCGTAATCCGCGCGAAGATTTCACCGGCACGTGCGAGTACCGGGCCTTGGTGTTGTTTCTGATAGGTCTGAACCACCCGTGAAACAATGATTTGTGCCAATCTGGTCCGGGCATAGGTGCGTACCTGCCGGGTCAAGCCCGCCAGTATCTCTTCAGCCTCTTGCTCGGCCATGGCTGCGGCCTCACTTCCATCTATCGCCTGAAAGTTGCGGTTGGCTTCATTCAATTCCCCATAGAGAACCTCGGTCACGCCTTCCTGCTCCCGGATTTTGGCCTCGGTTTCCGTGAGTTGGGTCGTGATGACCGTCATGTCCAGACCACGGGATTCGGTCAATACATCGTTCAGAGGTCGTCCTGTTCCATCTCTCAATTGCTTCTCGATTTCTTCTATCCGAGCTGAAATGTGTCTTTTTTCCGCCGATTTTTGTTCGATTTCAGGCAACTCGTCGGGTGAGGAGACCCCGGCACGGCGCATCATCTCTACCAGACGTTCAAGCAGGGCTGTCTCGTCGATTTTGGCCTGCTGTATACGTTTTTCTTCGTTGCTGATCTCTTTATCGGTCTGGACGCGCTTTTGTTCCGCTGCCTGGGTCTTCTTCAGATCATTGTAAAGCAGTGACAGGGCATGGTCCGGTTCCTGCTCTGCAAGGGATGGATCCAATGCAGCAACCAGAACAGCAAACTCCTGGGTGAAACGCTCCCGTTTGCTCTGTTCCAACTCCACTTCACGGGAACGTGTTGTATATTCATCCAGTTTTTTGGCCAGGATCTCCAGATCATGAATGCGCTCATGGGCCTCTACAGGCCGGGCATCAGGCTTCAGGCGTAACAGGGACATGGCTTCAGTCCATTGAATCTGCCATGTATCCATTTTGGCTTGCAAACGTGCCTGCTGTGAGGTGATCTCTTTCAGTTCGGATTCCTGCTGGGTGATTTTGATCAGCAGTGTGGCACGCTCCTGGGCAGCTTGTCTGGCTGCGTCAATCACCCCTTTGACGCGCAGAAGTGCAGCTTGCAATGACTCGCTATCAGGCAGACCCGGCACGCCGCAAGCCGTCAACGCACGGTTGAAATCCGTGCGTACTGCGTGCAAGGTGTTGGCGATCTCCTGGCGGTCCCGACGCAGACGAATCAGTTCCCCTTGACGTTCCAGCCAAGCGGCCTGTTTGTGACACCATTCCAGTGCTGCCGTCGGAGTGATCTCCGGTTGGCCGGACAAAAAGAGTGCCTGGATCAGCGATGGACGACCCTGGCCACCTCTTTGGGCCAACCGGAGATC
>JAMOBH010000023.1:0-30183 GCA_039908085.1 Magnetococcus sp. YQC-5
CTAAGCCTCTGAAAAGGGTATCGACCATATCCGATTCTATCCTCGCCCCCATTCTGACACATTTTCATCCTCCAGGGTGGCAAAAATTTGCCATGCTGTTTTTTTTTAATTTTTTTTTTGAAGGATATTACATGCGGATGGGTGTCCGACGCGCACCCCAATGCCCAGGCCCCGCCGCAAACCGCCCCGGAATCTCCACCCCACAATATCGACAACACCCCGCTTGCGTCACCTCCCAGGCACCCAACATATACCCCTTCCGCTCAATGATCCGCTTGCCACAACCATGACACCAGGTACTCCCCCCCAACTCATCCACCACATTCCCAGTGAAGGCGTAACGGACTCCATTGGCCAACGCAATCCGACGCGCCTTGCTTAAGGTCTCCATCGGGGTGCGTGACACATCCCGCATCTGCCAATCCGGGTGAAACGCAGAAAAATGCATCGGCACATCCGGTCCCAACCGCTCCACCACCCAACGGGTCATGGCATCCAGTTCCGCCTCGGAATCATTCCAACCAGGAATCAACAACGTCGTCAATTCCAACCACACACGGGTCTCTTGCGCCAAATATTCCAACAGATCCAATACCGGTTGCAGATGACCCCCGGTCAAACGTCGATAAAAATCTTCCGAAAAGGCTTTCAGATCCACATTGGCCGCATCCATATGCCCATAAAACCACGCCGCAGCTTCCAGTTCCATATAGCCCGCCGTCACCGCCACCGACGCCACCCCCTGCTCACGACACGCCTGGGCCGTATCCACGGCGTATTCCAGAAAAATCACCGGATCATTGTACGTATAAGCCACACTCCGACACCCCGCCCTGGACGCCACCTCCGCAATACGTTCAGGAATGGCCTCTTCGGCAACACGTTCCATCTGACGCGATTTGCTGATGTCCCAGTTCTGACAAAACTTGCACCCCAGATTGCATCCCGCTGTCCCAAACGACAACACCGAACTGCCAGGATAAAAATGATGCAACGGCTTCTTTTCAATGGGATCCACACAAAAACCACTGGATCGCCCGTAGGTGGTCAAAACCAGCCGATCCCCCTCCCTGGCACGCACAAAACAAAAACCACGTTGTCCCTCGGCCAATTCGCAATGCCGAGGACACACATCACACACCACCCTGGAATTCTCCAGACAACGCCAAAACCTGGCTTGGGCATATTCATTCATTGGTTTGCTCCTCCATGGCCCCTGCAAAGCACCATTTCCTCTGCATGGGACGAAACATTGAATTCATATCGAATCTGTGCCTTAATAGACCACAGCCATTGTGAGTCAAAAACACGCGACGGTATACGATTTTCTCTTCAGTCAAGGAGTCATGCATGGAAACACCAACGGATATTTTCAAACAAGCCCTGCAAAATGAAGTTCATTCGTCCGCCTTTTTTGCCAAAGCGGCTGAATTGACCAAAGATGACGAATCCAGAATGCTGTTTCTGGAACTCTCAGGCATGGAAGACCATCATGCCGAGCATCTCGTCGAAAAAGGGCAAAAGGCACCCTGCAACCATGGCGTTGATCTGGCCGCTTACCTCAAGCAACTGGAACAATCCGTGGATGCCGCCATTCCACCCGATGAAATGGCAATCATTGAACATGGTGACCCCAAAGAAGTGTTGCGTCTGGCCATTGCCTTGGAACACAAGGCCATGAAAACCTATGCCAAACTGGCCGAAGAGGCCACTGACCTGGAGGTCAAATCCTACTGTCTGGACCTGGTCAAGCAGGAAGCCGGTCACGAAAATGCCCTCACCAAACTGTTGCATTCCATGGACATGGACCCGGAAGATCGTCCTGGTTTGTAAATGCGTGATGGTTGTGATTTTGGGACACCCTCTTGATCAACCAGGACTGACTGTTGCAGGGTGCCAAAGAAACCTTTCCCTCTGGTAAAGTTTGCGGCGAGAGCCACTCACAATCCTTTGCACCAATCCTGGTCAAACGTGTCCCGGCTGTTAAGTGGAAGGCCTCGTTTTGTGAGGGGGACGCCGTCGCCCCCCTCACAAAAAAATAATCACTTATTATATATGTGTTTAACAAAGCAAGCCAACCCAATGCATCAAGACACACAAACAATCTATCAGATCAATGATTTGAATGATCGAATTCTCACCGTTCGTGACCAACTCTCCGGGGACACGACACCTGAGATGTTGGCTTCGATGATCATGGCCTTTTTTGATTTGGGCAGCATCTGCGAAGAGTTGAAAATGGACGGATTTCCTGAAATATGCGAAAATTTCCAGCATATTTTCAGTCAGGTCAGCGTAGGCACCACACCATTGGATGATTTTCTAAAAGAATGCACCCTGATGACCTTTGGCCTCATGTATCGGAGTGCCATCAACAACGAACCCTGCCAGCGGGAAATCGAAGATCTGGCCGTCTTGATTGAAAGAGTGGACCTTGGGGACCGTGAGGGTTTTCAAGTCACGGATTATAAAATGCCTGACAATGAACAGGATCAAATCACCCTGTTTGACGACGACGAGGCAGACGCAGATCAAGAATTCACCAGCACAACCACCCTGAATATGTTGATCGTTGATGACGAGCCTATCAATCAAACACTGATGCGATCCATTCTTGCAGACCATGGAACCTGTGATATCGCATCCAATGGTGCCGAAGCCGTGCGGCTTTTTATGCTGGCACATGAGAACAAAACACCATACAATGTGGTTTTTATGGATGTCATGATGCCTGTACTGGATGGACATCTTGCTAGCGAACAGATACGTGTACTTGAACACAAGATTGGCATCGAAGAAAAAAACGAAACCGTCATCTTTATGGTGACCTGTCTGGATTCCTCTGACTCTGTTTGCAAGGCTTTTTTTCATAGTTATTGCACAGACTATATTATAAAACCAGTCAGATTTAACACTATTTTTAACAAAATGCGGGAGTATGGTTTGTTGAAATAATTATATAGCCATCATCACCACGCTGCTGCACTCCATGAACATTCCTTGATAAAATATTTTAACCAGAAGAAAATTCTTGATAAAATGTGGGAATATGACTTGTTGCAATAATTAATCTGAAGAATAAAAAGACGCCCTTCAAACAGAACGGGCGCGAAGCAAAGACTCCAGAGGCGCGACACGTACCGATGAGGCCTGCAATACCTTCTTGATCCGTTCAGCCATTTGTTCACCTTGGGTAATGCTTACCCGCACAGAGACACCACGCAGATAATTGCCAGCCAGAAAAATCCCTGGCAGCAAGGCAAGGTGGTTTTCAACATCACGCAAAAACATCTGATGGCCAAGATTGTACTGCGGCAAAGCACGCTGATGACGGGTGATCCGCGTCAAAACAGGTTGACCAGAAACCCCAAACATCCGATGAAGATTCTCCTGGCTTCGTTCCAACAATTCATCATCCGAGCGTTCCAACATCCCAGGCGACCGGGCACCACCCAGATAATTCATGAACATCACCCGCCCGGCAGGTGCCCGACCCGCAAACAACGTCCCAGGCCATAAACTCCCCAATAAATCAAATCCGGTTTCACATTTGGGCACCAAACACCCAATCCCATCCATGGCATGTCCCACCGCACTCCGTTCATAGCCCAAATGCGTCACCACCATGGGCGCGTAGGTGATTCCAGCCAACAACTCTCCCAAATCTCGTGACAACCCCCTCAACAACAGGGCCGCCGCATAGGCTGGCGTGGCCACCAACACCGCATCTGCTTCATATCTCTCCACCACACCATCATCTGCCTGGGCTTCAACCTCCCACCGAGGACCGCAACGCTCAATCCCATTCACACGCCGACCCGGCAGAAAATCCGCTCCCAAATGCGCCACGATGGCATCCGGCAACGCAGACATCCCTTCCCGAAAAGAAAAAACTCGCGCATTGCATGACGCCGAACGCATGCCTCGCATCTTGCGGGCAACCGCACCTTTCAAAATACTGCCATAATCATCTTCAAGTGCGGCAAATTGGCTGAATGTACTGCGCAAACAGGCCCGATCCCCATCCCCAGCCAGAGTGCCCGATATGTAGGGTTCAATGGCACGGGCGTAAATCTCGGAACCAAATCGTCGAGATATGAATCCAGCCACACTCTCCTGTTCACCCCTCACCGCTCCCCTGGGAATGAACGGCTCCAACAACAATCGCAACTTGCCGCGCCAACTGATCAACCCAGTACGAATAAAACCCCCAACATCCATCGGAACCGGCATGGGTTGCCCATCCCGCAGCAAATAACGTCGTCTGGCCGCCTCCTGTCGATATACCTGCTCAGACTCCAGGCCGAGATTCCGACAGAAAAAATCCACTTCCGGCAAATAATTGAACAAACAGGTGGCCGCATGTTCCAACAAAAAACCATCCACCCGTTCACTGCGAATCACTCCACCAGCCCGATTGCTCGACTCCAACACCCGGACATTGATCCCTTTGCGTCGCAACTGAAACGCGCATGCGAGTCCAGAAATCCCACCGCCAATCACTACCACCCGTTTCTGGACCAAAGAGTTGAACATTATATGAACCAAGTCGTTAAAAAATAATAAACATGGATAGAATCTGACCCGTTTGCCTAGTGATGGCGTTCCACTTTATGGCGGGACAAAATGATTGGGGGGTCCAGGGGGAATCATTCCCCCTGGTGGGGTCCAGGGGCAACGCCCCTGGTGGGGTTTGGGGCAAAGCCCCAATAAATCCAGTTCACCAAAATTTTCAAAATGTCCCGGCTTACATGAAAATCCCTTGTGAACAAACAAAAATCAAAATCAAATCAAAAGCAAAGTCAAAAGCAAAACCCTGGGGGATGAATCCCCCAGACCCCCCTCTTTTTTTTTAATAATTTAAATAAAAAAAACTGGAGGGCGATTCTCTGCCCCCACAGTCTTGATTTCACACTTCTTGTTTTTTAACGTTGCGCGCCCACCAAAACAAACCAGCCCCTGTCACACCAGCCGTCAACAAGGCCATCAAAAATGGCAATGAACTGGCTGCTGGTTTCATTTGCACCCAATACCAAGTCGTCATAGTATGCTTGGAACCCTTTTCACTATTGCTGCCATCCCAGGCGGCAAAAGCAACCGGAATGAAACGCCCATCCTCGAATTGCAAATCCTGCTCCACATCCCCCCCTTTCCGGGGACGCTTCATGACCACCTTCCAGGTTCCCTTGGCATACACCCCACTGGCAGTCAAACCCACACTGGCCGCATCACGCGCCGTAATCGCGCCAAACCCCTTGGCGTTCATCAACTTGACCGATTGCGACCCCTCCTTGCCACCACTCTTCCACTGCCAGATATTCACAGGATGAGCCGTGTCTCCCATACCGAAATAGGGTTTTTCCATTCCTGTTGGAATCGTCACCGGCCACTGTACTGCCACGGAGTCTTCTGTCAATTCCGCATCGGCAATGGCTTTGGCCGTCTCGTCACCGGGAAGGCTGTTGGTGCGGTCATCCCACTCCAACATCAGGGCGATCTCCTGATCGTTATAAATCGAACGCACCGTGATGGTGTCATTGGATGGAGTGAAAAACCGCTCCTTGCCAATGATCTGCGGCACCAGATAAAAAGTGGTCGGTATGGCCTTCTCCCAACTGGCATGATTCGGATCCACGGCAATCTCACCAGTCACTTTTTCCGACTGCACCACGGTATTTTCCGCTCGCACCACTTTGTCGGTCTTGGCCAAGGTATGGACATAATTGGCAATATGCCAACGCTCTTCAACCGTCAGCTTCTTTTTGCTGACCGGATCCGCAAACGACGGCATCTGCGTTCCTGGAATACCCACCGAAATCCGGGCATAAATGTCCTTCGGATCCGCACTGCCCCGGAAGGTCCAAGGTTTGGTCAGATTGCGCGGCCAAGTCCGATCTTCGGCATCGCCCTTGAGCTTCTTGGTGGCCTCTCCCTTGCCTTCATCCCCATGACACTCGACACAACGATCCAGAAACAGCTTCTTGCCAGTGGCACTGCTTTCTGGAGAACTGGCGATCTGAGTGCCAAAATCCACCTGTTTGGCCGGTTTCTCTGTGCTGTATGAAGAAAACACCTTGATCTGCGCCACCAGATCCCACATATCCCCTTCATTGAGCAGCTCCTTCCAACCCGGCATGCCTGTTCCCGGCATGCCGTCCCGAATCATGCGATAGATGTCATCGTCATTGGGGACCGTATCCTCAAAATCAGTGGTCTTGATCTTGTACAAACCACTGGTAAAATCCCTGGGCGGTGGATTCATCCGTTTGGCACCCGGACCTGCCCCATCCCCTTTCTCGCCATGACACCAAACGCAACGTTTGTTATAAATTTCCAGTCCCTTCTTCGCGTCGCCCGGTTTGGCCCAAACCGGTGCAGCCACCAACAACCCGACGAGAAGGGCCGACAGCAGCGTTTTTTTCATGATTGCCGTCCCCATTTATTGATGCTCCCACGATCTGGGGCTGTGCCCGGTGTAGTCATACAGGAAGAGAATCACTTTCCAGATCTCATCCTCGGTCAAAAAATCCTGCCAGATCGGCATGGATGAAATCCACGGCGCAGCCTCTTTGGGCAAGCCTGGACCGCCCGTGGCGATACGCCAGAACAGAAAAGACTCCTGCAACTGGGCAATGGTGCCCACATCCTGAAAATTCAAAGGCACAGGATTCAACCCCTGGGCATACGGACCCTTGCCGTCCAGACGGTCGCCATGACAAAACTGACAGTTCTGGATGTAAATCCCCCCTCCTTCCTTGACCAATTGCTTGAATTTCTCCGGGTCTTCCTTGGCCCATTTGCGGAACGGATTCACCAGAGTCGTCAAGTCGTAACGCTTGCCATAAATCTTCACCGAATTGGGCGGAGCAGGATGTATGGAACGCAATTCCAACGGGGCGTCGAAATTCGGCAACATTTTATGATACACATGGTATCCGACTGCCAGAGGCAGAACCACAAACACAATATTACGGATCATTTTGCGTCTGGGATCTTCCACCAGGGCCACAATGGGAGCAAACAACTCCCGACTCCCCTCTGTGGTAAAGGTGAAGACACAAAACACCGCCGCCACCACAAAAAACATGTACATGGTCAACAAACTGACCGGGATGACCTGCTTGAGCCAAATGTCAAACAGACCAATAAACCCAAAGTAGATGATCAGAACCGTCAGAACGGCCTGCAACAAACGTGGAATTCTCATCGTAATCCTTCTCCCCTTCCCTATCGCAAACCGACCAGATAATCCACAAGCATTTCCACTTCGGAGCCATACAACTGTGTCCCATAGTCCACAGGCATCATGTCCGGTTGAAATCCCTCGGCAATCTCAGAATTGGGGGTCAAAATCGCCCGACGCAAATAGTCCCGATCCCGCTTGGAGCCAATCTGCATCAAATCCGGCCCCACTTCTCCGACCTGGCCAGGCATTTTGTGACACATGCCACAATTAACGGCAGTAATGATTTCATCTGCCGTGGCATAGGGTTTCCGTGGTCCGGCATCGGCTTTTTTATCGCCCGCATCCCCGGTTTTGGTATCCTTGGGAATCTGCACCGTGTTTTCCAGTCCATTGGAATCAAGCAAATAGGCCACCACAGCCATGATTTCCGGTTGGGACAAGGCAATCGAACCACCCGACACATCGGGCATAGGACTTTCCGTGTCATTGCTCCCTGCCTTGCCAAACCCTGCCACCACATAGGCAGAAGGCTTCACCAAGGATTCCACGAGATATTTTTCCGCGCTGCCTTTGGCCTCGCCTTTGTATCTTGGGTCTTCCAGATTCACCTTGATATTGGCACCCAGTTTATTGAGCATGGGCGCGCGCCCCAGGTCGTTATGACACAAGGTACAGGTTCCCTTGCCAGTCACGACTTTTTCGCCCATGGCCACAAACTGATCCATGGTCATGGCCCCCAGATCGACTTTTTCCGCCACTGGAGGAGCCGCCGGTGTGATCTGCGGAATCCCGAAATTGGAGTAGCCGGTAAAACAGAACACCACAAACAAACTGAACAGCACGACCTGCAAAAAGGTCTTCATGGGCTACGACTCCTTCCAATAACCAGTGGTCACAGTTTTTCTGGTCGTGACCGTGGCCAACCAGAAAACAAAAATCACCATGGACATAAAGAGGATCGTCCCGAAGGAAACCACATTGGCGGCAAAACCCAAAGTCGGTGTAAAGGCGTCCGGGGAGTTGTCCCGCATGATATCCACCACGTGCCAATGCTGACGAATGCCGGAGCGGATATAACCCATAAGCCCCATAAGCCAGGTAAAGGCCACGGCCAGGAGAAACAACGCATACTGGGACTGAGGCGGCACCCGACCCCAACGCAAGGGTGCAACCTCCTTGGCCCCTTTATAGATGTACGAATCCAACACACTGCTGGCGATGATCACCACCAAGGTCGTGAGCACCTGCGGAATGGAAGCCGCCACCTTGTAGACCGTATTGGTGAAATAGCCGTAATAGATCCCCAATATCAAAATATTGAGGATCCCGGCAGAAAACAGGGCGATTTGAGCGGCATTCCCCATGTTGACCCAAGCCACGGTGGCAATTTTGTTGGCGCGCCGGTAATACAGGAAACTCAAAGCAGTGAACAGGATCATGATATTCACGGCGGTGTTCTTGGCGGGCATGATGCCCAAGGGACCAAGATATTTGTGATAGGGACCGCCCAATGCCTGGAGTTCCTGATTGGTCAACACCAAGGTATGGGGCGTGAACCAGATCAAAAAGGCGGTGACGATCACGCCTGCCAGGAATTTCACCTTGCCGTAATAGCGATGCCCACCATCGCTACGGCCCAAGCCGCACCAGAGGTAATAGTTGGCTGACAAAAACAAGGTGCCGATCAACACGGCCTGGATGATGAAGAGCCAAGCGAAAACCCCACCCATGAGGGTGATGCCCATTTGTTGGCTGTAGGCGTAAATCTCGGCGGTGAGGTAATAACCGGCGAATGGCAGTGGCAGGAGCGCGGAAATGGCCACAAAATTGGCATTGTACCCCATCCAGTCGTAGTGTGCCCGATCTTCCGAGGTTTTGGAACTCAGATATTTATAAGCCGCATACGCCCCCACAATGGAACCACCATACGCGATGTTGGCCACCACCCGATGGAGGTTGATGGGATTCCACAAAAAGTTGTGTATGACCGCCCAGGTATTGCCAGAAAAGGTTCCCGTTGCATCCACGCCGTTGGGACTCATCATGAAGGTGAGCCAGGCATTGGCCAGAAACATCAACAAGGTGCCAACCGCATTGAGCAACAACCCCAGGGTGAGATGGACCCATTTCTTGAAAGGCCCCTGCAACCAGTTCCAGCCATAGTAATAGATATACAAGCAGGCACTCTCTGCAAAAAACAGGAGGGCGTAATAAAACATCGACTCCTTGAAGATCGAAGAGAGATAAAAAAACAGGTCTGGATAGAAGATGATCAAACCGAAGACCAGCAACCCTCCCAGAATGGCTGTCAGGGAGTAGGCGGTGATACTGACCTTGATGAACTCATAGGCCATGTTGTCATACCGTTTTTCCCGCGTCCGCATGCCAATGGCTTCGATGATGAAGACAAAAATGGGCACTGCCAGAACAAAGGCCGCGAACCACAAATGGAGTTGAGCAACCAGCCAGATGAAGACCCGACCATTCACACCCTTGATGGTGGGATAATCTTTTGCCGTCAGGACCGGGGCTGGTTTATAGGGCGACTCATTTTTCGCATCTTTCGCCTCGTTCGGAGGGGTTTCCTGTTTCGCAGCAGGTGCTTTCCCGTCCACGGGGGCCGGAGGCTTGCTCTCTGAGGCAGGGGCTTTGACATCAGCCGGAGTTGGCTTGAGATCGGAAGCCTTGGGCTGGGCCGCCTCCACTGTGGGTGGCGGGGCTTGAACCACGACGGGTTTGGCTGCCTCCACAGGGGGGGAGGCCGGAGGAGCTGCCGGAGTTTCAGCTGGTACCGGTTTGGTCTCTGCCACCGGGGGAGAAGACGGGGGTTCTGCCACAACCGGTTTGGTCTCTGCTACCGGAGGAGAAGGCGGAGGTTCAGCCACAACCGGTTTGGTCTCTGTCACCGGAGGAACTGCCGGAGTTTCAGCTATAACCGGTTGGGTCTCTGCCACCGGAGGAGAAGGCGGAGGGTCTGCCACAACCGGTTGGGTCTCTGCAACCTGGGCCGAAGGAGGCGTTTTTGCACCAACAGGTTGCGTTGCCTCCACCGAAGGAGCTGTCGGGGTCTCCACCACCGTAACAGCCGCAGCCGGATTCTCGGCCAAGGCATCCGTCACATCCCTGGGGAAGCCTCCCCAGGTCAAAACCGACAGGACCAGCAGGGCAACGCCCATCCACCAGCCCATTTTCAAGGTAATTCGCGACCTCATGTTCACTCCTGTTGGCAAAAGGATGAATTCAGGTTAATGATGAAAAAACAATGAGAGTCCCTGGAGGTGCATCATGGTCCAATCCAGGATGAAAAAAAAGACCGCGCTTGCTGCGAACGCCACACCAAATGGAACCAGATTTTCTTTCATGTCACTTCCCTCGCCCCCTTGTTCAAGCTCTCAAGAACCACACAAAAAACAATGTAACCATAACCAGAACCGTCGTGAACAAAGCCGGTCCTGCCCACGCAGGCAAAGCACTCGATACGCCCTCGTCACTCATGATGTCACCCTTTGGTATTTGGTTGGTATGGGCTGATCAAAAAACAAAATAAAAAAGAATCAAGGCCACAATGATCACATTGACCGCCATGCCCATGAAAATCACCCCATCTGACAACTTATCTTTAAATGATTTCTTTATTGCTGTCATGACAATTCCTTTCAAAATTCATACAATCAAAGAAAAAGTCAAAACCCTGGGGGATGAATCCCCCAGACCCCCTCTTTTTTTTTAATAATTATAAAAAAAAGGGTGAGGAATGTTGGGGGACGGTTCACCGCCCCCCAAAGTCTGTATGCCCTATTGCTTGCCCTTGCAGTCACACAATTTTCGCAGATGTGCAACCATGGCCGCGACTTCATCTTTGGACAAGGTCTGGGACCAGGGCGGCATCATCGGTGATTTGCTCAACGCCGGTCCCCCTTCCATGATCACATTCTGGATATCCAAGTCACTGAGCTTGTTCATGTCTTCCTGTTTGGTGAAATTTCTTGGAGTCACCGGCATACTGGGCGTCACATTGGGTCCATCCCCCTTGCCGCCCGCACCATGACATTGGGCACAATAAAATTGATAGACCTGCTCCCCATCCACAGCGGCAGAAGCCCTACCGCCAGTCACACACATCAAAAGACCCGTGGTCAGGAACACCCCGGCCAGCAGTGTTTTAGAACTCTTCAACATGGCGTTGATCTCCACAATTACTGAAAATTGGCGATATAAGAGGAGACGTCTTCCATCTCTTTATCTTTAAGAATTCCGGTGAAAACCGGCATCGATTTGACTGGCTTGAAGAGCTTTGGATTGGTCATGTAGGCCAAAATCCAGTCTGGATTCAAACGCTCCTTGGCTCCCACAAACGTGGGGGCAGTCAAGCCACCGGTCACTTTGCCATCTGAATCAGGAAAGGGATGACAGGCGGAACAGGGCATCTTTTTGGCAAACACCTGCTTGCCCTTGACAGAGGATGAAGGCGTGATCACACCAGCCTTGACCTGCCCGGATTTCAATCCCATCAGGAATTCACTGACCTCCTTGGCTTCGGCTTCGCTCAACTTGGGATGATCCCCGGCGTTCTTCTCGGTCAGAGAATTCATCTTCAAGGGACGAATGGGCTTGGGGTCTGACAACCACTTGGCCAACCAGGGGGCCTGAAACTTGTCGCCGGCATACCAGAGTTCCGGGCCTTTCTGGGCCAGTTTCTCGGCAATGGTGTTTTCCTTGGAAGGCCCCTTGGTATAGTGGCACTCGGTACATTTCTTGTCATTGAAAACCTGTTCACCAGCGGCCTGGGCCTGACCTGGAAGGGCCAACAAGGAGAGACACACCACTCCCAGCGGCAGGGTCAACCTTGGTTGCATCGATTTTGTGAAGTTCATGCGCTTCTTCTCCTTGGACGTTTGCTAACAATTTCTTTATGTTTCAAAATGTTTGTCAGAACAGAGACCCTTTTGCAAAAACAACTTTAATTGACTGAATAGGAACAGCCAAACAAAGCAGTGTACAGGGCATGATCACCTGACAAATGTGTCACTGAGCATGCGACACTGTATTTTTTAACAGAAACCTCTTCCCTGGTCCAGACAATTCTTCAAAAAATAGTTCCTGATTTTAATATTTGACCAAGATCAATTTTAAAACAGGGACAATCCTCGCAAAAATTGATCTGAATCAATTTTACCTTTTGCATGCAATCAATTCGTATTCTCAACAAGAACAATACAGCCAACCTTTTGAAACATAATATTTTTCCAAACATTCTCCAGCACTGTGGCATACGACACAGCAAAAATGTGGCAAATCCCATTTTTTTTTGAATTTTTGACTTGCAATCCAATAGCGGAACAGGTGATAATCCAAAATATCAACGATTTTTTCACATTTTTCCAGTGTGAATTCCATTCCCTAAGCTAACCGTTCAATGGGGGTCAGTAGGCGTATGAATAGAATTAAAAAAACTAATCTTTCAATTTCAGCGTTGCTTCTTGCCGCTGCAATGCTGGCACCTGGATCTGTCATGGCCGCCGACACCCCGGCGGCTGCGGCACCCAAGGCGCAAAGCACACCTCCATGGCAGCATGGCGCGGACAACCCGACCGATTATGCCACCGAAGATCCCATGTTGATGTATGGCGCGGGTGGACTGGACGGCAAGGTGTCCGTCATGGGACTGCCCAGCATGCGGACCTTTCGTCACATCGATGTAGGCGTGGACCTGCATGAACCGGTCTTCTCCGGAACCAACGCCGGCAACAAAAACGGCACTCCGGACGGCAAATATCTCTATGTCAACGACAAGGGGGCCAATACCATCGGCGTGATCAATCTCCAGACCGGTTTCCTGGAACGACTGATCGCCCTGCCCTTTCCCTTTGGCGTGCATCACATCGCCCTGGACAACACCGGCAAAACCCTGTATGCATCCGGTGAGCTGACCGGAAAAATGGCCAAAGTGGATATCGAATCCGGCAAAGCCCAGGTCATTGACTGGGGTCCGGCCCCCAGTGCCCCGGACTATCTGGACGTGGACAAAAAAGGACGTTATGTCTTCTCCGGTAACTATTATCATTCCACAGTAGGTGTCTTCTCCACCAATCCGTTCAAGTATCTCAAGGAAATCCCGGTTGGCAAAAATCCCCACGGTACGGATGTGATCCCCGAAGGAACCATGGTGATCGTGAGCGACAAGCTTTCCGCCACCATGACCGTGATCGATGTGGAAAAACTCGCTGTCAAAAAAGTTCTGCCCACCTGCGCCGGTCCGCTCCATTCGGTCATGGATGTTTATGACAAAGACGGCGGCACCTATGAGCCAGGCAAAGACAGCCCGGAAGGTTTGACTTCCAAATATGCCTACGAAAGCTGCTTTGTGGCTGACTCCAACGTGAAGATCGACCTGAAGAAACTTGAAGTCGTGGATGAAATCCCGACCCACTATCGGACCGGTCACATCTCCATCAGTCCTGACAACTCTTACGTCATTGCCCTGAACAAGTTCTCCACCGGCCTGTTCAGCCCAACCGGCATTATCTTCCCGGTCAACTTCGAGTTGTGGGACGCACGGGAAAAAAGCCCAACCTATGGCAAAACCCTGCGTATCACCCCGGTGGATGGCGAACCCCATAATGCCAAAACCATCCATGCCTATCAGGTCAAAACCTGGAACATGGGACAAGCCGAAGAGGCTGGCCTGATCAAGGCTTCCACCCCCTCGCTCTTCCCGAATCACCGGGCCAAAAACAAAGTCGTCTTCCTGCCCAAATCCAAGGAAGCCCCTGGTGTACGCATGGTGGATGGCGTCAAGGAAGTTCACTTCAAGGCGTTCAGCTATGGCTACATCCCCCGTCAGGTCCGGGTGAACAAAGGCGACAAGGTCCGCATGTTCGTCACCAATGTGGACCGGGCATCTGGTATCACCAAAAACCCGGATGTGACCATGGGTCTGACCGTGTATGGTCCTTATGGACTGCGCACCAACTTGAGTGCCCCACGGGGCGTGACTGCGGTCACCGAGTTCACTGCGGATATCGCGGGTGAATACGCCATCTATTGTCAACACTTCTGCGGCCCACTTCATCTGGAAATGCGCGGTGCATTCTTTGTGGACGATGCCAAAAAGGGTGAAGCCAACCTGGCGGAAGGTGATTACGACAAGGCCCAAGATCTGCCAGGACTGGTCGAAGAAGGACAACTCACCAAGAGCCAATCCGTTCAAGATCTGTAAAGTACAACGCGGTTTGGAGCAAGCCTCCCTCCCCTGGCCGAATGGCCGGTGGAGGGATCTTGACAATACTGAAGCAAAACCGGCGGTTTGTAATTTTGCACAAACCGCCGGTTTACAAATATCAGCCAAAGCAGGATCAGACTGACTATTTTTTACATTTTATCAAGAGATTATTCTCGACCATGAAAATTTTGATTTTGGTTGTTTTTTTTGTCAGTATGAGTACATTGGCAGGATGTGGGAATTCACAGGCCAGCAAGCCATTGCCAGCCACAGACCCCAAAGCAGTTGTCACGAAATTCTTTGAATACGTTTCTGAAGCGGGTATTCGGGGAGGGACTCTCCCTCTGAAAGAGGCCTACAAGCTCATCTCTCCCGCCTCCAACATGAACGAACAAAGATTTACAGGAATTGTCAACAAATATCCTCCTGGCTTCAAAATCGAGGTCGTCAACACAACGATTCAGGAAAAACAACGGGTTGCTGTGGTCACCATCGCTTATCAAATGGCTTCCATGTTCGATACAAAGGGATATCAGGTCAAAACAGACATCCCGATGGTGGTGGATGAAGAGCATCAAACCTGGAAAATCGATTTTACCGGAGAATCCGATGAGCAGGATCCCTCCGCTTTGAAACAACTTGCCACCAAGGCCCCATGATGGCGCATTCTTTTGTCAAATGGTTGGATGCCAGAACCGGCCTCCTGACCACTCTCAACCAGAAAAAGGCCCAGGCTGTACCCGCTCACATGAGTTTTTTTTACTGCTTTGGAGGTATTTCCCTGTTGATCATCCTGATGCAGCTGGTGACCGGGATCTACATGACCTTTTATTACGCCCCCCATCCCCACGAAGCCTTGAGAAGCATTGAGGCCATGAGTAATGGATCGGTCACAGGGGCCATGATGCGCAACATGCATCGTTGGGGTTCCACCCTGCTGTTGGCGACACTGTTTTCACATATGATCACGGTCGTTCTGCACAAGGCATACCGCAATCCCCGCGAGTTGAACTGGCTTTCGGGTGTTTTTCAATTTATTTTGGTTGTTTTGTTGTTGGCCACCGGTCTGATCCTGCCATGGGATTGGCGTGCCTATTGGTCTTTTGCCATCTGGGCCGATTATCTGGAATCTTGGCCACTGGTGGGGAGTTGGCTCAAAAATGCCTTGTTGGACCATTTTACCATCAACAGAGGCTTTGTCTTGCATGTCCTGATCTTGCCCGCGCTGCTGGGTATTCTCCTGAATTTCCATTTCAGGATGGTTCGTCGGCACGGCATTGCCGGACCCTTGTGAGGAGGTGAGCATGCATCAACCATCACCCAGACCAGATACCAAACGGGAAATGCTCGTGGATCCCAAATACGCGCCTCCCTATCCACAGAATTTCTATCGTTTTTGGCCCAAGCACGCACTCAAGGCAGGTCTGGTCAGTGTGATGGCTATTGGATTGATCCTGGTGCTGGCAGCCCAATTACAGGTGCCAACCGATCCCAACATGCCTCCCATGCCCAATGAAGGGGCCAACATACCGGGACCGGAATGGTATTTGTTCTTTTTGTTTCAGCCATTCTGGTATTTCACGGACCAATACGTTTGGCTGCGACCCCTTGGCACATTCTGGCTCCCCATGCTGGTGATCATCGGTCTGGCAGCCATACCGTTCATCGCAGGCAGAAAACAATCCTGCGACGGGTGTTCGCCCACCCGATCCAAAAAAGTCACGCTGGCGGCGGGTGCCATGCTGATATGGATGCTTGGCATCGGAGCTGTGGTCGGCAGTGGTGCCCCAGCCAAAACCACCGGATGCCCTTCCTGTCACAATCCCTTGATGGGCGAGAGGCAATCCCTGCCACCGGCGAACATGGGCCAATTTTATCGGGAAAACCGGCAACAACAGATTGATGTCGGAAAATATCGGATCGGAGATGTCAATGGCGTCGGAGGTTCCTACAAGGATGCCAACTGGCAACTCAGACACTATTATGAGCCAACATTGACGTGGTGACACCTGGCAAAACAACCCGATTGACGGCCTGTATGGCTGTCTGTTGGATGCTCTCCATCATGGGAGCATGGAGCCTGAAAGCAGAACCGGCCATTGTGGAACCGGTCATTGTGGAACATGTGTTGCCAAAAACAGTCAGTGCCCCTTTTGCATTAAAGACTGATTCGGCTGGTCGGGTCTGGTTTACAGAAAAAATTGGCAGGAAATTGATCATGTTCAACCCGGAAACCAATCATTACGCCATCCATGATCTGCCCGCTTCCTGGGAAGGCATGGGACCATCGCGTCTGGCTGTGGGGCCACAGGATGAGGTCTGGTTTACGGTACGTCGCTCGGCTGAATCCGAGGTGACAACCCATCTGCTGGGACGCTTCAATCCAGGACCGGCCACTTTCGAGTCATTCCCATTACCCGATGGTGTCACGCCCGAAGCACTGACTGTCGATGCCAAGGGAGAGGTTTGGTTTCTCAATCCGGACGGCAATGAACTGGGCCTTTGGCATCCTGATGGCCAAAAACTGGAACGATATCCCTTGACCATGGCCAATGGCAACCCCAGAGAGATTGCCGTTGATGGCCAAGGTCAGGTCTGGTTCAGCCTGCCCAATCTCAACCGCATCGGAAAGTTTGATTCGTTGCGCAAACAATTCACCGAATTCGAGGTTCCCTCCCCGTTCGCCAACCCTGGTGCCTTGGCGATTGAGGAACCGAAAGGGAATCCATCCGAACAAAGTGCTGTTTGGTTTGTGGAATTGACTGGCAACCGCATTGCCCGCTTCACACCCAGGCTTGGCCGCATTGATGAGGTGGACATTCCCACCGCAGGCGGCCTGCCCATTGCCATCACGGTGGATTCTGAAGGACGTGTCTGGTTTCTGGAATATCGTGGCAACAAGGTGGGTGTGTTTGATTCCAAACAAGCCACGTTTCGGGAGTTCGACATCCCCACATTCAACACGCAGCCAGGAGATATCGCCCTGGACCGTCAACGGGGCCGCCTCTGGTTTTCCGCCAGTGGCACAGAGACACCACAACTGGGTATGCTGACCCTTGCTGCGGCATTGAGTTCCCCTGAACGACCCCGGCAGGTGAGTTCAGCCATCATGATGGGCCACAGTCATGACGCGGACCTGCCACAACCCGGTTCAACAGACTCAACCGGGCGCGGCCTACACATGCAAAACCCAAAGGCCGGAGAAAACCTCTCCCGCCAATCCCTGGTGATTCTTGTAGTGTCATTCGTAGTTGTGCTGGCCATTATTCGATGGGTTTATCTTCGCATGAAAACCAACAAGGCTTCCACATGAATGCCTTGCGGGTCACTGGCTGGCGGGTCACTGCCTGGATTGGTGCATGTCTTGTCTGGTGCTGGGTCACGACGGCGCATGCCAACGCGCTGTTTCGTTCCTTTGATCTCTCTGTGCCAGGGGCGTTGCCGACACGGGTCATTGTAACCCCCTCTGGTGAAGTCTGGTTTGTGATGACCAATGCCAACCGCATCGGTCGGATCCAACCCGACCTGGAGAAAATGACTGAATACGAGATTCCAACCAAGCAGAGTACTCCTACTGATCTGCTTGTGGATGGCGCGGGCATGATCTGGTTTGTCGAACAGGATGCCAATCAGTTGGGACGCCTGGATCCCAAGACCTTGTCATTCAAGGAATACAACATCCCGACCTTTAACAGTCTGCCTGCCCGGATGGTCTGGGATGGCGAGGGGGCGATCTGGTTTACAGAGCATTACAGCAATCGGTTGGGTCGTTTTGACATGTCGTCTGGCACTTTTCAGGAATTTCCCATCCCAACCCCTGACAGCCGTCCCAGTGGTATCACCATGGACCAGCAGGGGCGGGTTTGGTTTGTGGAAACCAATGGCAACAAACTGGGCTGCATGACCCCCAAGGATGGCCGTTTCACATTCGAAGAGCATGCCTTGCCAACCGCATTTTCCGTACCCAGAGACTTGGTGAGAGACAATCAGGGTATATTATGGTTGGCAGCGCGCAGTCATCAGGAATTGCTCTCTTTCGATGTCACCAGCCATACCTTTGAAACATTTAAGTTGCCTTCTGGTGGTGTGATTGAGGGTCTGGCAGCAGACAAGACGGGTCGTCTCCTTTATTACTCTTTGGGGAGAACCGGAAAAATGGGAATGTTTGATACTGTCAAAAAGGTGTTTACAGCTTTTGACAGCATGTCGAATAATAGTCGTCCTTTTGGTGTTGAAGTTGACGCAAAAGGTAATATCTGGTATACGGATATTGCCAAAAACAGTCTGGTGAAGGGGAATGGCGAATCCGTTTCGCAATTATTAAACAGGTGAGTTCACTCGGTTTTCTTATACGCATGGGGGTCTCAAAATGAAATACAAGGCAAAAATGTTTATGTTTGGCGTGCTGGGCCTGTCTGTTGCCTTTACGGCTGCTGGTGCCAAAGTCGCAACTGCGGGGGCTGATGCCGCAGCGGAAAAACGGTGTTCGCTGATGGATGGCACACGAGTGGTCTGTCCGGTCAAGACCGATGAGGAACTGAAAAAAGCCCAGATCGCGTATGAAAAAGAAGGCAATGACATGATGGCCGGCCAATCCGGCAGCACCTATGGCATTGCACCGTTCGACTATCTGACGGGTGTTGGCAAGCACGAAAAGGTGGACAAAGCGACCTTCAAAACCGCCAGTGGTTATAGCGGTGACACGGGCAAGACGGAATTGTGGGATCGGGTGAAGGCTCCCAAGCAACAAGGAGACGCGCTCTATAATCAATGGACCAATAACTGGTCTCCCACCCTCAAAGAGTCCCTGGTGGCTGGCGCGGATCCCAACGAAGGCAAACAGTGGTATTATGTCTATTGTGTTGGCTGTCACGGGTGGTTGTTGCACGGTGACGGACCCAATGCTGCGGAGCTGAGTCCCAAGCCCAGAATCCTGACCGATGGAAGCTACATGAACAACAAGTCCAATCTGCAACTCTTCCAGGTGATCAAGGGTGGCGGCGAAGCGGTCAATCTGTCGGCGGTCATGCCTCCTTGGGGTAATGAACTGCAAGATCAGGACATCTGGAATCTCGTTGCCTGGCTGCGGGCCATGGCAGATGTCAAACCCATCACAAGCCTTGAAGATTATCTCAATCCAAAGAGTTCCTTCAAGCCGATCAAAGATGATGTCACGGCTTTGAACGCTGCTGAACATCCAAAATACAAAGAGGTCCAGGAGATGATTGAAGCCAGCATTTCAGGTCGTGGTGGTGCCATCAAAGGGGCTGGATTTGTTCAAGGTGGATCACGTAAAACAGCTGCTGAGTTGGCCAAGTCTGCCGCCAAATGATGCAAAACCTTGGGGGGCGGTGAACCGCCCCCCAAGGTTTTTTTATTTTTTTAAAATTATTAAAAAAAAAGAGGGGGTCTGGGGGATTCATCCCCCAGGGTTTTGCTTTTGACTTTATTGCCCAAAGGCCATTCTGATAACGAGCAAAAATCAGTACAGTGACTTTTCCAACTCATTAAGTGGGAGGCCATTCTGGCCTTGTCAATGCTCTCATGTCCAAACATCTTCCCAGCAAGGGGAAGAGCTTTTCTTTCAGTTATGGTGCTGCTGTTCGGAATGGTTGGTTGTTCGGATCGATCTGAACAGCAGAAGAGCCATGAACCGCAACAAAAGGCAACCGCATCCCTGAAACCAAACCAACGACCGGACTGGATGGCTGCACCAGACCAGATTCCTCCTCATGTTGCACCTCCTGTACAAGAACCGGATCGGGCACTGCTGGTGGGTGTGGTTGGTCCCCAGACCGGGGAAGAGGCATCCTATGGCCTGCAAACGCTGGCAGGAGTCGAACAGGCGGTCCGGGAGGTGAATGCGCAGGGGGGCATTTTTGGCCAGCCACTGGCGGTTATGCACGTTGATGACGGTGGTTCCCATACCACTGCGGAACGGGCGATTCGGGAGTTGCTCAAACAGCGTGTCATTGCCATTATTGCCGCGCCCACAGGCTGGTCTACGTTTGCACCGGTCCATCTGATCAACGAATCCAAAACAATTTTCATGGCAGTTGGGACACGTCGGAACATCGGACGCAGTGGCCCCTATATTTTCCGTTTCGCGTTGCCGGAAGAGACGGCCATTGATGGTTTGCTGCGGCATGTAACAAACGTCATGATGCTGAAGCGTTTTGCCTTGGTGACCTCTTCGAGCCAGGATTTCTCGTTGACGCTCAGTTCTCAATTCAAACAATCGGTCGGCAAACTGGCTGACAGTGCGATCACATTGGAAGCGGATCTGTATGATGCCTTTTCTGGCCAACCCGATTGGCCAAAAATCATCAAAAATCTACATGAGCAATCCAAAGAATTTCAAGCCGTCATCTTTACTGGCGGAGTCGAGGAGGGAGCCGAAATGGCCAAGGCCATGCGAGAAGTTGGCATGCAGCATCCGATTATCGGGAGCGAAGATTTTTTTGTGCCGTCATTTTTGCAGGCCGGTGGGACGGCTGTTGAGGGGACCGTGCTTTATTCCTCCCATCCGCCAGAAAAAAAGGGGGTGACACCGGAACGGTTTGCTGCTTTGGCCCATGACGCCTGTTCATTGTTGGCCATGGCCATCCAGAAGGCAGGTGCCTTGCAACCTTCGTTGGTGCGCAAGGTCTTGTTGTCTGGGGAGGCCTTTGACGGCATGACCGGTCGGTCTGGATTTACCCCGCAAGGAGAGCCGATCAAGCAACCCTTTTTGTACCGGGTGGCATTGGAGAAGAATACGCCGCATTTTGTCCCAATCGTACCCTGAATCAACCGGGACAAACCATCAGGATCCAGAGGATCCCGGCTTAAGTGGAAGGCCTATAAACAACCACAAACTGCAATCAATTGCACTTTTTGCCCAAGCAATGGATCATCACAATCAAGGGATTGACAATAAAATGAATTTCGAAAAATATCACTGGCGACATTTTTTTGGTGGTGCTGCCTTTGTTCTCCTGTTGGCCCAGATTGGCACAGGCGTCTTTCTGACACTCTATTACCAACCCCATTTGAAAGAAGCTTACGACAGCGTTCGATTTCTTTATAATCATATGCCCGTTGGGGCCATCATCCGTGACAGTCATCGCTGGCTGGCCCTGTTTCTGATGATCAGCATCATCATCCACTCCTTGCGCAGTCTGCTGCGCCAGGATTATCTCAATCCAGACGGAAAAATCCTCTGGCTCACCGGTTCGCTGATGATCCTGTTACTGTTGGGATTTCTGGCCACTGGCGTCATCCTTCCATGGGAATGGCGGGCCTATTGGTTCATGGAGATGACCCCCAACCTGCTGGGACATCTGCCTTGGATCGGCGCACAAGTAAAAGCATTTCTAATCGACGCCTTTACGATGAATCGGGCGTTTGTGCTTCATATCATTATTTTGCCGATCATCCTGCTCATCGGTATGGACTATCACGTCCTGAACAAGACACGCAAAAAACGGGGCGGCATTTTCCGTTATTTGTGGCAACATGGGCTGCTCACCCTCCCGTTTTTCATCGCAACCATCGTTTTGTCAATTGATCTGCCCATGCCCACCCAAGACCCGGAGATCCTCCCGGATCCTTTGGCTGGCACCGATATTCCCACAGTGGAATGGTTTTTGTTGGTGTTCTGGTTGCCGTTCATGCACTTCAAAGGGGTGATGGCCCCATTGTTGGGCTTCTATTTGCCGGTGGTGGTGTTTTTGGTACTGACAGTGTTGCCCTTTTATGTCAAAAGCAGAACACAACCCCCCGGTCCAGTCACACCAACAGCCAAACTCGCGGCAGCCTCGGTCGTGATTGCACTCTCTGTCGGCTTGTTTGGTCTGATGTACGCCGGAACTTGGCGTTCCCCCACGTTGGGTTGCAATGCTTGTCATAACGTTGCCTTAGGAACCCGCATGGGCATTCCACCGGAGGCTTTCAAAGACCACAATATCGTGCCGTTGCTCGATAATGAGGAATGGATGACTCTGCACTGGTTTTTCCCGCAAAGAGTCTGGTAGGATGCATGGTGAAGGGGAACAGCACACGCACTACAGCGAATCGTTCGAAAGATCACGGTACGCCTCCTCGTCGGCAGGACCGATCCATTCGGAAAGAGTTCCTTCCACGGCCCGCAGGTATTCGATATCCACGTGTTGTACGCGACGCACCATTGCAGTCCCGTCAACACCGACCTCCCGGCGATCAGGTCTCCAGCCGCAACATGCGCAAGCGGCACGCACATCCTGAGGGATCGTGGTTTGACCCTTGGCCGTAATTTTGGCAATGGCACGCATGTTCACACCTCCAGGAAAAATGATATTACATCCTTATTTTATGGCCAATATGGATTGAGGTCAACTTGAAAACGCAACCACCCCAACAGTACAATCATCCGACGTGTTGCCTCTTGCCCAGAGAACACCTGCCGTCCATAATCCTCTCATATGAACCCCAATGGCAAAGGACTGGCGTTTTTTCACTGAGCTTGACAGCTCGCATTTTGTGTTGCAACCCGATACTGAACAGGACATGATGATGGAAGCTTTGCAACATCGGTCCAACCGAACAGGCAACAAGCTGTTATTCACCATCGCCACGTTTTTGCTCCTTCTGGTGATCTGCGGCATGCTCTGGTTCGTTCCCAATCCGATTGGTGCCAAGGTCTCTGGATGGGTCAAGGCCAACGGCTACCTGAATTATACCCCAGAAGAGGCCACCAAACTGGCTTACAGCCGTTGCGGCGGGTGCCATGAGGTGGAAAAAATCATCAAGTATTGCGCTCGATGCGGACCTCCGTTCATTATTGTCTCCAATTTCATGAAAAAATATATTGATGTCGCCAATACCCAAGGAGCCAACATCGCACCATTCACGACTGCGGAACTGATGGCCATCATCCAGGTCTGGAACGGACTGGTGGGCAACTGGGAGGCGGATTGGCGCAAGGATGATCTCAAAAAATTACTGGCCATCAACCCGGCTCTCCTGCCTTTGTTGGAAACGCCACCAGACCAACGCCCCATCGAAAACGCACTCAGGGCCAAAGCCGCTCCCGGTTCTTACAAGAATTATAATACAGGTGGCGTGCCAAAAGTGAATACCAACTCAGAACCCCCACTCGCAGGAGGCCATTGATGGTTTGCGCTATGTGCGAGCAGCTCCTATACTCATGCAAAGACTCGGTGAAGAGGTGCAGTCATGGTGCATTGGATGGTTGGGGCTTCGCCCCAAACCCCACCAGGGGCTTCGCCCCTGGACCCCACCAGGGGCTTTGCCCCTGGACCCCACCAAGGGCTTCGCCCCTGGACCCCACCAGAGGCTTCGCCCCTGGACCCCACCAGGGGGAATGATTCCCCCTGGCCCCCAATCATTGGTCCCCTCCCATTACACGGGAATCAACTTTAAGGTCTTGAAAATGATCGAAGTCGAAAACTTGTGCAAATCATTCGGACCACGAAAGGCCGTCAATGGACTCACCTTTTCTGCCAGCAAAGGAGAGATCCTCGGCTTTCTCGGCCCCAATGGAGCAGGCAAAACCACTACCATGCGCATCCTGACCTGTTTTTTTCCACCAACCTCAGGCAAGGCCATCGTGGCCGGTCACGATTGCTTCGAAAATTCCCTGGAAGTCCGCAAACGCATCGGCTATCTCCCGGAATCCGTCCCCCTCTACCGGGAAATGTCCGTGCGTGGCTATCTCTCCTTTGTGGCCGGCGTCAAAGGCATGGATCACCGCGCCGTCAAACAAGGCGTCAACCGGGTCATGAGCGACTGCGGCATCGCCGACGTGGCCGAACGACTGATCAGCGAAATCTCCAAAGGCTACCGCCAACGGGTCGGCTTGGCCCAGGCCCTGGTCAATGACCCGGAAGTCCTCATCCTCGACGAACCCACCGTGGGTCTGGATCCACGCCAAATCCGAGGCATCCGACAACTGATCCGCGATCTGGCCGGAGAACGCACCGTCATCCTCAGTACCCATATCCTGCCCGAAGTCAGCATGATCTGTGGGCGCGTGGTCATCGTCAATCAGGGATCCCTCGTGGCCGTGGATACCCCGGCCAATCTCACCAGTCGCTTGCGTACCTCCAACCGCATGGGCATCTGGGTGGTCGGCCCCCCCCAGGAAGTCCAACAAGCACTCGCCGCTGTCCATGGGGTCAAAAACGTCCAACCCGGAGAACCAGACCCCACCTTTCCCGATGCCCACGGCTTTACCGTGGAACTCGATACCGGAACCGATGCCCGTCGTACCCTGCCCCCGGTCATCATCGGCCACAACTGGGACTTGATGGAACTCCGCTCACTGGAAATGAGTCTGGAAGAGGTCTTTATCAAACTGGTCACTCGCGAGGATGAAGTATGAACCCCAGAAACGTCGGATTGATCTTTCGCAAAGAGTTGAACGCCTATTTCAACTCCTTCATCGCCTATGCCGTCATCGCCATGTTTCTCGTCATCACCGGCTATTTTTTCTACAATCTGCTCTCGACATTTTCGATGATCAGCTTTCAGGCCCAGGCCAATCCCATGATGGCCAAACAGTACAACCTCCTGAACATCAACGAAACCGTCATCCGGCCTCTGTTTGGCAGCATCAGCATCGTCATGCTCTTGATGACCCCCCTGCTGACCATGCGACTCCTGGCCGAAGAACGCAAATCCGGAGCCATGGAATTGCTGCTGACCTATCCCTTGCGGGATATCGAAGTGGTGACAGGCAAATTCCTGGCCTGCTTCACCGTCTTCATGGCCATGCTCGCCGGGACAATCACGTTTCCAATCCTGTTGCTCACACTGGGCAATCCAGAACCCGTCCCCATCTTTACCGGCTACCTGGGATTGCTCCTGCTGGGATCAGCCTTCATCTCCCTGGGACTCTTCACCTCCTCCCTCACCGAAAATCAGATCGTGGCCGCCTCCGTCTCCTTCGCCATTCTGTTCTGCTTCTGGCTGATGAGCTATTCCGCCGTCTTCCTCTCCCCTGGATTGGGTCGGGTCATTGCCTATCTGGCCATTACCGAACACCTGGAAAGCTTGGCCAAAGGAGTCATCGACAGTACCGATATTATTTATTATTTCAACTTCACGCTGCTGTTTCTCTTCCTGACGTTACGCAGCCTGGAATCCAAGAGGTGGCGTTGATGAGTACCCTGTTGACTTCTTTTCGTGCGGCCATGCTCGCCTTGCTGGTCATGGCGGCTGGCGGCATCACCTATTCCATCACCGGCGAAATGAGCAATCTGGCCATCAGCCTGATCTGGCTCGGTCTGCTCGTGCTGCTGCTGCTGTTGTACCTCCATTTTCCCAACCTGCGCGATTTTCTGCGCCTCAGGTCCACCCAATATGGGGCCAACATGATGATCATGATCGGCATCTTTGTCCTGATCCTGGTCATGATCAGCGTCATGTCGGTCAAATACAAGCTCCGGGTGGATCTGACCGCTGACAAACGCTACTCCCTCTCCTTGCAAACCATAAAATTATTAAAATCCCTGGACCGGGATCTGGAAGCCATCGCCTTTTACCGCAGCGACGAACGGACCAGGCAGGCCATGTATGACCTGTTGCAAGAATACAGTTATCACTCAACACACTTCAAATTCTGGTTCGTCGATCCCGACAAAAAACCAGCCGAAGCAGCCAAATATGGCATCACCTCCTATCGCACCACGCTGTTGCGCAGCGGAGACAAACAGGAAACCATCTCCTATGAATCGGAGAATAAAATTACCAACGGCTTGATGAAAATACTCCGTAACCAGACCAAAACCGTCTATTTCATCGGTGGCCACGGAGAAAACAACCTCACCGATGCCAGTGAATACGGCTATCAGGCTGCCAAAAAATTCATGGAGAATGAACATTATCAAGTCAAGGAACTGCTTTTGGTCGGAGAAACAACCCTTCCGCCCGATGCTTCGTTGCTGGTCATCAGCGGACCACACAACGACTTGGCTCCCAATGAACTGGCCAAAATCGAGGCCTTTGTCCAATCAGGTGGAGGGGTGTTGTTCATGCTGGACCCGGCCCCATTGCCTGAAACCATCCGCTATCTGGAAGGCCATGGCTTCAAGATCAACAATGACATCATCATTGACAAGCTCATTCGCATCATGGGGACCAATTATTTGACACCTGTGGTCATGGACTATGATGCGGAACACCCCCTGACACGGGATCTGACCAACATCTACACCTTTTTTCCCATTGCCCGCTCCATCGAAATCGACAAGGATCCGGCCAAGGGTCGGTACGTATTGGCCCGGACCTCCTCCAGCAGTTGGGCCAGAAGCAAAGGTCAAATCAAGGATGACAACGTCGAATTCGACGAAAAACTGGATCGACGCGGGCCTGTGGGCGTCATGGCGGTTGCGACCGTCTCCAACGACCAACCTTCGGACCCGACGAACAAAACATCCAATGACCCCAAAACAGCCCAATTTGGTCGAATTCTGGTCATTGGTGATTCCAATTTTGCAGGCAACACCCACATTCAATTGGCTGGCAATCGGGATCTGTTTTTGAATATCGTCAACTGGCTCTCTCGTGACGAATCCATGATTTCAATCCGCCAGAAAGACCCATCCCTCAATCCTCTGACCATGACGGATGCCCAGGGCAAATTGAGCTTCTGGCTTGCTGTGATCATCGCGCCCTCTTTGTTTCTGATCATCGGCGTGGGCGTGGTCTTGCGGAGGAGGCAACGGGCATGAACTTCACCCGCAAAACCATTTTCTGGGTCATTGCCCTGGTTTTTCTGGGTGGGCTGTTTCATCTCCTGGATGAACGCGCTGAAACCAACAAAAAGATCGAACAGAAACAATTATCGCTCTTCACCCTGACGGCTGATGACATCACAGAGTTCTGGAGTGCCAATCTCAAAACCAGGACACGGATCCAGGTGACGCGGGATGGCAAGGAGTGGAAAATCACCGAACCCATTGTGACCAAAGGGGATGCCAAAGCCATTGGCAAATTGTTGAAAAATCTCCTGGAAGCCCGCAAGGATGCGGTTCTGTTCGAGGATCCGCCCCCGGATAAACTGCAAGAACTGGGTCTGGACGCACCGGAACAAGAGATGGGATTCGTGCCCCGTGGGCACCCAGCGGTCGTGATTCACTTCGGCAATCTGGGACCGACTCACAATGTGGCCTATGCCCGTTTTCAGGGTGAACGCAGGGTGTTGCGGGTCCATTCCGACCTGAAACAGGAAGCCAATCAAACCGTTTATGCCCTGCGGGACAAGTCCATCCTTGAATTCGATCCGTTGCAAATGGTGAGGTTGGAACTGACACGCCAAGGGATGGCCAAGGTGATCATCCGGCATGAGCAGGACCGTTGGGACATGGTGGAACCCGTGCCCATGCGCGCCAACATGGCCAAGGTGTTGGAAACGGTCTATTCGATCAAGAATTCCGAAATCAAGGCCTTTCCGGAACCCAATGCCGACGAACTGACCCATGCCATGGATGAGGTCCAGGTCACGGTCTCCATTCTGCTCAAGGATGCGAAAGCCCCGCATGTGCTGCAAATCGGAAACAAGGACCGCAACCGACGGGGATATTATGCCAAACGGGGCGATTCATCAATAATTTTTGTCATAGAAGAAGACCTTGTGGCTGCCTTGATGGCCCATGACACCCTCTGGAGAGAGACCCAATAATCCCATGACCGCCACCCAACCCACCCGCATGTATGCCGTACTGCTGGGCCTGCTGATGGCCACAGGGGCGATTGTGTATGACATCGTCAGCACACACCAACCAGAAGGCCCCCAATTTTCCCAGGAACTCTCGGATGTCATTCTGCCCATGCCCAAACCGATCCAGGCGTTCCATCTGCTGGATCACAACCGCAAGGTTTTTGACTTGGAGCAACTGAAAGGAAAATGGAGTTTTATTTTCTTCGGCTACACCCATTGCCCGGATGTCTGCCCCACAGCCATGGCCATTCTGGCAGAATTGTTCGAACGCCTGAAGAAGCACGCTCCTGATGCCCTGATGGACACCCGTTTGATTTTCGTCACCGTGGACCCGGAGCGGGATACGCCGGAACATTTGCGGCAATATGTCGGTTATTTCAACCCCGACTTTCTTGGGGTTACCGGAGAACCGAAAGAGATCAAGGCATTTGCCAATCAGCTTGGGGCACTCTATTTCAAAGGGAGCCAATTCAAGGATGCGGACAAACCACCGGCCAAACCTACACAGGAACTCACAGAAGAAGAGAAAATGGTCAGCCATACCAGTGCGTTTTTTCTCATGGATCCCCTGGGACGCATGCTGGCCATTTTTCCAGAATATAATAATAGTGACATGATCTTTGAAGATTATAAAAGAATTCGGACATTTGCCAAAATACATAATCTTTATCAAGAAAAACCCTGACGAACGAGACAAAAAAATAATGAAATTTATTTTTAGTGGCTCTCGCCCCAAACCCCACCAGGGGCGTGGCCCCTGGACCCCACTTGGCGGAATGGTTCCTTTTGGGGCTTCGCCCCAAACCCCACCAAGGGCTTCGCCCCTGGACCCCACCAAGGGCTTCGCCCCTGGACCCCACCAGGGGGATAATCCCCCTGGACCCCTGATCGTAAGAAACTTCACATCCCTTATCTTATCTGTTTTGATGCTGCTCTGCATCGGAACCGCCACTGCCGACTCTCTTGAGATCGGACGATGGCGGGTGGCCATCTGGCCGGAATACGACGATCCCGGTGCCCTGGTGGTTTATGACGGACGATTTGAAGACCAATCGGCATTCCCAGCCAAAACGAGATTTATTTTGCCCAAAGGAGTCATCATCAGCGATGCGTGCAGTCTCTCCCCAGGAGGGCAACACTTTTGCCAGTTATACAAAGTCACCCCCCATGACACCGTGGACGAAGTGGAACTCTGGCTGCCCTATCCCAATTTTTATCTGAGTTTTCATCTGACTCCCACAGATACCACCCAGGAACAACGCCATCTGAAATTTCTGCTCCACACCAACCATCGGATCAAACGTCTTGAAGTGGACATTCAGGAACCTTTGCGTTCCCGCGAGTTTGTCATGACACCACCAGAAGGAGAAGTGTCAGAACGCAATCAGTTCAAGCATCATCTCCATGTATTGAACGATCTGGCTCCGGGAAAACAACACCCATTTGATATTCGATATCTGAAAAGCGATCCCAGGCCATCGGTAGACATCAAATATTCCCGCATGACAGGTCAAAAAGTTTTCAGTTCACCCTATGACGACCAAAAGAAAATTTCTTTATATCTTTATCTCCTGTTTGGTTCCGGTCTGGTGGTCCTTGTCGGCATCATAAGCTGGCTGATCTGGAAGAAAAAACAGGCTTCGACTCTGGTGATTCTGTTGGTCCTGTTGGCCTTGCCGGCCCATGGAGAACCCACCCTGACAGTCAATGAAATCGCCCGTGACGTGGCCTGCCCCTGTAGCTGTCCCTTGATCCTGGAAGACTGCAATATGAGTTGTGGCTTGGAATGGAAAGAGGAAATCGGCAAAATGATTGCAAGCGGCAAAACAAAAGCTGAAATCCAGAACCATTTTTATACCACTTATGGCGAAAAAGCCCGACTCACCCCTTGGCAACGCATTGAAGGCAAAATCTATCAATACACACGGGGATTCGGCCCATTGGAATGGACTCTGCTTTGGGGCGGAGTGGCTTTATGGTCGATTTTATTGTTTGCAGGCATCCTGTTTGGGGTCAAAAAATCAAAACCTTGGGGGGCGGTGAACCGCCCCCCAAACCCCCCACCCTTTTTTT
>JAMOBH010000307.1:0-6841 GCA_039908085.1 Magnetococcus sp. YQC-5
CCATTCCGAACACATCGACCTCGGTTGTGACCACCTCCACGACCGATCCAAAAACCACGTCCATTCCGAACACATCGACCTCGGTTGTGACCACCTCCACGACCGATCCGATCAAAACCACAACCATTCCGAACACATCGACATCGGTTGCGACCACCACGACACAAATTCCGACCACTACGACCTCAATTAATTCCTCAACCACAATCGCTTCAACAACCAGCATCGCATCGACAACAACCATCTTGTCAATAGATTATACCAACAACCTCGGCATGCAGTTCAAACTGCTAGAACCTGGCACTTTTACGATGGGCAGTCCAGCGACTGAAACGGGCCGGGATAAACTGGATGAAAAACCGCATAAGGTTACGATCAGCAAAGCATTTTATATGGGAACAACGGAAGTGACCCAAGGCCAATGGAAGGCGGTGATGGGAACCAATCCCTCTTTTTTCAGTAGTTGTGGGAATACTTGTCCTGTGGAAATGATTTCCTGGAATGATATACAAACCTTTTTAATCACCCTGAATGCCATGGGTGAAGGTGTCTACCGTTTGCCGACAGAGGCGGAATGGGAATATGCGGCACGGGCCGGGACAATCACGATGTACTCTTTTGGTGCGGATTCGGCCAGTAATTATGCCTGGTATGAGAGCAACTCCGGCAAGATAACGCATCCCGTGGCCACTAAATCACCTAATCCTTGGGGGCTTTACGACATGCTTGGCAATGTTTGGGAGTGGGTGTCGGACTGGTATTATGCAGATTATAATCCTTTAGGAATACAAGATGGATGGTCCAAAGTTCTTCGAGGCGGCAGCATCACCTCTCCTGTCGAAAACTTACGTTCAGCAGAACGTTACTTTTTCTTTCCTGAGAATCAGAAAAATTATATTGGTTTCCGCATCGTCAAGGTGCCTTGAATATTATATTCACACAAAGTGCTGATCAACGAGTGAAGGATAAATTGGATGCAAATCGAATTGTATTAGTTACATTTGTTTGGCTACGTATCGATTTGAATGGATCGCAAGCAAAGGCATAATCCATTGAATATCCAAGCTTGTCATACATTTCAATCAGATCTGGCATCGAATGCAACAATCCACCTATGATCATTTTGAAACGATCTGGCCAATTATCATATTCTTCTTGGCCCGTTCGAATGTGTGTCGATTTGCGGTGTGTATTGATTTTTCCTTGCATGAATACCCTTTCAAGATAATCTGCAGAACATTCCAACTTGTTTTTGGTCAAGATTTGAAACATCGAAGCAAACGTGTCTTGGTTGCTTGTATAATCCTCCATCCGAAAAACTGGCACTTCCGGCACATTGGATGTGATCCAGTCATATCCCAAAGTAACTGATGCCAGCCACATGAACAAAATGTCATCTGGTTCCGGTTCCATGACACAGCAAAACAGTTTTACCAAATATTCATACTTGGCAACAAATCCATCTATCAACCATTGACATTTTTGTTGATTAATTTTATCATTTATTTTCATCTCTTGGTATTGGTGCTGAAACAGGGAAGCGATGCGCAGTATGGGGTGCCGAATGGAAATCGCAAAACCACCATCGCGGTCTGACATGGGTTTTTCCATTTGTAGTCCATGAAAGCCATGAACTGCACCTGCAAACATCTCTTGATCTCCAAACGCCTCAGCATTTTGGGTCGTGATGGCAGACAAGTGTTGGGCAAACTCATCTGCTGAGTATTCCACACTGCCCGCGACATCAATATCAGGAAAATGGCGCGCCGAAAGCTGAGGCACACGCCTGGATCCATGAAAACAAATTATTTTTTCATGCAGATCCAGAGCGCGAGCCAACCAAAGAGTGCCAGATCCTCCAAAAGAAGATACATAAAAAATATTCGCCATTTGCATTGAACTCCCTGTCACCTTACACCTTTATCATCATTGATTTGTCCCGGTTTGCCTGAAAATCCAGGTTATGCTAAACGGTATGCAAAAAATATAAATCATTACAACAAAGTTAATTATATATTTTTTTAATGCCCCACGCCTAATTGACTTTACTTGTACACCAAATCTGCCACATCTCTTGCCATGCATACACCAGATGTTTTGCAAATCTTTTTGTATCGAACAGAGGGGATTGCAAGACTTGATGGCGTAAACGCTGACGCAAACGGGCAAGTTTTGGTAAATCATTGGCAAATGAAACAGCAGTTGCTATATACTCCTTGGTATCCGAAGCAATCCAGTCAGGCAAACCAGCATTGGTGAGAATACTTTCTCCCTGATGGGCCAAATAATGATTGCCCTTTTTGGTGATAAACGGCACCCCCATCCATAATCCATCAACACTTGTGGTGACCCCAGGATAGGGAAATGGGTCCAATCCGATATCCACCTGATGATAGGATGTAAAATAAAGATCGCGTGACGTTGGACCTTCCAAAATCAAGCGATCTGGAGTGATATCATGACGCCCAAACTTCTCAAGGATCATGTGTACCCTATGTGGATCAGCAAGACTTTTATATTTCAAAAACAGACGACTCCTGGGAATTTTGTCCAAAATTTCAGCCCAGCAGGCAATAACATCCGTAGTCATTTTATTTGGATTGTTGAAACTTCCAAATGTGACATAACCGTTTTCAATGGCCGGTAACGGATTCACCTGAATGGGCAGGTCTGGCGGAGTACAACAAAGATAACATTCCGGCAAGGGCCAAGGAGATTCAACAAAATGATTTGATTCGTGCGCAGGCAAATTTACAGGATCACCAAGAATATAATCCATGGCCGTCAATCCTGTAGTGGCGAAGTATCCCAGCCAGGTGACTTGTACTGGAGCAGGTTTCCAGGCAAACAGTGCCAATCGGTTCCGGTCCGTATGTCCTGAAAGATCCATCAAAATATCCACACCATCTGCTCGAATCTGCTCTGCAAGTTGCGCGTCGGGCACACCCATCACCATGCTCCAATGGGATACGGCCTGTTTCATCCGTAAAGAAAGCGCGTCTTCGCGAAAATAGGTCGAATAAACAAACAGTTCGATATTATGAAGTCTTAATTGTGAAACGATGCCTTCCAGAAAATATCCCACCGGATGACTCATCAAATCACCGGAAACCAAACCAATTCGCAGGCGTTTATTCTGGTTTTCTGGATTGGGATGGTGCGTGAAAGGTCTGGCTTGGCTGGCAACCAATGCGCCATACTTTTTGGCATCCTCAATCCCCTTTTCTATTGCATGCTCTCCCCGATAATGCTGCAAAAAAACCAGATTGCTCAAAAGTTCCAGACTCTCCGGGTGAAACTCCAATCCTTTGCGATAACAGGCCTCCGCATCTTCGTAATGGCCCAGCGTATTCAACAACGATCCAAAATTAACCCTCACATTCACATCATCCGGTCGGAAGGATATGGCTTGCAAAAAAACCACTTTGGCTTCAACCAATTTTCCAAGCGTGGCAAGTGTATATCCAAGATTATTGAGTGCCGCCACATGATTATTCTGAAATGCTATAATTTTTTTTAACACAATTTCAGCTTCTGAAAAACGTCCAGTATTAATCAATACATTGCCAAAATTAAGTTGGATATCAAGGGCATCTGGTTTGAGCAGCACAGCATGACGGTAATACCTTTCAGCTTCGTCTATACGACCCATGGCACTCAACACATTGCCAAGCGTGCCAAGGGCTTCAATGGAATCAGGCATACATGACAAAACATAACGACATCTCTCTTCAGCCTCTTCCAAACGACCAAGACCAAACAACGCATTCCCCAAATTGATCGATGCGCCAAGAAAATCCGGATTGAGGGACAACGCCTTCAAACAGCATTTCTCTGCCTCTTTGTGCATTCTCAAAGCATTGTATATTAAACCTAAATTACTTAAAGATGGAATATACATGGGCATGAACGGTTCAACCTTGCGATAGCATTTTTCCGCCTTCTTCAACTCCCCTTTTTGATGATATTCCAGGGCTTTTTTCCACCACTCTGGTTCCTGACTGGTCAAACCAATCCAAGCCGTGTGACACACTTGAATTTTGTTCAAATAGTGACATTGGATCATGTTCTTGCTCCAAAATTCCAATCAAAAAGAATTTACGGATGTAATAACCGACATTATTTCATTAAATTTCATCTGCGGATGACACGGCAATGATAAACATGTTTTTGCATGACGTTCTGTATTCATCAAACCCTGAGGGTCACATCTTAAATCACTACAAGGTTTTTGCAAATGAATCGGGATTGGATAATGAATCAATGTCTGTACCCCACATTTCAACAAATGGGCTTGCAATGCATCCCGATCTTCGCATGTCACCACGAACAGGTGATAAACATGGAATGATAATTCGTCAGGCATCCGCATCATCTTGACCAAGGGGTGATGCATTCGGTCTTGATAAGTTTGGGCAATGGCACGTCTGGCGTAAATGAATTCTTCCAGCCATGACATACGTATCATGAGGAGTTCAGCTTGCAGTTCATCCATCCGGCTGTTGAGTCCCAGCTCAGTATGACACCCGCGACTACTTTGTCCGTAATTGCGTAAACAATACGCCTTGTTGGCCAACGACTCGTCCCGTGTGATCAGCATCCCTGCATCACCGATGGCACCCAGGTTCTTGGTCGGATAAAAACTGAATGCGCTGATTTGACCAAAAGAACCGGCTGGCTGACCTTGCCATGTGGCCAAATGAGCCTGGGCGCAATCTTCAATCAACGCAATTCCAACTTTTGTACACCAATCCACCCAGGCATACATATCGGCAATCTGGCCATACAGATGCACCAGGACCACGCCCTTGGTTTGTGGCGTGAGACATCTTTGCGCACTTTCCAATGAAAGCAGAGCCGTATCCGGGTCAATGTCTGCCAATACTGGAATGGCTCCAGCCCTGTGTATGGCCAAAACAGTTGCAAAAGCTGTCATGGATGTGGTAATCACCTCATCACCAGGACCAATCTCCAAAGTCCGCAAGGCAATTTCAATGGCATCCATACCATTGCCCACTCCAACACCATATTGAACCCCACATTCCTGTGCCCAACGTTGTTCAAATTTTTTGACCGCTGGCCCCAATACATACCAGCCTGAATCCAATATCCGACCTACCGCATTCAACATGGCTTTGCGTAATTCTATTGGTTCGTTTTTAAAATTATTCATCATAATCATGTCATAAACCCTTGATTTGCGCATCATTTCCACTGAAAGGATTTTGGATCATCACTGCTGGCCAAATAATTCATATAATATTTACAATAATAATCCAATGTTTGCGTCAATCCCTCCTGCAATCCCACTTTTGGAAACCAGTTTAAATCATTCATGATCAATGAAATATTGCCATAATAATCACCAATGTCAATCTTTTTCCGCTTTTCAGGATAAGATACCCATTCACAAGCACCACGACCATTGATTTTAATCATCATATCCGCCAAATCCTTGATACTTATTTTTTCATGACTGCCAAGATTATAAATCTTGCCATTGGCATCATCGTTCGCTCCGGCAAGATAAAGGGCATCTACACAATCATCCACAAAATTGAAATCTCGCAGTTGCGTACCATCATCATAAATCTGTAGTGCCCTGCCCTCCATCAACAAACGTACCCACATTCCAATAAAACATTGCCGATCATCCTGAATCCGCATGCCTTGTCCATAAGTATTGGTCAACCTCAATACAGTCGCTCGAATTCCATAATTATTATTATAAAGAATGTGATAACATTCGCTTGCAGCCTTATGAACACTGTTGATATCGGTTGGATTGATTGGATGAGCTTCATCAACAGGGAGATAATTGGGTTTGCCATATATCTGGCGTGTACTTGTGAATACAATCTTGATGTCACGATTGTATTGGCGACACAATTCAAGAATTGAAAGTTGGGCAGAAACATTGATCTCAAGATCCTTGCTTGGATTCTCCATGGAGCCAAGGTGGCTTGTCTGACCAGCAAGATTAAACAAATAATCATTGTTTTTTATCAAATCCGCCATGATATTCGCGTCGCGTATATCTGCGATATGAACGGACACAACAGGATCGATATCTCGAATATTGAAATAATTTCCACCATGACATTCATCAATATTGTCAACAATCGTCACTTTGGCTCCTTCGCCCACCAAACGACGCGCCAGATTGGAACCAATAAATCCCAAACCTCCAGTAATTAATATTTTGGATTCATCATATGACATTGTTGATTCCTTTTTAGCTTCAAATCCACAGTATCCAACATTCGCCAAGTCCGTCTTTGTTGTCGCCCTCACCCCGCTCCTCCAAGGAGAGGAAAAAGGAGTTGGGTGAGGGACTCACAGCAAAGGCCTGACTCTGGACATGAATCCTGATTGCATCAGCCTTACCATAACTGATAAAAGCAGAATGCGAGCCAAATGAATTTTTCACAAAAAATAGTTAAAAATCAATATGATAAACTAATGACACAATATGTTGCAAAAGGTATCTGTTGCGTTGATGCAACAAGAATCAAGCCCCATTGCCAAACAAAAAAAAGGGCCTTTCCATATTAAAAAGCAACACATTGTCGGGGGGGGGGAGGAGGGAAGATAAAAAAAAAGCCCATCTGGGCCGGAGGCAAAAAACCCTTCATAAAGCTTGGGGGCGAGAACCACGACTCCATCAATTTGGCAAACTGTCCAGGCTTGATTGAACATGCAAAAAAAAATCAAACAGAGATATCTGGTTTGTTTGTAACTGCCCAGGTAGGTCATCTGCAAACAAAGCCTTGACAGAGAAATCCAAATCGTGGTTCAAGGTTCCCTATGGACCAGAATTTATTAATTGCTCGGCTTCTTG
>JAMOBH010000308.1:0-6799 GCA_039908085.1 Magnetococcus sp. YQC-5
ATCCCTTTCAGTCACGGAATCCCGGAACCATGGCCAATTCTGCCTAAAATCGAGGGGATATGAAAAAACCTACCCTTGTAAGGGGGGATAATCCCCCTGGACCCCTGATCGTAAAAAACTTCACATCCCGACATGGTTGCGGTTTAGAACGTTTCAAACTCATCATCCGAAGCCGATGATGGAGATGGCAACGCCTTTGTTGCAGCAGTATTCCTGGTGGACAAAGAAACCTTGGCTTGATGCGCCAATACTCGCGTGCGTGGCTTGATTCGTCCATCGCCTTGCCTTTGCATCTGACCAAGTTTGAAAAACTCCATGATCTCTTGCAAACGAGACGCCTGACCCGAAAGTTCATCCGCAGTCGCTGCCATCTCTTCACTGGCCCCGGCATTACGCTGGATAACCTGATCCAACTGCTGAATGGCAATATTGACCTGACTTGCCCCCTGATTCTGCTCCACACTGGCAGTAGCGATCTCCTGCACCAACTCCGCAGTTCGCTGAATGTCTGGAACCAACTTGTTCATAATCTGTCCGGTCTTCTCTGCCACCTCCACACTGGATGCCGAAAGATGACCGATTTCTCCTGCCGCAGTTTGACTCCGTTCGGCAAGCTTGCGCACCTCGGCGGCCACCACGGCAAACCCCTTGCCATGTTCTCCTGCCCGCGCTGCCTCAATGGCGGCATTCAAGGCCAACAAATTGGTCTGACGTGCGATTTCCTCAATAATGGAAATCTTTTTGGCGATTTCCTTCATGGCCTCAACCGCTTGCCCAACCGATTTTCCTCCCTCCAAGGCATCCCGTGCAGCCTGGGAGGCAATTTTCTCGGTGGTTTGGGCATTATCAGTGTTCTGCTGAATATTGGAGGCCATCTCCTCCATGGCTGATGAAGTCTCCTCAATGGAAGCAGCCTGTTCGGTCGCTCCTTGCGAAAGATTTTGCGCATTGTCAGACAATTCACGACTGCCAGTGGCCACATTGTCAGCAGCACCATTCACCTCTTCAACCACACTCCTGAGTCGTGCCACCATGTCATTGAGTGCCAATGACAAACGTCCTGCTTCGTCTTTTCTTCCCGTATCACATTCACACGACGCGCTCAAATCCCCTGTAGCAACTTTTTCTGCAAAATCAAGGCTTATTAGCAAAGGTTTGGTGATGGAACGGGTGATCAGCAGTGTCAATAACAAACCGAACACAATGGCAAACAGGGCAATCCCAATCACCACACTACGTACTTGAACAGCATTGGTCACCATCTGACTTTCCGACAGAATGTGTTTCTGTGTAATCTCGTTCATGTCGTGAAAATGTTGTTTCACTGCCACCAAATGAACCTGGGTCTCTTCGGAAAAAATCTTTTCGGCTTGGCTTTTGCCCGCCAGATTCACCCTGGCCCGTTCCTGCATCTTGGCCAGAATGGCCCGTACTTTGGCCAAAACCGGAACCACCTGTTCCTGATAGTGCCTGGAAGCCTCCTCAAAATTGCCTGCCTGAAGTGCTGTTTTAATCGCCTCTCCTTCAAGGTGCAGCTTGCGATGATCCGGTTCGATCTCATCGAGCATACGTGAAAGATCCGCATCCGAGGCTCGCATCTTCTTGCCTTCATCCCCATACATGAATTTTCCCAATCCGCACTTGGTGGGATCAAGCTGGACGGCCAGATCTTTATGCCCCAACAAAATACTGTCTTGGACTTTGCCAGACCAAACCAGATGATCGACTTCACGCTGGGCAAGAAATTCAGGCAGACGCGGATCCGCCCTCTTGAACACCTGATTGATTTTTTGCGCTGAACCATGCAATTGTTTGTGCGGTTCTTCCACCGAGGCCAGCACAGGCTTCAAGTTCGGCACCAATACTTCAGCTTGTTGCCTGCCATCGCCATAAAACCATTTACCAAAAGCACATTGGGTATGATCCAATTGAACCCCGATCTCGGAAATTTTTTCATCGTTGATGAACGTACTCACCCGATTGGCCCAGTTCAGATGGTCCACCTCCCGTTGTAAAATCTCCCCCCGCAGCTTGTTACCGGAAACCACTTCAAAACCATCATCCACCATCTGGGAAATACCCTTCAGTGACCACCCCGACACCCCGACCAACAAGAGCAACACGATGCCAATACCCGTCAAAATCTTTTTACCAAGACTGAGATTGTTCCACATGATCAAAAGCTCCTTTTATGGGAAAAGCGGGGCATGATAACTTTGAGTTGTAAAAATCTCAAACCGGGCATTTTCCTTCCAGGCATCTCCGGGAAGACCCGCTTTGAGGGATAATTGAGTAAGTGTTTCGTCTCTGTTCCACCCCTGTTCCACAGCCACATGAGGCAAAAACACCGCGCGTCGGCCCAATTTGGTCAGAGTCACGCCATGATGACCCACCTTGAACGCCTGATAAGAATCAATCGGTTGCAAGGGACTCAAGACACTCACCTCCAGGTTCAAGCCTGGAAGTTCTTTTGCCTCGACCGGTCGAAAACGGTGATCCCGCAAGGCGGCGTTGACCGCATTTTCCACCACGGCCTCATAGAGGGGTTTGATGGGTTCGATGTAGCCGATGCAACCGCGCAAATCCTCGCCGCGTTTCAACGTGACAAAAGCCCCTTGAGGTTTTTTGAGGGTATCTGAAACCGAAAACCCGGCAGTCATGGCCTTGATCGAAACAGCCTCCGGCCCCTGTTTGACTGCCAACTCCATGGCGCGTTTGGCCATGTCATACAGGAGGATCATCTCCTCCCGGCTCAATTCAGAGGATGATTCCGATGAGATTTTGGCCTCCCCAGCCTGCTCTTCCTGGGCCTGGCAGCTGGCAAAAGAGTTGGACATGGTAAAAGCCCCCACCAGGTAACTGACGGAATTGGGATTTTCCTTGGACAAAGGGCCACTGGTGGTATAACTGACCAGAGTGGACGTGGTTTCCGCAGACATGAGATGCGTGAAAAGGGCCATGGGACCAAAGGCGCAAGCAGTTATCCCAGTATTTTTCCGGTATGCCTCGAAGCCTTTGGCATCCCGTGCGACGATCCGTTCCCAGGCTCCCTGGTCCAATTGTTTGAGTGCCTGGGCAGCCTTGGCATCCGGGGGAAACGGGATGTAATCGTAATTCGGACCGTAATGGGTGAAATCCCCGGAGAGAACCAGCAGGGATTCATCATTCAACAAGGGCCGAAGTGCTTTGGCAGTGCGGGCATATCCCTCGCCATCGAGAGTGCCCACCAGGACCGGGACCAACTGCCAGCCTGGAGCCAAGGCGCGTTGCAGCCAGGGGAGTTGCATCTCTATGGCATGTTCCCGTCGGTCCACGTCGGGAATCTGGTTGGCCTCGCCCTGATGCAATAATTGGGTAATGGCTTCGATATCCAGGGAAATCTCACCCAGAGGAGTGGCAAAATGAGTGGTATCAGGTACAGCCAACCCGGCGAATGAACCATAATGGGACGGCCCCACCACCACCACCCGTTTGAAACGCTTACCCTGCACCAGTTTGAATCCCGTGGCTGCGGCAGGCCCAGTAAAAGCATATCCGGCATGAGGAACCAGCAAGGCGCGCACAGGTGCCGTTTCTGACAACAAGGGAGGTTTGGCCTGGACCAACAGGTGATCCAGATATGCCTGAAGTGCCCCTGGATGGCCCGGATACCAGGAACCGGCCACCGCAGCCGGACGGACCCGTTTTTCCAATTTGGAGATCTCTTCCGCTCTTGCTGTCCCCAACAGGGAGAACAGCCAACACGTTATCCAGACCAATGATAAAAAATATTTTTTCATGATGTCATCCCGCCAGATGATGAGGTGCATACAAATCAGCCTCGGCAAGAGTCAATTCTCGTGGAGATTTGGGAGGGGCTTGGGAGAGGGAATTCCAGGGCACCGTCAGCCATGCGGCCCCCATGACAATACTACTCACCAGCACTGTGCGTCGAGAAAGGTCCATTGTGTCATGGTCAATGGCGAGGCTGACTGCAATAGGATGATCCATTCGTATCATAATAAGCAAACCCTGTCAAAACAAAAGATGCCTTTCATTTAAAGCGAGACAAAGATTGGGGGGCCAGAGGGAATCATTCCCCCTGGTGGGTTTTGGGGTAAAGCCCAAATCTAGTTTCATCAATATTTCAAAATTGTCGCTACTTGAGTTAATATCCATAAAAATTCAGGAAACGATGTCAAAACAATTTGTCCCTCGTTTTTCATAACCAGCGTTCTTTCAGGTCTTCCAGACCGTAAGCAATCGGGTCATCCTTCATGCCTCGCAAGGCTTGCGTCATGGATAGCGTGGAGAATTCGGTATTTTTCCAATGAGTATGTCGTGGCGACTGGGAGACGTGTTGTTCATCCCGATGTCTTATAAGAAACTCCACAAAATCAAAAACTTCAGTTTGCTGCTCTCTGGGCAGAGTTGCCAATTTTTTGATCAGATCCGCATGACTCATAGTGTCACTCCTTGTCCCGCCCTTTCATGACCAGACTCCCGGAATGGAGTTCCGACAAACCGGACAACGACCCTGCTCAAGCAAGTATTCCTGTATACTGAATCCAAATCGACGAATCAGCAAGGTTCCATCATGCGGGCAGATGGTAAACTCTTCGGCATTTCCAGGCAGATTGCCGATATAAACGTATTCCAGACCGGCTGATAATGCCTCGTTGCGACAACGGACCAGGACTTCCGCCGGGGTTGGAGGAAGGTTTTGCAATTGGTACAATGGATAAAACCGACTGAAATGGAGTGGAGTGCCTGGACCGAGATGGTCGCGGATCCAACGTGCCATGGCGCGTATGCGGGTCAGGTCATCGTTGAGACCTGGAATCACCAGATTGGTGATTTCCAGCCAAACCCCGGCTTGTTTCATAATTTCCAGGCCTTCCAGCACCGGTTTGAGGGTTGCCCCGCAGAGATCCCGGTAGAATTTTTCGTCAAACGCCTTGATATCGATATTGGCGGCGTCCAACAACGGACTGAGTTCCTGCAAGGGTTTGCGGTTGGCATAACCAGCCGAGACCAGGACATTTTTCAGCCCCTTGGATCGGGCAATCCGGCAGGTATCTAAAGTGTATTCATAAAAAACCAGGGGTTCGGAATAGGTATAGGCCATGGAACGACACTGTTTTTCCATGGCCATGGCCACCACCTCGACGGGTGATGCCTGATAGACCACTTCCATCTCCTCTGCGCCCCGTTGAGAGAGTTGCCAATTCTGACAAAAGAGGCAATGCAGATTGCATCCCGCTGTCGCGATGGAAAAAATATCCGTGCCTGGCAGAAAATGAAATAATGGTTTTTTTTCCATGGGATCGATATGCATGGCCGAAGGACGGCCATAGGTCACAGCCAGCAATTTGCCGTTCAGATGAACACGAATGCGGCAATCCCCTGCCCCGCCTTCGGGAATGAGACAATAACGGGGACACAATTGACATTCCAGACTGCTCATGGTCACAACTCCTGCTTTTGGTTATACAAAAGTTGTATAATATTTTTTCCAAAAGGTCCAACCATCCATAAAAAAAGTGCAACCAACCATTTGGCTTTTTTGGCATAATAGATGTGCGAAAAAAAACGTCGAAGGCTTGAACCGTGGAGTCTGAACCACAAGGTTACCCGTTGCATCGGTCCTGGCGGGTGATGGAGCAACGGATAACCACTACTGCGCAAAGTGGTTGATACGGCATATTCGAACAACATCTGATCAACAGACGACATGGAACGCCGCCATTTCTCCTTGTTGGTTGCCAAAATCGGACCAGCCAACAGGTCATGAGTACCGCCGGTGGAGAGAATCCGGGCTGTTTGACTGTTGGACCAATCAAGATTCCTTGGTTCCAGTTGCAAGCCAAGAAAATGGGCGATTTGTTGGAGTACCTGATCCGGGTCATTGAGCAGGGTTTCGTACTGAACCTCCAGGTAGCCATCGGGATGCGCCGCACCCCAACGTCGTTTATCCGTCACATGGGCAGACCAGAGTTGAGCGGCTTCGCCCAAGGAGGCTGGACCCCACCAGGATTGCAGCCAGGAGAGAGCCACATCCCGTCCATCCCGAACCATATGGATGACTTTCATGTCTGGCAAATGTTTTTGCCAGATTTTCAGAGGAATGGATTCATAAAAAGAACTATTATCAACCCAGCCTCGTTTGCCTTGAATGCTTGCAAAATGTCCAAACAGTTGGCCAATCAGCTCCCCGAAGTTGCTGGATTGGTCCAGGATGGTCTGGGCATGAGGTCGGGTGGCCAGCAAGGTGGCTGGAAGCAGCGTATTGCGATCCTTGTTGGGGTAATTCTGATGTACGAGTATTTCCAAAAAATGATAGATCGCCGTCAACAAAGTCGCCCGATTTCGGCGTTGGGCCAAATTGCCCCACAAAAAGAGCGTTTTGGCAAAGTAAGGAATAAAATGGGTTTCCAGTGGGGCGGCCAGACCCAGTCTGGATTCGATGATCGAGGTCAACAATGTGGTTCCAGACCGATCACACCCCACCACAAACAGAGGGGTTGGAACAAAAGATGAGATCTGGCTGGTTGGCAGAGGATTTGACATGCGGATTCCTTCGATGTTCTGGACTTTAGAGTCTCAGTATTATTTGCCGATCGTAATCGCCATGGCCCGCTTTCTCAAGGGTATGGCTGTTCGGGCCGTGGGGATTTGAAGACCTTGGGGGGCGGTGAACCGCCCCCCAACCCCCCCACCCTTTACCGTGAAAATATTCTGTGCGATGGCGCAAAGCTACCTTTGCCCCTATTCAAAACAAAAAATAGAAGGAAAACAACAAAATAAACATCACGCTTTT
>JAMOBH010000309.1:0-6790 GCA_039908085.1 Magnetococcus sp. YQC-5
GCGGCTTTGCTCAATCATCAACCGATCCCTTTCAGTCACGGAATCCCGGAACCATGGCCAATTCTGCCTAAAATCGAGGGGATATGAAAAAACCTACCCTTGTAAGGGGTGCATGCCAGGATCATTTCCAAGAATTTTGCCCTGGGCATCCTGGGGGGGCGCAAAATGTCCGGGACGGTGATGGAGGTGCGGCCCGGAGATCGGGTGATCGTTTATACCGACGGCATTGTCGAGGAAATCAATCGGAACGAGGAGGCATTCGGATCAGAACGTTTGGAATTGCTTTTGAACAAAATCGTTGGTTCGGAAGAGCCGCTGGAAATTGTAGTAAATGCTCTGGAGGCATTCCGCCAGGGAAGAAAACAGAAAGATGATGTTACATTGATTGAGTTGAGTTGTTGATAAAGATTTTTACTCATCCTTTATCATCTTGACAGGAGTGTAGGACTTGTGTTGACGTTATTTCAGGCAGTGACCGGGACGTGACCGAAATCTATCTTCTAAAATTCGGCTCTTCCGGCGGAAGCGTACCTGGGGTGACCACCTTCAACAACCTCGTGTTCATCAAGCTGGGTGTGATAAACGTTCCAATCCTGTATTCGTGAAGGATAAAAAATATGCACGCACATATACTAACAGAATTACTGGTAATCTTTTCTCTTTCAGTTACTGTAGTTTATCTGTGCCACCGTCTGCGCATCGCTTCCATCATCGGCTTTCTCATTGTCGGCGCGTTATCCGGTCCATTTGGCCTCTCACTGGTTTCATCTATCAAGGAAGTTGAACTGTTGGCAGAAATCGGCGTGATGCTGCTGTTGTTCACAATCGGATTGGAACTCTCTTTAAAACGTTTATTGGAAATGAAACGGGCGGTCTTTATCGGTGGAGGCGTGCAGGTGGCAGTCACTATTGGTGCCAGTTTCGCCATTGCCATGAGCACTGGGTTATTATCTCTTGCGGAATCGATATTTATGGGATTTCTGGTTTCCCTGAGCAGTACCGCCATCGTGCTCAAGGTTATGCAGGAAAGGGGTGAAGTAGGTTCTGTTCACGGTACAACCACTATGGGAATTCTGATCTTTCAGGATCTAATTATTGTCCCCATGCTGCTCATGATACCGCTATTAACAGGTAAAAGCGATCAACCATGGCGGGAACTTGGTATCTTTGTTGCCAAATTCCTTGGAATCTCTCTTTTTCTGTTGTTTGGAGCAAGGAGGCTGATTCCATCGATACTATACAGCATCGTTCGCCTTCGCGACCAGGAGCTTTTCTTCCTGTCAGTCATTGTGACCGGTTTGGGCGTGGCTTGGCTAACTGCCACCGCCGGTCTATCCCTTGCATTGGGAGCTTTCCTGGCCGGATTAATCCTCTCAGAATCAGAATATGGTCATCAGGCATTTGCCAGTGTATTGCCTTTCCGGGATCTGTTCACCAGCCTTTTTTTCGTTTCAGTGGGAATGTTGTTGGATGCGGGCTTTCTTATCGATCATATTGGAATTGTCACTGCAGTCACCTTGATCATTCTGTTTCTCAAGGCAGTGGTGGCGGGAGGAGCATCCCTGGCCACAGGCATCGGTCTGGCTGCATCGGTAGCGGCAGGAACAAGCTTAGCCCAGATTGGCGAATTTTCTTTTGTTTTAGCCCGTAGCGGATTGAGTGAGGGGCTGTTGTCCAACGATCTTTATCAGTATTTTTTATCCGTTTCTGTGGCTACCATGGTCTTAACCCCACTGCTGGTGGTCCGCGCAGGAAAGTGGGGTCGAAAGGTGGCATCCTGGCGTCTGCTGCGTGGTCGGGGTGGCGGAAATAAAACCGGTTCCGCTTCAGGGGAAAGGATTCAGAACCACCTGATCATAGTTGGTTTTGGAGAAAATGGCCGGGCAATAGCCCTCCTGGCCTGTCGTCGAGGAATACCTTTCAGTGTGCTGGAAACGAATCCTGAAACCGTGCGGAGGGAACGTTCTTCAGAGTTCCCAATCCTCTTTGGCGATGCATCCCACAAGGTGACGCTCAAGCATGCCGGGATCATGTCCGCACGAGCCTTGGTGATCACAGTGCCCGATGCCGCCGCCGCCCGCAATGTGGTTGACACCGCCCGCAAGTTGCGTCTCGACCTGCCTATTATCGTGCGCGCATCCTTCCTAAGCGAAGTGGAACCTCTTATCACCCTTGGAGCAGAACATGTGATAGCCATGCAGATGGAAGCCTCAGTTGCCCTCTGTGAAAAAGTTCTCACTGTTTTTCAGATCCAGGAAGATGAAATCGTTCGAGATCTATCTGATGTCCGCGCAAATCAAATCTTGTCTTGCCGCATTTCATGACCAGCAACAAATTGCCCACGTTATATCAAAACAGAGCAACAATATAATTCATTTTGTTTGCCCATTGTTGTCCGATGCTTTTGTCTCTTTGAAACGATTATATATATATAAACCGACAATTATTGACAGGACCCCTGCAAGCAAGTGCAGTTTGTAATGTTCAAGCCATTCGTCCAACACTTTACCAAGGAAATACCCGCCAATAACGAATGTCAACGCCCATACCGATGAGGCTATCAGGTTGAACATGAGAAAACGAAGAGGTTGAATACCACTCACACCCACGATAAATGGACTGACGTTACGCACCCCATAGATAAAACGGTAGGACAGAATAAAAAGTACCTCCCCTTTACGCAACAGTTCGAATCCCTTTTCGGCCTTGGCGGCCAAATTGGGACGATTCGCCAAAAAAGGGGTACCGTAAAACCGTCCCAGATAGTAAAATAGTTGATCTCCGGCGGTCGTACCCGCCGTAGCGCAGAGAGCCAGCAGGGGCAAGTTGATGAAAGGGGCGGTAGTCGCGGCCATAGCGGAAACGATCAAAACAATGGTCTCCCCCTCAAAAAAGGTCCATACCAGCACCAAAAGATAAACCAGATAGCCGTGTTCGACGATGAATGTATTGACAAACTGTTCCATATTATAATTTTCCGTTCAACTGATTGCATACTTAGTCGTCTACAGCCTTGCGCAGGGACTCTTTGGCTTTGTGATACTCTTTCAAAGTCATTTGCATGGCTTTATCCAGTGACATCATTTTATGTAATGCCACTTCAACGTCGGTGCCTGCCATCATCTGTGCGACCCGTTTGAGATCGTCAGAGGTTCCTTCCAACAAGGTCAGTTCTCCCATCTCTCCGGAAAGCACCAAAAACAGATGACGGCAGATTGCATCATGCTCTTCATTTTCACAAGAACAGGTGGCGGTCAGGTTGGAACCTTCCCGGCGAAACAGCAGACGGTATGTCTCGGTATAGTTGTCGTTTTGCGCCAGCAGGGTGATCTCCTGTACAGGATGTCGCATGCTTTCGTACTCCTCGACGGCTTTTTTGACCGAGATGTAAAACTGATGGGAGCCGAGATTTTCCGAAATACCGACTTTCTTCAACTGAACCAGAAAAGGACGGGGTGCGTCGGCAATTTTGATGTCTATGCCGACAGTCTGCATCTCTCGGTACCATTCGGCGAACCGCTGGGCGGCCGTGATATCCATATCGGTAATGGCTTGGGCGTCTATGACAATCCATTGGATGGGCGTTTCCGCCGTAGCCACCAGGGTGCGCAGGCGATTCATTACGTAACGGGCATTGGCAAAGATCAGTGGCGCATACAGACGGTAGACCAGCAGACCGGGGACAGTTTCGCCCTCCTCATCATCCGTATTATCATCAACAGACTTTTTTCCAAAGTCATGAAATTTTTTTCCAGGACTCAAGCGTTGTAAGACAGCGTCTTCCGGGCGGGATATCCCCATGATAATGCCAATCAGGGCGATCAAAAATCCCATGATGATGCCTGGAACCACCCCGGCCACCAAAATGGCCACGGTCACGGCAATCGACATGAAACATTCGAACCGATCCATGCGGTAGAGATCCCGCAAGGCCGCCAATTCCAGCATACCCAGTGCCGTGACAATCAGGATGGCCGCCAGAGCGACTTTAGGCAGAAAGGCCAGCAGATCGGTCCCAAAATACAGGAACATCAGCAAGCCTCCTGCAGCGATCAACTGGGCCAACTGGCTTTTCCCGCCCGATGCGTCAACGATGGAAGTACGCGACTGGCTTGCGGAAACCGGAAAGCCTTGCAACAAGCTGGCACTGATATTTGCAATGCCCAGGGCGGTCAATTCCATGTTCGGTTTGATCTCATAGCGGTTTTTATCCGCGAAAGCCTGGGCCAGCAAAATACCGTCAGAAAAAGCCAGAAAGGCAATTGCCATAGCGGCTGGGGCCAAAGCAGGAATGTCTGCCCAGTGCAGGGCTGGCACGACAAAATCCGGTATACCACCAGGCACCTGTCCAACCAGAGTCACCCCCATTTCTCCCAAACCCAACCAACGCGTGGCCAATATGGCGACCACCGACACCACCAAGGCCCCAGGAATGACGGGCAGTACACGCCCCAGGATGATCATGAACAGGATCATGACCATTCCAAACAGCAGGGTCGGGGTGTGGGTTTCCGGAAGTTTTTGAATCAGTTGCCACAGAATGTGGAAAAATTCCTCACCATCGGTTTTGATTGCGAACAGTTTGCCAATCTGGGTGGAGGCCAACACCAGTGAGGCACCGTTCAAATAGCCCACCAACACCGGACGGGACAGAAAATCGGCAATCGCCCCTACCCGCAAGTGGGAGGCCAGTATCAGCACAATCCCGGAAAGCATCCCCAGGAGTGCCGCCAACATGGCAGTACGACTCGGATCGCCCCCTGCCAACGGCAAAATGGTAGCTCCAGCCAGCAGACCGATGGCGGCATCCGGACCCGCGATCACATGGCGCGAGGAAGAGAATAAGGCGTAACCCACTGCAGCCGCCAAAGCGGCATAGATACCGGAGATGGGGGGCATGTGGACCAGTTCAGCATAGGCTAGCACCGAAGGGATCATCACCAGACAGGCCGTCACGCCGGCCACGAAATCCCCCATGAGCCAAGCTGGTTGATAGTGCCTCAACTGCGCCAGCAGAGGGATTGCTGACCAACTGTTTGCAAAACTGCGTTGCAAAAATGACAAATTTCCTCTCCGTAATAAGTGATTTCAGGAATTTCCTGGTCCAGACTTGTTTGGAAACAGCAGGGATGCCAGCACGCCCAGCCCCAGAATCGAAAAGACAAACCCCATACTCTCATTCTGGGGTGAGGTGGATATTGGGCCATTGTGATGATGTAGGGATGTCCCGCCTTCTGTTGAAATTCGGGTGGATACCTGAGGCATTTTACGCCACTTTTTCTTCCTGGGGAAGCCCAATTTCCGTATGAATCCGTCTGGTATGCTCCGTCTGTTTGAACGCCAAAACAGAAAGCTGCTTGTAAGCGCGAATCCGACGAAAAACTGTTATCGGTCTCCCATGCCTGCCGGATAGCCTTGCGAACCGAGATCTTTAATGCCTCCGGCAAACGGTCCACAATGTTGCGCGACGTGTGGGCTTGGCATCGTGGGATCACAGACAAAAATGGTCAAAACTCTCCTTCAAGGCCAAACAGGCCTCCTGCATGGGAGAAACTGTAGATTGCGCATCTGTTGTGGTACTCTGGAAACAGGATCCATCCTGAATCCAAGGAGTCCCGCCATGGACAGCAAAGGATGTACCGGGATTTAATCCGAAGGGCTGTCCCTGTCGAGCAGCAAATTGTTTTTCCTTAGAAAATAGCGGAGGCCACTTCGCCATATCCACGCCAAATCATATCCCCTGCCACATAGGCGATGATGGTTAGGCCAACCCAGGCGATCCAGCGGTGATTGTGTATCATCTTGGCGATATAATTGGCAGCAAAGGCCATCATAATAATGGCGATCACCAAGCCAGCCACCAGGATGGACGGATGATCCTTGGCTGCCCCCGCTACTGCCAACACATTGTCGAGGGACATGGATACATCAGCCATGGCCACCTGCCAAACGGCAGCAAGCACGGTTTTTTGCTTGTCGGAGGAGACACCAGATCCAGCCTCTTCCGGTGTCACCTCATCTTTGCCGTGTGTCCGCAACTCCCGGTACATGTGCCACACGACAAACAGCAACAGCAGACCGCCAGCCAAGGTTAGCCCAATTATTGCCAGAAGCTGAGTGGTGATCAGGGCAAAGACGATTCGCAACGCGATTGCAGCCCCCGTACCCCAGAAAATGACCTTGCCCCTGTATTCCATAGGAACTGATGCCGCAGCCATACCAACAACTATGGCGTTGTCACCCGCCAGCACCAAATCAATGAAAATGACCTGAACGAAGGCGATCAATTGATTTGTCAGTTCTTGTTCCATCGTAAACCTCCCTGAAAAAAGACAAAATCACTACCAAAATGGTATCACTTTGTACATAGTAAAAAAACTTAAAATTTTTTGAGAGCCAGCACCCGTAGAGTTTGCTGTTCTCAGGCAACAGCTGCTGCCACCAACCAAAACAACCCGTTCAAAAAAAAGTCAAGCGACTTTGAAACTACTGGCTCAACCGAGCTGAATTGATGGGTAGAGCCGAGTCAATTTTATCCGAGCATTTTCGGATGTAAACTGCCAGTTCACTTTGCATTTTTCTTGGTTCCGTTCTCTTTCCCAGGCTGCAACTTCCCGGACCAGTGTTTCTTGATCAGGAATCCGACGATCCAAGCATTGACCACTGAGAACGCTCAATTCGATCTCTGCCCTATTCAGCCAACTGCCATGTTTCGGTGTATAATGGATCTCAAGGCGATCCAATATTCGTCTGGCTTCCTTCGGTTCGAACGCCTGATACAGCGATGCTG
>JAMOBH010000310.1:0-6771 GCA_039908085.1 Magnetococcus sp. YQC-5
AAACAAGCCCGATTTGTCGAAGAATATTTAGTCGATCTGAATGCCACGCAAGCTGCTGTTCGTGCTGGATATTCTGCCAAGACGGCCAAGCAGGTCGGATACGAAAACCTTACCAAGCCTCACCTACAGTCAGCAATCCAGAATTACCAGAAACAACTTGCGGCAGAAGCAGGCGTAACTCCGGAAAAAATCGTCAAAGAATTGACTAAATTGGCCTTCCTCGAAATCAAAGATCTGTTCGATCATGATTGGAATCTCAAAAATGCCAGTCAAGTCCCTGAACATGTCAAAGCCGCTATCACATCAGTCTCCAAATCCACTACTCCTGCCGGAATCTCAACCGTCAAGGTCACCCTGACAAACAAACTCGGTGCCATTGATCTCCTCGGTCGGGTGCTGGGCATCTTCAACCAGGACAAAAACAAGGATAACGAATCCAAAGACATCGAACGGATCGAGATCATCAAGGCTGGGAGGAAAAAGCATGAAACCTAAATCCCCAAGTCAGGAACTCGCCTTTTTGGTCGGAAACTATTACGACGATCCTCTCGGCTTTGTACGGGTGATGTTTCCATGGGGGACAGGTCAGCTGGAAAACAAGCACGGCCCCAGAGAATGGCAGGAGAAATTCCTGTCAGATCTGGGCGATAAAGTAAAATCCCGGCACTTCGATGGGACCAATCCGGTCGCACCCATTTTGATGTCGGTGGTCTCTGGGCACGGAGTTGGGAAAAGTGCTTTGGTGTCGTGGATCTGCCTTTGGATCATGGCAACCAGACCAAACAGCAAAGGCGTGGTGACAGCCAACACCAGCAACCAACTCCAATCAAAAACATGGTCGGAACTCGGCAAGTGGCACAAACTCTGTCTGGTCGGACACTGGTTCAATTACTCCTGCGGCGAACGGAGCATGGTCCTGAAATCGGATGTCAATGCGGAATTTTGGCGCGTCGAGGGAGTCTCATGGAGGTTGGAGCAGTCAGAAGCCTTTGCAGGGTTGCACTGCGTCGATTCAACACCATTTTTCATTTTCGACGAAGCCAGTGCAATCCCGGACAAAATTCAGGAAGTGGCCGACGGTGGCATGACGGATGGCGAACCGATGATGTTCATGTTTGGCAACGGCACCAGAAACACCGGACGATTCAAAGAGACGTTCGGAAAATTACGGCATCTATGGGACACACGGCAAATTGATTCCAGGACGGTCGAAGGGACGAACCACGCACTATTCAAAGAGTGGGAAAAGATTCATGGCGTGGAATCAGACTTTTTCAAGGTCAGGGTACGGGGAATGTTCCCGTCAGCATCCACAACGCAGTTTATCCCGGAAGATGATGTTGACAAATGTATTGCGCTCACGGTGGATGATGCTCATGTGGAGCATATGCCGTTGCTGTTTGGGGTGGATGTGGCGCGATTCGGTGATGATGAATCCTGTCTGCTCGTGAGACGGGGACGCAAAGTTTTGAGCATCACACCATGGAGCGGAAAAGACACGATGCAAGTGGCTGCTCTTGTGGCACAGGAGATCAACAAACAAAAACCGGATGCGGTATTCGTGGATGGATGCGGTCTGGGTGCCGGGGTGGTGGATCGTCTGCGAAGTCTGGGTTATTCACAAGTGGTTGATGTACAAGCCGCATCAAAGCCAAACGATGATTCGTTGAAATGCGGTAATCTCCGCGCCGAGATGTGGCTCAATATGCGTGAGGCTCTGAAAGCAGGATTGGACATCCCAAACGATACGCGACTCAAAGATGATCTGATTGGACCGGATTACTTTTATAACAACCATGATCTCTTGATGATCGAACCCAAAGAATCCATGAAGAAACGCGGTCTGGCTTCTCCTGACAGGGCAGATGCGTTGGCGATGACGTATGCGCATCCGGTGGCTGTGCGTAATGGCTCCACATCATCACGGCGTCCACGGAACTGGAGAGGATAACTCTGATGCCCATGACACGAAAGGATCTGGAGGCATTCCTGAGAGATGCGAGGAATGAACCAGAGTGGCGCACAGAGGCAGACAAGGCGGCCCAGTATTACGATGGGGACCAGCTCGACACCCGCACCATGGAGGAAAAAGAACGGAGAGGCTCCGCTCCCACGATCAGCAATCATATCGCACCGACAATCAACTTGGTGCTGGGCATGCAGGCCAAGTCACCACGCGATTGGAAAGTGGTAGCGGCCACGGACGACGGCAAAGACGTGGCGGACGTGCTGACCGAAAAAATGAAAGAGGTGGAGAAATCATCTGGCGCGGACAGGGCTTGCTCTGAAGCCTACGCGGCCATGATCAAAACCGGGATGGGGTGGATTGAGGTCAGCAAAGAGAGCAATCCGTTTTTGCCGCCCTTCCGTGTCACCTCCATCCACCGCAGGGAGATGTATTGGGATTGGCGTTCCGTGAGACCGGACCTGTCGGACGCTCGGTTCATCTTCCGCCGTGCCTTCTTTGATGCGGATTTGCTGGCCATACGGTTTCCACGGCACAAAACCCTCATCAAAAACGCTGTGGCAGGATGGGCAGAATGGGATATGGGGCTGTTCGGTGGGATGCTGTCTGACGCCCGTTACAGCGAAATGGAAACGGATATCCTGGAATCGGAGTGGCGTGACACGGAACGGAAGCGGTTGTGTCTGTACGAGGTTTGGTACAAAACCTGGATCACTGGACCGGTGATCAAATTCCAGGATGGAAAGGTATCCGTTTTCGACCAGGAAAACCCGCAACATGTCCTGGCCGTGTACCAGGGCACGGCGCAAATAGAGAATCGGACCTATCACGAAATGCGGTTGGCGTGGTGGTTGGGACCGCATCTTCTGGAGGATATCCCATCACCCTATCCGCACTCGTCTTTTCCCTATGTGCCGTTTTTCGGCTTCAGAAAAGACGCCAAGAATCAACCTTACGGCATGATCAAGGCCATGATCTCGCCACAGGATTCCATCAACGTCATCGCGTCTAAGATCCTGGACAAAATGGCACAGTTGCAAGTTATCGCAACCACGGATTCCCTTGGCAACGGGATGACGTTCGACACGGCAATGACAGAGTTATCGAGGCCAGATGCAGTCATCACCCTGGCACCGAACAAAATGGATCATTTCGTGATCCGGGAAGGGCAGAAGGATATTCTGCTCTACCTGCAATTGATGAACACTCAAGTGCAGAACATCCAATCGTTGTCCGGGGTGTTCAACGAGCAGTTGGGCAAAGGAGGCGTCGCGGATTCCGGGGTCGCCATCAACGCCCTGGTGGAACAAGGCGGAACAACACTCGCGGAGATCAATGACAATTACGTCATGGGGAGACGCGCGGTCGGCGAACTTCTGTTAGAACTGGTGCGGGAGTCGCTGACAGGTGAACAGGAACTCCCCATCACCAGAAACGGCAAGCAGGTCAGCATCCGCATCAACTCGATGAGCTTGGACGACAACGGGATACCGTATCTGACCAACGGCATCGCCGAGGTGCAGACGAAAATTGTCCTGGAGGACGTGCCTGAATCACCCAGTGCGTTCCAGCAGAAATTACGCGACGCCAATCAACTCATGCCTCTGTTGCCACCCCAACTGGCTGGGGTCATCGGGCCTGAATTACTGGTTCTGAGTGGCTTGTTTCCCCGTGAGAAAATGCAGGAGTTGATGGGTGGGAGCAGCAATCAGGACCAACCGGGTGTCAACATCCAGCAACAAGAAGACGTTCAACAACAAGCTCTGTTGGCCAATCAGCAAGCGGCCATGCAGATGCAAATGGCGCAAGAGGCGCATCAGGCCGGGTTGCGGGATACGGATGCAAGGACACGGAAAACAGAAGCGGAAATCGAAGTTATGAGGATGAACGCAGCTATGAATTTGGCAAAATCACAACTCGCTGGGAGCGAACAGAATGTTGCAACGAAATCCTGACGATATCCGCACACTTACGCCTGATGTTATTCACAGTGCGGACAATATGACGATCAAAAGCTATTCTGCGCCAAATGCGCAAGGGAATATAATTTATATTGGTGAAGCTCCGCCAGGGACTGCCAAGTCGGATCCATTTTGGCGCATTACAAAGTATTTTTACAACGTAGATGGCAGTATTGATATTCGTTTTTCTGGCGGCACCCTCAAATTTGATTACGTTTGGGACAACAGAGAAACGTATCAATACGGGTAAGAATGGATACCAAACCACATCTTTAAATTTGACCGGCAACCAAGCCGGTTTTTTTATGCCAAAAGGAGCAGCACATGGATGAAATGCCTGAAAATAGCAACGAAGACCAATCAGAAGAATACGATCCAATCGAACCTGGGGATGATGACCTTTACGGCGAAGATTTTACTGAGGTGCCGGAAGAGGAGACCGTAGCAACGGGTGATGACAAAAAAGAAACTCAAAGCCCGTCAACTGATCCCCTCGCGGTTCCTCAGTCTGATCTCAACGCCCATGGCACCACCACGCCAGCAGATCGGGATACGACATTGGCGGCCAAGGTTGAAGTGTTGACGGATATGCTTCTGAAGACGCAGCAACAGACGCAACCAAAGACCGTCCAATCCAGCCCCGACACTCCAAAAGAGCAACCGAAAGACTATTTGGCGACTCTGGAGGCAGGGTTTGCCATGACCCAGGAGCAATCCAATGAGTATCAAGCACTATTGGATGAACTGGGGCCGAAAATCGCAGAACAACAACTCAAACAGTGGAAGATTGAACATGTACAAAAGGCACTTGCGTATAATCAAGAAGTACTGATGACGCAATTGCTGCAAAAACAACAGGATGAAGCACAGGCACACCATGAGGTGTTGCAAAAGGCGATTGATGACATTCCCCAACTGGCCGCCATGCAAAATGATCCTGCGCAATGGTCATTTGCAAACCAGATGCATAGCACCCTGATGCAGACATCCGCTTACGCCTCCCTGCCTGTGCAAGATCAAATGATGCACCTCAACAACGTTTTGGCCGCTTCCTTGGCTTCCTTGGCACCAAAAGACAAGCCGCCAGTGCCAGTCACTCCTGCCACCATGCCAACGGAGGACCAAAAGAAAGCCGTCGCTGCCAAAGTGGCGAACCTTCAACAGTATGTGCCCAAATCCATGACATCCATGGGGCAAGGCGCACCGGTGGTCACAGAGTTTGATCCAAACACGGCGAGCAAGGCCGAGCTTCAGGTTCATATGGATAAGCTGGCAAAAAAAGGAGGCAATGCACTTGAAGATTTCATGGCGCAGTTCTCTTAATTCTGTCAATCAATAATAACTCTTAATATTAACAGGAGCAACCATGCCAACCGTTATACCATTCGGATCCCCATTGGCCGCCACTTTCTTTGGGCGAGGCATTTTCAACAAACTGATTCGGCGCAATTCTCTGACGAATCTCCTGACAGGGAAAGCTCCGTCCATTGAGAAGTTCGTGAAGGGTGAACGCGCTCAAACATCGGGTTCCTACCCCATCGTGAGAATCACCGACCTTGAGCAGGGTGGTGGGAGCGAGGTGACGATGGACATGTTCAATCCCCTGTCGGGCATGCCGGTGATCGGGGATGCAAAATTGGCGGGAAAGATGATGTCCATGAATGCCTCGACGGCTCGAATCCGTGTTGATCAGATGCGAGGGGGTGTGGATATCGGCGGGAGGATGACCCAACAACGGACCCCGCACAAACTGCGTACCATCGGACGCGTATCACTGGAAAACTGGTGGTTGCGTTATCTGGATCAAATGAAAATCGTTCATCTCGTGGGTGGACGCGGGACGGTAATGAATTCCGATTGGATCATCCCATTGGCTGATCATCCGATGTTCGCGACGATCATGGGCAACCCGGTATATGCGCCCACCTACAACCGGCAGTTCTGGGGCGGAGACGCGACCGGCCCGGCAGATATGGATTCAGCAGACATCATGACGCTGGATACGGTCAACAAGTTGCGCGCCAAATTGGACGAAGCCGATATCCCCGTCTCACCAATCAAATTCGAAGACGATGAACAGGCGGAAATGAACCCACTTTATATCCTCCTCGTCACGCCCAGGCAGTGGGCCACCTTGTGGGCAAACTCTTCCGGCAATGATTGGCAGACCTTCCTCAAGGCCGCTGGTCTGCGTGGTCCCAAGAATCCGTTGTTCACCGGGGATACGTCCGGGATGTGGAACGGCATTCTGGTGAAAAAAATGGATGCCCATACCATCCGCTACGCGCAGGGATCCACGATCAAACTGGCCACCAATTCCCCCATCTATACCGAAACCACTGCCGTTGTCCCTTCCAACTGGGCGGCTGGTGCCACCATGGACAGTGCCATTTTGCTTGGCGGTCAGGCACTCGGTGAGGCGTGGGGCATGCACTCCGAATCCGGGCAGCATCTCTCCTGGTACGAAGGCAAGACCGACCACAACAATGGATTGGAAGCCTCGGTCTCCGGGATCGGCGGGTTTTCCAAAATCCGCTTCCGGGATGGACAGGGCGTCGATTTCGATTATGGCGTCGCCATCATCAACACTTACGCACCGGCACCGTAAAACGACCGGACAAAACAAGGAGAAAACAGCGTGGCCGTCATTAACAAAACAAACGCGAACAACGAAATCCAGCATTTCAATGATTCAGGGAACGCTTCAAAGGCCATCTGCACCGTAACCCTGGCGGCTGCCCAAATCGGTGACGTGGTTTATCTGGGAAAACTCCCAGGCGGCACCAAAATCACGGGAGTGCAGGTCAACAATGCCGCCATGGGGGCAGGCGTGACCCTGGCAAC
>JAMOBH010000311.1:0-6621 GCA_039908085.1 Magnetococcus sp. YQC-5
ATGGTGATCACCTGATCAACGATGCCGGGCAGCTCCAGGCCGGTTTTGCTGCCCTCGATCTGGGGGGCGAAGAACCGCCGGTTGAAATCGTCGAATTTCTCGTCCAGGATGCCGATGAAGAGAATGTTCTTGCCCCGGGTGTGCTGGAGATGGGTCAACCAAGCAATCATCTCCTGACCGTGCAGACCATAGGCCCCGCGCAAATCCGGTTTGCCGGTCTTTTCGCTGAACGCCTGCGGCTGCCCCTTGCACCAGTGGAAGCAAAGCCGACCGGCCACGGTCAGGGAATCGACGAAGATGGTCTGGTACTTGTCCAGAATCCTGGGGTCGCCGAATTGGGCACAGACTGCGTCATAGTGGGCCTGGCTGAAATACTGGTCGTTGCGCAGGGCCGGATTGGGACCACCGATGAAAACCGCAAAATTCCGGCACTCGTCCCAGGTGCGGGGGCGGATGGTATCACCCGGCCACCCCTCAACGGCCAAGTCTCCCGCCTCCAAATCGAAGAACAGGGTGGTTGCCGGGTCCAGGCTCCACAGCAGGGTGGTTTTGCCGATGCCCGACTTGCCGAAGATGCACGCCTTGATGCCACGCCGTTCGGCCATGCGTTGGTCAGCAGTAATGATGGGAAGTCCGCTCATCATGCCACCTCTTGTTCGCGCAAAGTGAGTTTGAAAGAGGGCTTGCCCGCCTTCACCGTGCGGGCCGGTTCGAACACCCGACGGATATTGTCCGGCCAAGCGGTGTATTTCCGCTCGGAGACATCCAGAGTGGTTTCCACATACTGGGCGGGGTCGTCACCAGCCTCCCGAATGGTCTGGACGATCCCGGCCAGCTTGCCCTGATCCCAGGAGGGGCGTTTGGGCAAATCCATGGCGATTTCTACATCGCCATCCTGGAAACGGATCAGGCCAAAATCCTTCCCGGTCTCCTGCCGGATGGTGGTGGCCCGGTCGCCAAAGCGGCGAACGAACACTCCGTCGAGCAGGTCGCTGACCAGTTTGGTCTGGTTCATGGCCTCGGCCACCTCTTTCTGGAGACGGGCCAGTTCGCTGGCAGGCAAGGCGGCAACATCGCCCAGGGGCATCTGCCGCAATTGATTGAGTGTGATTGGTTGGTTCATCGTATCTCCTCTCTGTTTGTATGTTGCTGCTCCTGCAGCCGTTTGGCATTCTTGATCGTAAACAACAAATTCATGAAACGGCTTTCAAACCACGCCAGGGTCTCCGCGTAAACCACCCCCAGGTTGGTATTCAGAGCGATCTCAAACTCATCAATCGCGGCCCGTAACACCGCTCCACGATCGCTCTGATCGGGTATTCTTGCCTCCATTTCACCCATTTGGTGCTCAATGATGACGCAACGCTCTTCCGCCGCCAGGGCACGCCGCTTCCACTCTTCAACCTCGGCTGCGCGATCCGGATGAGGCGAAATGGCCGGTGCAGCAGGATGAGCCCCCAGTTCTTTGATTTTTCCCCTCAATTTGGTGAGTTCCCGCTTGTACGTCAGGATGTGTCCCTCCTGGATGCGCACCAAATCTTCCGCATGTTTGGCCTTGCCCTCCCAATCAATCTTCCCGGAGAGCAACTGTTCGACTGGATCGGGTTTGGCTGTCATCACAGTGTTCTGTTTGACTTTGCTCCCGCTTGCGGTGGAAGCACGCACATTTTTTGCTTGCCCGGTTCTCACCGCTTCCACCGCCTTCGTCTGTTCTGCTGCCGTCATGCTGGCCAGCGCATCCAGTTCGCTTGTGCTGTTGGCGATAGCCGGCATATCGCGGATGATCTCCTTGGTTTCCGGAGTGATATGGGTGGCGCGGTGGACAGCCTTCTGAACGGTACTTTCGGAGCAGTTGAGCCGCTTGGCCGTGGCTTCTGTGAAGGACGGAGCGAAGAACGTATTTTTTACGTTCTTCGCTATCTTCCCCCCGCCAGCTTTACCCGGCGTGCCCCCGTTCCGTGTCTCCGGGTGAATCTCCTCGTATAGCCGTTTCCTCTCCGACAGGTGTTCCGCCCGTTCCAGGCAGGTCAGCTCTGCTCGTTCCAGATTTTCGTCAATCTCCATCAGTTGCTGCTCTGCCGTTGTGGCAGTGATGACGGTGGCAGGAATTTCCGTCTTGCCGAGCATCTTGTAGGCCTCCAACCTGTGCAGCCCCGCGATCAACGTATATCGCGGCTCCGTCTGGCCCGCTTGATCCGGCATAAGAGCCACGGTGATCGGTTGCAGCAACCCGATTTCCTGAATGCTCGCGGACAAAGAGAGCACTGATTCCGGTTGCAACTTCCGCAACCGCGTATGAATGGCGATATTGGCAATCGGAATGGTGTTCACGCTGCTTCTCCGGACGAAAGGTCCAACTCGGTCCGCACAAAAGGAGTCCCTTTGATATTGATCTCCCGGTCCACATCGTAAATGAGGATCTTACTCAACGTTCTTCCGGAGAAAAAAGCAGACCACGTTGTGGCCGCCGCTCTGGCCAGATAGGCAGGCGTGATAGCCCTTTCATTTTTGAGGAATACGTTCGGCCGTAATTTGCACTCTTCGATGAGTTCATGGAGGCGTTTGCGCGGGTCGTTCTTGCGCAAGCCGTCATCTTGGGCCACCTGCTTCCAGAACTCGTGGGCCAGCTTTTCCTGATAACGGAAGGTCACAAGGGCGACCGCCATGATGGGTGCATTGTATATCGTCGCTGACCCGCCTTTTGTGGCATCAAAAAAAGCAGTCCCCTCCAACATCCATTCCATCACCTCGGAAAACACATCTTCCTTGGAGTCACTGACATCTCTGCGGCTGAACCCGGATTTGATAAACCGGACCGCAGAGTACATTTTTGAGGACTGGGCACTGGACATTTCCATCAGGGCCGGAATATCCAGGGCTTTCATCATGTCGTCCTGACCACGGGCCCCACCGGTCGGGTCGTGGTGAATGTAGGTCCGCGCCACATCGTCCATGCTGTCTGCAGCAGAATAGGCGATGGTCAACATGATGGAGACCCCCGACTCCACAATGGCCGAGAGGGTGTGCTGTCCGTTGACCAGGATCTGTTCAGTCCCCAATTGCATGATGTGGATCTGCGTCCCCGCAATGAACCGGCCTGCACGCATCTCACTGGCATACCTGGCAAGACGGCGTTTGTTGATGTTCCTCTGACGACCAAAGGTATTGCATTTGAGCAATTCGACCGCCTTTTCCGGTGTAACATCGAGTACAATGTTACGAAGAAATTTAACCATTTTCTCTCCTCCTGTCGGAACCCTGGTGGAAACCGCACGTCAGGCCCGCCAGGATATCGGGCTTTTCAGACCATGAATCCTAGACGTGCGGGGTTATGTCACCCTTCAAGCTGCCTGTCGGTCAGCCATCCGAGTGGATCGTTTATTGCCAGGAACGAGGTGTCGGAGATATTTGTCTTCAATCTGCTGGACAGCTTGTTTGGGATCCAATCCCACCAGATCGCAAATGAACCCAAAACCACCGACCTCCATGGACTGGGTCCGAAAGTACTCGGTGAGATGACGAACCTCAGACCGGAACTTGGAGTTGCTCCATAACAGAGGATCCCTGCCGACCATGCGCAGCAGCGACTTGGCATCCCTGACTGCCTGGTGCATAACAGCGATCCAAAGTGCCAACTCCGGTTCTGTCTGAGACGGTTTCCTCTCTTCCGTTGCAAGCCTGCCATGCACATGTCTGCTCATGCCTGATTACCTCCTGCCACCATAGGGTGTGATTTGATGTCCCCAACATTCTTAATTGCAATTCGGTTCTGTCCCCGTTCGAGAAGCCCTTCGTCAATTCCCAATCTGGCCGCCACTTCTGCTTTGGCCTGGGCAATAAACTGATCAGCCAAGGCATCGGCCATTACATTGAGCATTGCAGAGAAATTCACTTCGACCTCTGTGCTGGGCTTGGTGGCAATCTCTATTGGGAGTTGGCCTTTCATCACTCTGCTCTCTCGTTGTCCGTGGATCGCGTTAAATCCCCATAGCGCAACCGGAGTGCCATCTTTCAAAAGTCACTTTTTTGCTTTCAATTTCATTGTGTTGTGTCGTGCAGTAAACGGCCAACCATGAGATGGAGCATTTTGGGTGGCTGTTCCTAAAGGAATTTTGCGCGATGGAACGGAAAACCTGCGCAATGGAACGGGCATCCTGCGCAATGGAACGCAGATCCTGCGCGATGGAACGGGAAACCTGCGCAATGGAACGATTTGGCCCGCAAGACGGAATGGGGGATAGCTCGCTTCTGCCCACCGAAAAGGCAGGTGGAACAGGCAATTGGAAGGGAATTTGTGAGTGGTCGGCCATGGAACGTCCATCTTGCGCAGTGGAACGATTTGGCCCGCAAGGAGAACGGCGATGACCTGCTCTAACCTGGGTGAAACAGTATATGGAACAATGCATTAGTCTGTAGCCAGTGACCGGACGGTAACGGAACGCCGGTCCTGCGCAGTGGAACGATTTGGCCCGCAAGATGGAACGCCAACCAGGCCGAGTGGAACGGTTTGACTCGTAAAGAGGCAGACCAGCATGGCGTGCTGAAGATATTGCCAAGCACGGCAAAAAATGGCGCATACATTTGAATTTGTACGTCTTTATCAACTTGATATGTGACGATCCCAGAGGTATGAATGTTGCTGTCTGATACAGAGCCAATTCGCGGTGGGCGCGAATTGCACACAGCAAGGAGAACCTACATGCCAAACGTCGTCACCTATTGCCGGGTCTCTTCTGAGGAACAGGCGCAGAAAGATCTCTCCATTCCGGCACAACGCAAAATCCTGCTGAACTGGCTGGAAAGTAAGCCAGAAATGGTGTTGGTCCGTGAATTCGTAGATGAAGGCCACTCGGCCTTCTCCCCGGCCAACAAACGCCCAGGCTTCACCGAGATGATATCCCAATGTCGCAAAGGCGGCATCGATATCATCCTGGTTCATAAGTTGGACCGATTCTCCAGAAATCGTGAAGAGTCGATCATTTTCAAATCGTTGCTCAAAAAACATAAAGTGATGGTCAAGTCCGTTACTGAGGATTTCGACTCCGAAACACCCCAAGGATTCCTCCTGGAAGGGATGATTGAGGTGATTAACCAGTTTTACTCAATGAACCTGGGCACAGAGGTTATGAAGGGGTTGAGGGAAAACGCAGAACGAGGTTTCTACAACGGCGGCAACGCACCTTATGGATACCGCAAGTTGCGTGTTTCTGAGGTTCCTGGAAAAAAACAATGCAAGCTGGTCCTGGGACCGGACGAAGAAGTGAATACAGTCAGGGAGATCTATCGACTCTCGGTTCAGGAAGGTTTTGGAGCACGGCGAATCGTGGATTATTTGAATGTGAATGGATTCAAAGCTCCTACTGGTCAAAAGTGGCATATGTCCTCAGTGTACAACATTCTTGTCAACCAAGTTTACATCGGTAACACTGTGTGGAACAAGAAGCATGACAGCAAGACACCGAAACCAAAGGAAGAATGGATTGTCGCTGAGAATACCCACCCGCCAATCATTGATCGAGAAACATTCGCCATGAGAAAATCAATGGCCATCAAGAACATGCTCAGCAATCACGACAGAACTCTCAATACACAACGTCCAGTAAAGCATCTTTTGAGTGGTATTATCAAATGTGGGGTCTGTGGGTCAAATTATGTTGGGCGTCGATATGACAAATGGACACCGTCATCAAAGGCAGAGCAATACCGTTATATTTGTGCCGGATTTATTGGCCATGGTTCCAGTGCGTGTTCTTGGGTTCCCATCTATCGCAATTGGGTGGAGGGGCAGATCATTGATCTCATCCGTGGGCAAATCTGCACACCCACACGGTTGGAAGAGTTAAGGTTATTGATTCAGAAGAGGATCGAGTCCAGGAAACAGCTCCATGGGCGGGATCAGAAAGCGGTGGAACAGCGGATTCATGCCGTTGAAAAGAAAATTGCCAATTTTTATCATGCAATCGGAGAGGGCATGGACCCATCGGTGTGTAAAGAGCATGTAGCTCGTTTGGAGGCAGAGAAGGTGCAATTGAGAGAGGAATCGATGACGTTGCAAGAAGAGGATTACTACCAAAAAGCACTGGAAGATAATGTAATGATGCTGCAAAAATTCTCCGGTCTTTTTAATGAGCGGTTCATGGACCTGCCCTTTGCTGTGAAACGCCAAGCGATAGAGCATTTCATCGAGAGCATCACAGTCATCGATCACAGAATGATTCGGATCGAAGTAAAGGTGCCGTTCGACAACAACGGCATCACCCTCCTGACCAACGAGACGGCAACCCCTCCAAAAGACAGTATTCCGCCGAAACCGTTTGAAATATTTAAGAAACCTTCAAAACCGTATTTTATGCAATCTGATACACTCCAGATTCGAGCGCGAAATTTCCGCAGAGCGCATCCGTGACAAATTCGCCGCATCCAAAAAGAAAGGCATGTGGATGGGAGGCCACCCACCGCTCGGGTACATCGTCCAGGAGCGCAAACTGGTGATCCACCCCACCGAATCGGAGACGGTGCGCACCATCTTTCGCCGGTTCATCGAAACCAGCTCCGTCGTACAGATCATCAACGAACTGGCCGAGACAGGTGCCGTCGGAAAAAACGGCCTTCCGCTCGATA
>JAMOBH010000312.1:0-6620 GCA_039908085.1 Magnetococcus sp. YQC-5
AAAAATAATAAAAAAAAAGGGTGGAGGGGTCTGGGGAGGCGGTTCACCGCCTCCCCAGGCAGGGTGAGAGGATACCTTTTCAAATATAGCACAAAAAAAGAAAGAGTGAAAAAAAATCCTCTGAAAATGGAAAGCTTCATTTTGGTAGAGGATGTTTCTGGTTCTGATCAACGAAAAAAGCGGATTTGTGACAAGGATCCTTGAGTTTTTCGTCCAGGAGGGGATAATTTCCCCAGGATCGTGAGTGGTAGTGATGGGCTGGGTGTTTGCCCGGCGTCATGTTCAACCAGGGTGTTATTGTGACAACGGTCAGATTTGAAACAGAGTTTCGTTATACGGATCGCCATACCAAAGGCGAATACGTCTGGCGCAAATATCACCCTATTCTGCGAGGCCGTGTGCTGGATGTGGGGGCTGACGAGTGCCCGTTGCGAGCGTTTCTTCCTGCGGAAACCGAATATATTGGCATTGGTCTGGGAGGGTGTCCAGATGTTGAGGTGAATTTGGAGCAGCAGAAAATTCCCTTCCCGGATCATGATTTTGATTGTGTGCTTTGTTTGGATGTGTTGGAACATTTGGAGAACATTCATGCGGTTCTGGATGATCTTTGCCGTGTTTCAAGACGTTATGTAATTATATCCTTACCCAATGCCTGGGCTGATTTTCACAACATGCTCTGTTTGCGAGAATATGCCCCAGGCCGTCCCATGAAATTTTACAACCTTCCATTGGATCCTCCCCAGGATCGACACAAATGGTTTTTTTCTTTGGATGAGGCCAAGCGGTTCATTGAGTATCGTGCCCGACGCAACGGTATGCGGGTGATCCAGATGGACAGCGAAAGCCATGAAAACGACTCTCGCCATGTGGATGGCTGGGGATGGCGCGGATGGTTGCGACGCCGGGCCAGAAAGTGGCTGTATCGGAAGGATTTGTCGTATGACAATCTGTTTGTCATGGGGATTTGGGCGGTTTTGGAGAAATCCGGATCCCAGGGGGGAATCGATGAAAGTCAAAAGATGACCGACCCTGTGCAGGGCCATGATGAGAGATCTTAAGCAGGTTCGACTGGTATTGTTTTTCACCCAGAACATGTCCTTGCTGGCGTGGGAACGGGGGGGGTTGTTCGAACGGGAAGTGGCTCTGTACCGTCGTCTTTTGCCGCACCTGGGCGGAATAACTTTTGTTACATACGGAGATGCCAGGGATCTGACGTTCGCCTCCAGACTGGAGGGGATTGAGATTATCTGCAACCGATGGAAACTTTCCTTATTTTGGTATCAGCATTATCTTGCCTATGTTCTGGGCAAACATAAACAACATCCAATCATCATGAAGACCAATCAGGTGCGGGGCGGTGAGTTGAGTCTTGCCTTGGCGCGTCGATTGGGTAAGCCGTTGATCGCTCGATGTGGTTTTTTATTTTCGGATCACATGAAATGGAGTGCTGGGCAGGATTCTTTCTTGGCGCGTCAGGCCAGTGCCATGGAGGCGACCTTGTTTGCCGGGGCCAATCGGGTGGTGGTCACCACAGAGGCCATGCGGCAGATGATCAAGGAGGATTACGGCCTTGGGGAGGAGCGGGTGCGCGTGATTCCCAATTATGTGGATACGGAGTTGTTTGCACCTGGGGTCACGCCGTTGCCCCCATTTCCTGTGCGCATTATTTTTGCAGGTCGCCTTGAACCACAAAAAAATATTTTGGCTTTGGTGGAGGCGTTGGCAGGATTGGAGGTGGAGTTGTGGCTGGTGGGCACAGGGACGTTGCGAGATGCGATTGACGACCTGGCGCGTCTGCATGGGGTTGCCGTCCGATTTTTTGGGGTGGTGCCGCATTTGGAACTCCCAGGATTGCTCCAACAGGCGACTCTGTTTGTGTTGCCTTCTCATTGGGAGGGGCATCCAAAGACCCTGCTGGAAGCCATGTCATGTGGCATGCCAGTCATTGCAGGGGAGATTCCAGCCTTGCGAGGGGTGGTTCATCACCGTGATAATGGGGTGTTGTGTGGTCACACGCCAGAGGCCATCCGTGGGGCGGTCATGGAACTGTTGGGCCATGCGGAATTGAGAGAGCAATTGGGAAAGCGTGCCCGTCATTACGCATTGGAGCATTTGACAATTCAGGGCATTATTGAACAGGAATTGGCTGTGTTGCGGGAATTGGCAAGATCTGAGGCGGATTCAAATAAAAAATAATATTTTTAATATTTTGGTTGGAACGATTACGAATGGAGAGATGCTGTGTTGCGTTTCTGGTTGCGTTGGATATTGGGTTGGATGCCTCTCCATTGGCGCAAGGAGATGATGGGGGAGTTGGGGCAGGGCATGGATACTGTGGTTTTGACAGATCAGATCCGCCGTTTGGCCCTGACGCGAGGGGAGTCTCTCTCTTCTGAAGATGCGATGATTTTTTTATTGCGTCTTGACACTTTTTTTTATGCCATGCAAGGTCGCGGAGCTGTGCGTTACGGGAATGGGGTCCATGTCAAACATCGTTTGATGGGCTATCATGAATTTTTTGTGGCGCGACTGACTCCAGGAGAACGGGTTTTGGATGTGGGGTGTGGCAAAGGGGAGTTGACCCGATCCATGGCCCAGCGGGGCAGGGTGCGGGTTGTGGGTATTGACATCAATGGCGATTCAGTTGCCAAAGCCAAACAAACCCCTCATCCAGATGTGGAATTTCGGGTTGGGGATGCCCTGGCCATGGGAGATATTGGTTTGTTTGATGTGGTGACCCTGTCGAATGTTTTGGAGCATTTGCCCAATCGGCCTGAATTGTTGCGTCGGTTGGTGGAGCAGACCGCAGCCAGTCGATTGTTGTTGCGGGTTCCATTGTTTGAACGGGATTGGCGTGTTCCTTTGAAACAGGAGTTGGGTGTGGAGTGGCGTTTGGATCCCACGCATGAGACCGAATATACGCAAGAAACGTTTGCCATGGAAATGCGAGCGGCGGGTTTGATGGTGCGTCATCAGGAGATTCGTTGGGGTGAGATTTGGGCAGAGGTGTCACCTTTTGGCAGGGAACCCAAACAGGCATGATGTCGGTACGTCACTGGTTTGACATGGCAAGGCAAGAGCTGCGTGGACGGTTGCGGCGACAGGTGCATTATGTCACGGACACGGCCAACTGGTCGTTCAAATGGGATGCCCATTACATTGCCAAGGGTTTGGAAAGGCGTTTGGGTGCTGAGGTTCCGATCATCACCTCGCCTTGGTCGTTGCGACATCAGATTATCCTGTTTGGCAATCGTTATCCCTATTTTTTCGGTCCCCGTGAACGTCTGCATGCTTCCAATGAATTGTTTTTGATTTGGTTTCATGGTGATGCTGATTCCACGGATCCCAACATGTGCAAGCTGTTTGCCCAGTTGCCGCAGGCCTTGGATCGGGTACGCAAGGTGATTGTGCCTTGTGTGATTTCACGCCAGGTGTTGCTGGAGCAGGGGGTGGAGCCAGGGAAAATCGAATTGATTCCCCTGGGCGTGGATTTGACCCGATTTCAACCGCCGGATGCCCTGACGCGGGCCAGGGTGCGGGCCGAGTTGGATATTCCCAAGGAGGCTTTTTGCATAGGATCGTTTCAAAAGGACGGTGCGGGGTGGGACGAGGGCCATGAGCCAAAATGGGTCAAAGGCCCGGATGTGTTTGTGGATGTGATGGCTCGTATTCAAGGGGTATGTCCGGATTTGATGGTGGTGCTGACGGGGCCGGCGCGGGGGTATGTGAAGCGGGGTCTGGAGAGGTTGGGGATTCCTTATCGGCATTGTTTTTTGGATGATTATTGGCAAATTGTTGCATGTTATCAGGCATTGGATTTGTATTTGATTGCATCACGCGCCGAGGGTGGCCCCAAGGCCCTGATGGAGAGTTGGGCGTGTGGAGTGCCAGTGGTTTCCACGAGGATGGGGATGCCGGCGGATTGGATTTTGCATGGGGACAATGGCATGTTGGCGGAAGTTGGAGATGCTCAGGGGCTGGCAGGCCATGTGGAGCAGTTGATGAACGATCCGAATTTGTCAGCCCGTTGTCGTACCGGGGGGTTGGATACGGTGCAAGGATTGGATTGGCAACGGGTGGCGGATCAATATTATGCCCTCTTGTCAGAATTTTTGACCAGGCAGATGTTTTATCAATGACGCCGAAGTTTCATCTTTGGTATCCTTCATGCAGTGTGACATTTTAATCTGTAAGTCGGATGTAACTGTTTGGATGGAGTGTGAGGCGGGAACACGCATGGGCTTCTGCCATGGGTTTTGAATTTTTTTTTGAGGCTTTTGGCTGATTACAAGGAGGTAGGGTGTAAAAAATGAAACATGTATTGGCTGGTCTGATCAAGGAAGCCGTCCATGAGGTGTTTTTGGCCTATCTGGTCATGGAAATTGAAAGTGGACCGTTGGTGATCAAGAAGGATGAGGATATCTATCGTCCACCGGATTCGGAAGTGACGGTAGTCATCAATTTTTCCGGTGGTATTCATGGGGGGATTCATTTGGCGGCCCCATTGCATGCGGCTTTGGAAATGTCATCCTCATTTTCCGGGGAGCATTATGAAACCATTGTCGGCGAAGCCGGGGATGGATTTGGGGAGTTGGCCAACATGGTGGCTGGAGGTGTGCAAACCAGATTGGGTAACAAGTATGGCAATATCAATCTGACTCCGCCTACTTTGATTACCGGTTCTGATTATAAAATGCAATACAAGAAAAATTTTGACAGCATCAAGCAGTATTTCAAGTGTGATGCCGGTCCCTTTTTTGTCGAGTTTTTCTTTTATATAGAAGGGTATAAGGGATAGTTCGCGCTGTTTGTCTGTCACATTCTTGATGTGTTTCCATTGCCAAAGATATAAAACATGGTTGTTTCGTGTGGAGGATCATGGATTGGTGTCACGTTCTGTTCGGAGATGTGCGATGAGATTGGTTTGTGTTTTGGTCTTGGGAGTGATGTCGATTCTGGCTTCCTTTGATCTTTTCGCAGATGAAAGCAAAGCAAAATCTTTGATGCAATTTGCGCAAGCACGTTTGCTTGTTGTTGGAACGAATCCGATCATTGTGAATGCTGTGCGGGCTGAAAATGCCAAGAACAAATCCTTGGATCAAATCAAGGCCATGGATGCGGAGTGGATCAAAGAACCGGGTATCAACCCTTTTATGCAAGCCATGATGGAATCGCCTTGTGCAAACCATTTGCAGGAGTTACAGAAGTCATTTAAAAAGCTGTATGCTGAAATTTTTGTCATGGACAATCAGGGTGCCAATGTTTGCATGAGCAATAAAACGTCAGATTATTGGCAGGGAGATGAAGAAAAATTTCAGAAATCCTTCCTGGACGGCACAGGAGCTGTTCACATTGGACCGGTTGCCTTTGATGAAAGTACTCAAGCCAATCTGGTACAAATCTCTGTACCAGTCAAGGATGGAGGCAAGGTGATCGGGGCGATAACTTTTGGCGTCTATGTCGAGGAGATCGCTCGGATTGGTCGTTGTTGTTAAAGGATTTGGACCTTGACCTTGGGGCGGTGAACTTTTTAATATTTTATAATACATCTAATACTTTTTATTACTATCCTTTTGGTTTTATCGTTTTATCTTTGCTTTTAAATTATTAAAAATCAAAGATTTAGAATAATGAATTCATAATCTAGGCTTTTTGTTTTTCTCTTCCAAGTCAGCATCGTTTCAGCTCCAGTTCATCTGCCCTTCCCCCTGTTTTTTTTTATTCCTGAATTCCAAAGAGCATTGGGTTTTGTGATGATTTCATGTGGTTCTCCATATGAAGCTGAACAAACCGATGGGATGTCATTGGAAGAGAATACACGGATTTTTTTTAATCGTGTTGTGCATTCAAATTGACATGTGGTATGCTGGATTCAGATTCAGTGTGTTATTAATATGTTATTTTATAACCTGATTTGCTTCCGAGTCACGCTGTTTCCAGCATAAAAGCCCTTGTTGGGGCTGCTCATCCCGGTTGGCTCAACTCTTGTCCTGCTTCTGGTGGTGGGATTATGGTTTGAACAGGGATCCCAGTCACATTGCCATTGATGAGGCGTAACCCAATGAATGACACCCCCTTTTGGATGCTTCCTGCCGGTTGGCTCTGGCAGCCCTGCTGCACGATTTGGGAAAATTTGCCGAGCGGGCGGGCCTTCCCTTCCCGGATTTGCTAGCCAATAAAGCGAGCTATTGCCAAAAGTGGGGTGGCAGGTATTCACATCAAAATCCGGGACAAAATCCGGACAAAATCCGCCATACCAAATCCGGGGACATACCAAATCCGGGGACTACCAAATCCGGGGACACCAAAATCCGGGGACACCATACCGATTAAATTTCACCAAAATCCGGGAAAATCCGAAATCCGGGGACACCATACCGATTAAATTTATAGCCATAAGGGCAAATTGCTATGGTGTCCCAGGATTTTTTGAGGATTTTTTGAGGATTTTTTGGATTTCGGATTTTGGTGCGGATTTTGGTGTCCCGGATTTTTTTTCTATGAGTCTGACTTATAGCTTGACCCAATTAACGAGATAGTAAGCTAAAAATCTGTATAGTCATCATAGCTATCATTAATAACATATGTTTCATCTTCGTCGTCAATGGCATCAAGCAAAC
>JAMOBH010000313.1:0-6605 GCA_039908085.1 Magnetococcus sp. YQC-5
CAGACCCCCTCTTTTTTTTAATAATTTAAAAAAAATTGGCAGAAAAAAATTGGCAGAAAAAAAAATATTAAAAAAAAAGGGTGGGGGGTTTGGGGGGCGGTTCACCGCCCCCCAAGGTTTTGATTGTGCTAAAAAGCAAAGTCAAAGTCAAAACCCTGGGGGATGAATCCCCCAGACCCCCTCTTTTTTTTTAATAATTGAAAAAATTTGGAGGGGGGCGGTTCTTTCCGCCCCCAAGGTCATTCAGTGTACAGGCAAAGTCTGTTCGTAAGCAAGAATATCCGCTGCCACTTCTGGTGGAAGCACGCGCAGATTGATCATGTCCTGACCCGGCTGACCATTGCGGATTTTATGTAAAACCTCGAAGGGATTTTCCGTGGCTTCATTTCCTATATATTCCGGTTCCTTGTCAGAGCCGAAATTGATTTTACGCCCATCCATACCATGACAAACAGCACAGATATTCTCGTAGAAAGGCGCGCCTTTGGTCTTGTCCCCACGTGAATGTCCATTGGCAGGGTCAATATATTTTTCCGGTTCAATGAGTCCACGGGTGATGAACAGAGCCAGATCCCGCGCAGCCTCGTCCGGGAGGAGAGCCGATGTATACCCATGAGTGGGATTGCGTAATACAGCGACGACATCCGCAACTTCTTTGCCCATCCAGGTGCGCAGGTTTTTGGTCACCACGCCATCCTTGCCTTGGTAGTCCCAACCGTGACATTTGGCGCAACGCCAAGTGGCTGTACCCTTATCCTTGCCAGTGGCCGGATAGGAGACATGGGTCTCCTTGGGAGGTTTTTTGAATTTCAAAGTGGTCATCCAGTTGTCATAAAGACGACCGCCACGCGAGATGTTGTAGGTTTCCGACATTTCGCCCGCATTTGCCAGCAACGAGCATGTCAGAAAGCCTGTTAAAACAGCTGTAACAATTAAAGATTTCGATTGCATGATTTCCCCCTTTTTTTTAGCTTTCATTATAATTAGATATGGATTGTCAATCGTGAGCCATAACAACACGATTTCGACCTGCACGTTTGGCTTGATAGAGTGCATTGTCAGCCACCTTGACCAGATCAAACGGCTCTTTGACCGATTTCATGGGAAAAATGGCCACACCAATGCTGATGGTCACTTTAAGCCCATCTATGACCAAGGCTTCGACATTTTGACGAAAACGCTCGGCCACAGTCCAGGCCCCAGTGCCTTCTGCGTCAGCGGGTGTGCTGGGCAGAATGGCACAGAACTCCTCTCCACCGTAACGACAAGGATAATCGATTTTACGAAAATGCTGTTTCATCAGGAGTCCGATGGCTTGCAAGACCCGGTCTCCCTGGTCGTGGCCATGCTCGTCATTGAAGCGTTTGAAGTGATCCACATCAAACAGCAGAAAAGTGAGTTGATAGTTGTAACGGGAGGCCCGGTCAAATTCCGCATTGAGCAACTCTTCCATGCGTCTGCGGTTAAAAACTCCAGTCAATTTATCGGTATAAGATATGATACGTAATTCATGTTCCAGCCGTTTCGCTTCGGTGATATCGCGAATGAGGGCAGCGGAACCAATGGGAGTACCGTCCGGGGCCAGAATGCGAGCGGCATGCACGGAAAGTACCTGTCCTTTGTAAACCACCTCATCTGGATGATTATGACCTTGATTATTAATATAACTCAAAATATAATCAGGATCATCCAGAATGTGCAAAAAGCCTTCCTTGACGATTTGTTGGGCGGTTTTGACCAGCAGACGCTCTGCGGAAGGGTTGACCAAGACCACCGTACCCGCCTGATCCGTGACAATGATTCCTTCGCGGGCACTCAAGATGATGGTGTTTAATTTATTGCGTTCCTGCTGAAAGCCTGTATAGGTATGCAACAACTGGGTGAGCATATGATTGAAGCTTTGCGCCATGCGGCTCAATTCATCCTGTCCTGGTTGGGGAACCTGAATGGTGAGATCCCCGCCTGCCACGCGGGTCATGGCTGTGGTGACCTGGGTCAAGGGGGAGACCACCAGTCGGCGTACCATGAAAGAGACCAGCAGCATCATCATCGACACAGAAACAAGCAAAATACGAAAAGCGCGTTGACGGGATTCCTGGATGGAGGCATACACCGGTTCCATGGAGGTGGTCAGTTTGACAAAGCCGCGTATCGACTCCTCCTCGGAATGGCATCGATGGCATTCGGTTTGGTTGGGAATCGGAGTCAGAAAAGTCAGAAATCGCTTGTCATCTTCGAGTTCCGCATAGGAAACCATACTGTTGCTGGCGATGGCGCGCTCCATGAATGTCTGTCCGTCCGGGATGACACGGAGTTCCTGTACTTCGTCTCTGGGGGTGAAGGATTCCTTGCCGCGATGCTGGTTGACGGCCTCGATGGTCTCGTTGTCATGGAAAGCTTCGAGTCCGTTGCGACGCAGTATGCGAAAGTCCTGAATTCCAGGAACTTTTTTCAGTTCTTCGGCATACTGTTGCGCGATGATGGCTGAACCGGTCAGCATGACTGCATTCATGCCATGAATCACGCTGCGAGCCATTTCCAGACGGGCGGCTTCGTTCTGCTTGAGCAGGGATTCTTCTTCGTGTCTGGAATAAAAAAGAATCATGCCGATCAGTATGGAGGCCGTTGGAATGGCAACACCCAGGATGATTTTGGCCCCAATGGAGGAAAAAATACGATCAAGCATGCGGATGGCATCTCATGGGAGGGAACGGTGAATGGATAATGTACTAATGATAACACACACAGCAGAAAATTTGCAAACAGGTTTGATCTGGCGAGCGCAATAAAAAAAACAATCTAAAAATTTCAATTATTTGTAAAGAGAATGGCCATGAATTCTGCCTGTTTGTTCGAAAAATTCACGATTTGTAAATTCCAGATTATCGCAAAAAATGGATGCCTGGCAAAGGAATCTTAATATTATACTTGATAATATACTGTCGGAACCATTGACACAGAGACAGATTGAGGCAATGTTGATAGCATTCATGCCAGGGTTGTGTTACTTTTTTCTGGCCGTTGTTGGGCCTGATTAACGATCAAAATATGCGTACAATCATTCGGATGTAAAAGGGCAATTCAGAGTTTCTGCTCCGTCTGCTCGTGTGGCATTGAAAGGGTCACATTGGTGTGTTATATTAAAAAATATATCTCAACAGATATATTGAAAAATGGGGTGCCTCTATAAAAACATGATTCAAAAAATGAATGGGTCGGAGTGATGATGGATGTATGAGGATTCTCAAAAATTAATATCTGATGAAAAAGTAAAAATATTGGTGGTGGATGATGAGAAAACTAATGTAGATTTGTTGGTTGAATTGTTGAAAGATGAATACAAAGTTGTGGTGGCAAAAAATGGTGAACAGGCTCTGCAACGCGCTCAGGCAACACCACAGCCGGATTTGATTCTGTTGGACATCATGATGCCAGGCATGGATGGTTATGAAGTCTGTCGTCATCTGAAACAGAATCCGCAGACCCAGGACATCCCTTTGATTTTTGTCACAGCCAGGTCGGATGTCCAGGATGAATTCATGGGCCTGCAACTGGGGGCAGCAGATTATATCACCAAACCAGTCGTGCCATCTGTGGTCAAAGCCCGTGTGCGGACTCATTTGGCCATGCGGCGTTTGACTCTGGAGCTGGCCCATAAAAACAGTCGCTTGCATGAGATCAACTCACATCTGTCTGATAGTTTGATGAAGTTGTCCGCATCTGAAGAACGATTCAGAAGTCTGATGAATACAATTCCAGATATTGTTTATAAAATCGATACGGATGGCAATTTTGTTTTTCTGAACCCCTCAATAGAACAGCTTGGTTATCATCCGTCTGACCTGATCGGCAAACATTTTTCCACCATCATTCATAGCGCAGATGTCAAAAATGCAAGCCTGCTTGAAGTCATGAAGGAATACAAGATCCATCCATCATCTGCCCAAGCAAAAGTGTTCGATGAGCGGCGGTCTGGCAAACGCATGACAGTTGGAATGGAAATCCGTCTCAAAACAAAAACTGGAAAAAATGATGCTATTTATGAACTTAATAATATTAATTCTCTGGAAGTGCCGGTTGAGGTCAACAGCACCGGCTTGTATGCGGATGTAGGTGATTCGACTTCTTATCGGCATCGTCAGTATGTCGGGACCGTGGGGGTCATTCGAAATATCACCGAACGCAAAAATGCCGAGGCTCTCATGATCGAGGCCAGCAAAAAAATTGCAGAGGCCAGTCGGGCCAAGGGTGAATTTCTGGCCAATATGAGTCATGAGATTCGAACCCCAATGAATGCAATCATTGGATTGACACACCTCTGTCAGCAAACCAACCTGACCGGGCAGCAGAAGGATTATCTGAATAAAATCAGTATCAGTGCCCATGCCTTGCTGGTCCTCATCAATGATATTTTGGACTTTTCCAAGATCGACGCTGGCAAATTGACTATGGAAAATATCAGTTTTCAATTGGATGAGGTGTTTCATCGTGTTGCAACCACTTTAAGCGTCAAAATACGGGAGAAGTCTTTGGAGCTGATCTTCGATACCAAAGAAAATGTCCCGGTCCATCTTGAGGGAGATCCCTATCGTCTGGGTCAGATTCTTTGCAATCTGGGCACGAATGCGATCAAATTCACAGCAACTGGCCATGTGGTCATTCGTACCGAAATCAAGGAAGAGAACAATCAGAGCGTCTTGCTGCAATTTTCGGTGCGTGATACCGGCATTGGCATGACACCGGATCAGGTGGATGGCTTGTTTCAGCCCTTTATGCAGGCGGATGCCTCAATCACCAGAAAATATGGCGGCACCGGCCTCGGTTTGGTGATCAGCAAACGTCTGGTGGAAATGATGGATGGCTCCATCAGGGTGGAGAGCGAAGCCGGAAAAGGCAGCACTTTCAGCTTTTCCGCCCGATTCAAAAAGGTCTTTTCAGCAGTCAGCCCATCCAGACTTCCAGTTTGTGATTGGCAGGGTATGTCTGTCCTGGTGATTGATGACAATAAAAGTTTGCATGAAATCCTCTCTGGCCTTCTGAAAGCTTTGAGCGTGCAAACCGTGTGCGTTGAATCGGTTGCTCAGGCTCAAAATGCCCTTGCTGTCGCCGAAGCAGCGGGAAGGCCTTTCCGTTTGGTCATGCTGGATTGGAAATTGCCAGAGATGAACGCTCTCGAAATCGCTCGGCGCATTAAAAAACAATGGAATGTGCAGCATGTGCCATCTGTCATCATGATGACGACGCATGTCTTTGGCATGGAAGAAATCATGGCTCAGGATGATTATGACAAAGCATTGCTGGATGGTTTCCTCATGAAGCCCATTTACATGTCTTCTCTGGTTGATGTCCTGATGACCGTATTTGGATCCTCCCAGATCCAGACACGACATGATACTCGTGAGGTGTTGCATATAAACGCTTTGGTTGGTGCCAGAGTCTTGCTTGCCGAGGACAATGAAATCAATCAGCAGGTGGCCATTGAACTGCTGCAACAGGTGCAGGTCAAGGTGACCCTCGCCAATAATGGGCAAGAGGCGGTCGATTGGGTTGCCAAAGAGTCGTTTGATGCCGTTTTGATGGATCTCCAAATGCCGGTCATGGATGGCTTGACAGCCACACGCCAGATTCGGCTGCTCAAGAGTGCCGAAGCTTTGCCAGTCATTGCCATGACAGCCAATGCCATGGTCGGGGATCGGGATATCTGTTTGCAGGCTGGCATGAATGACCATGTTGCCAAGCCTGTGGTCCCGGACGATTTGTATGCCACGCTGATCAAATGGATTGGCAAAGACTCTTTACTTGAAACCCCAATGCCACCCGTGGTCATGCAAAAACAAAAATTGAATGAAAAAACATCATTATTATCGCTGCCGGATGTGGATGAGGGCAGGGGGGTGCGCAATGTGGGAGGAAATCGTGAACTGTATCGCAATCTGCTGGTGAAGTTTGCCAAGAATCAGCAAGGGGTTGCTCAGGTGATGGATCGCTGTATGGCTGCCGGTGACGCTGTGACATTGGAGCGGACCGCTCATACCTTGAAAGGAGTCAGTGCCACCATTGGTGCCTTGAAATTGGCCGATTTGGCGGCAACTGTGGAACGATTTTCCCGGATCGCTGAAGAATGGCATCATCTGCCCGATTTGTTGGGCAGAATAGATTGTGCATTGATGCAGATTCAATCCGCGATTGCACAGGCTCTCGTGCAAACCGATGTCATCCCTGCTGAAAATGATACTGATCAGGTCGATGCCACCCCAGAAGCATTGGCACCCTTGTTTCACAAGGCGGTTGCCTATCTTAAGGCCTTTGATGCCACGGTGGAGAGTGTGGTGGAGGATTTGGCCATCTTGTCTCGCAGCAGGCCACGCCGTGAAAGGCTGAATGCGATCCGAAAGGCCCTTGAGGTGTATGATTATGACCTCTGTCAACAAGAGTTCGTTGCATGGGCCAAGGATGAAGGCATCGTGTTGGGGAGTAATTGATTCACAATTATCTTGATGTTTCGGAAAAATAAAAAAAACAAAACCTTGGGGGGGGGGGGGGGGGGGGGGGGGGGGGGGGGGGGGGGGGGGGGGGGGGGCGGGGGGGGGGGGGGGGGGGGGGGG
>JAMOBH010000314.1:0-6597 GCA_039908085.1 Magnetococcus sp. YQC-5
TCCCCAGGAACTTGCTTTTGAGGAGGTGCCTGATCGGTTCCCTTGCAACCTGCTGTTGATCATGACTCTGTTGGCAGGATGGATTGGAATCCTGGGATTCCCGCCCCTTCTCTACGCCGCCCTGCCGCATCCTGAAACCGTGCAAGGCGAGGTGAAACTCCCCTTGGCCGACTACGCATCCTGGCAGGACAAACTGGCCAAACATCCAGGCCCAGCCCCGGCACCCTATACCATAGGCCATGCCAATGTCACCCTTACCGTAACCGAAGGGGAATCCAGGCTTCAAGGCACGGTGGTTGTGGAGACCTCCATTCAGATTTTCGAGTCCAAATGGGTACGCATTCCACTTCTGCCCCTGGGGGTGACACTCACCAAGGCCACCTTGGGACAAGAACCTCTGCAACTGATACCCACCCTGGAAGGCATGTCCTGGGATGCCTCGACGGCAGGCACATTTGCCATACGCCTGGAATATCGGATCACCCCCTCCCCCACCCTGGAAGGACATATCATCTCCTTGCCTTTACCCCAGGTTGCCTCTTCCCAACTGACCATTCAGATACCGGGTCATGGTCTGGATGTGGCGGTGATTCCTGCCACGGAAATCAACACCACCGAAGAAAACGGCACCACCAAGGTTGTTGCGATCGCCCCGGCCCACGCCTCTCTGGCGATCAGCTGGCGACAGCCAGGGGGAACGGGACACGGCATCAGTCGTGCGGTCTATCATGGACGTGTGACAGGGCAGGCCATCACGTGGCAGGCGGAATTTCAACTCTTTTCACCCACGGCCAAACCAGTCCTGTTTTCATTACTGCCCTCATCGCTGACCCTCCATGAACTCAAAGTGGATGGTGTTCAGGCTGGCATCCAGGAAAAGGATGGATTTTTTGCCACCTTGATCGAAGGACGGGGCACGCATCGTCTGGAGGTGATTTTTCAGGTTCCCATGGAGCCAGGAAAAGCCAAGGCCGCACCCAGTGTTGCCTTTGCTGTACCCATGGTGCCCATTTCCCGTTTTGAGCTGGTCCTGCCCGGCTCCAAGGAACTGCAAGTCACGCCTCCAGCGCAGGTGACCACCAGGGAGGAGAACGGCGAAACCCTGGCCTCTCTTTATCTGCCGATGAGTGAACACGTTGCTTTCACCTGGAGCGAGGCGGTCCCGGAAACGGTGAAAAACGAAGCCAGGGCCAATGCCACGCTCTTTCATGCCGTGCGTGCTGAAGAGGGGGTACTGCATGTCCAGACCCAGATCAACTACGAGATCACCCAAGGTGAAACCGCTCAACTGAGTCTGGAATTGCCTGCGGCAGAGCGTATCAACCGCGTGGTGGTGGCCCCACCTGCTCTGCTGGCTGACTGGACCCTGAAACCCTCTGATAACGATACCCAGCGTTTGGAAATCTATCTCAAGCAGCCCATTCAGGGAGAAGTCGCCCTGGAAGTGTTTCATGAAACCCTTCTTGGCAGCGTCGAGGCCCGTCAGGAGCCGATTCCCATCCAATTGTTGAAAAGTCTGGAGGTCAACCGCCAACGTGGTATTGTGGCACTGATATCCAGTGCCGAACTCTCTTTCACACCGGAGTCGTTTCAGGGAGTCACCCTGGTGGGGGAGAATCAAATTCCCCCAGCGTTGCGCCAGAAAATCACGGGCACGATTTCCCATACGTTCAAATACTTTGATCCTGATCCCAAATTGCTGGTCAAGGTCATGGCTCCGCAACGCAAGCAGGGACACTTCGATGCTCAGGTGGATACTCTGATTTCCATTGGCGAGGTGACCTTGAAAGGAAACACCTCGATCTCCCTGGATGTGAAATCCGATTCGATCATGGCTTTGGATATTGATCTTCCCAATGATCTCAATGTATTGGGTGTGACTGCCCCATCGTTACGCACCCATCGGGTGGAAACCGTGGATCAACGCAAGCAATTGCATTTGGAATTCACTCAGGAGATCACCGGACAACTACGTTTGGATTTGCATACTGAGCGCATCATGGGAGAAAACGAAGCCACCACACCGATTCCATTGCTTAAAATCCGCAATGCCGAAGTGGTACACGGTCGGCTGGCGGTGGAGGCCTTGGCTCCAGTGGAGGTTCGACCATTGGTCAGCGATCATCTATCCGCTGTCGAGGCTTCTCAGTTGCCGCAACACTTGGTATTGCGCACCACCAATCCCATTTTATTGGCATTCAAATATGTCCAAAGCGAAACGCCACCCAAACTGGATCTGAAAATTATTCGTCATCAGGGCATCGAATTGCAGCAGGCCGTGATCAGTCATGCCAATCTACGCACGCTCATTACCCGTGACGGGATCATGGTTACGGTGGCGACGTTTACAGTACAGAACAGTCGGCAGCAATTTTTGCGACTGGAACTGCCGGAAGAATCCACGGTCTGGTCCCTTTTTGTCAACGGAGTGGCAGAGAAACCCGCACAAGCAGAACCTGGAGAGAAGAGCGATGCCATTTTGATCAGGCTGGTCAATAATACCAATGGTTTTCCGATTGAACTGACCTATGCCAACCGGATCCCCCCCCTCTCCGCTTTTGGAACCATCGTCAGTCGCATGCCTCGTCCCAACATGGTTGTGACTGAAACCCATTGGGGTATCCATCTGCCCAGAGAATTCCATTATCACGCACCCACAGGAAATTTCATCAGGGGACATGTTGGTCCAGGGGCGTTTGGGCATCATCTCTCTGGTGGCCCCGAAGCCCGTGTTGCAACTGCTCTGGGAAGTGCTGCTGGAGGAGGATTGAAAATCCAAGTGCCCTCCGAGGGCTATCATATCCAACTTTCCAGACTCTACGCCCATGATGGGGATCAAGCACCAGCCTGGAGCATCACTTATCACAATGGACTCATCCATCAAACCGGCTTGATCTTTTCCTTGCTTGCTGTCGTGTTGTTGGCCGTTGGATGGTTGCTTGAACCTTGGACCATGGAGCCACACAATCAAAAGATTTTGTTTGGAGGTCTGGTGATCCTGCTCTTGGGTCTGATTGTGGATTTCTGGGTTTTACAAATGACTTGGCAACCAGCCTGGTGGTTGGCTTGTGCTTTGTTTGGAATTTGGGTCTGTTTTTGGATGGGACGCGGGATGATCAGGTGGTGGCGGCAACGTTAGGAGAATTCGTAAATAATTACTCTACGGAAAAAAGTCAAAAGCAAAACCCTGGGGGATGAATCCCCCAGACCCCCTCTTTTTTTTTAATAATTAAAAAACAAAATAAAAAAAATAAAAAATTAAAAAAAAGGGTGGGTGGTTTGGGGGGCGGTTCACCGCCCCCCAAGGTTTTTCATGTCAGCGCAAAAAACAGCATCATCCCCTGTCCGACAAGAGATCATCCAATGATTGGGCATCCAAAATCCGCAGCCCCCACTCTTCCAAAGCTGCCATATCGGCCTTGGCTATTTTCTCATTAGCCCAATCTGGTACAGTACCAAAGCGACGTTGCAACTGACGTGTCAGCATCCTGGCCTCGCCTCCCCGCTGTTCTTGCACCAAACGATGCTCAAACCGTGGCAGAGAAAAAAGCTCTTCATCGGGTGTTGCGTCCATAATCGCAACAAACAAATCCTTCCCAAACTGGATCATATAATCGGATGTAACCCCTTCCATCTCTGGAGTATTCAATGAACCTTTCATGAGTAATCTCCACAAACCGTTAATAATTTGACCAAATGAAACGGAAAGCTTGTTCAAGCCTGACTGTCTGATTGTCTTAAATGCCTTTTTTCGTTCTTCCTGACGACTGGAAAAACATTTCAAAGGGGCGTTGTGAGGTTCATCTGCCAGTTCGTTCAAAAGAATCAAACGAATGTTGCCCCCCCAAAATGGATTGCTTTGATAGACTCCGTTTGGCCCAACTGGTTCAAAGGCAAACTGTTCGAGATATTCCTGCCTAGGAGTGATTGCACTCATGATGACACTTTGTAATTGATACCGTTCCAGCTTTGCAGTCTCCAGATACAAGGTATCGTGCATGGAAAGCCATGTGAGCGTCTTTTCATTCAAACTTTCGGTGATTTTAAGTTCTGCCAGGATGTGGTTCGCGTCGAGATCACGCAGTCCATCTGCCAGGAGCAGACGTTGTTCTTCCGTCCTGCCTTCTTCCTTACGTTGGATCAGGATGATATCCGCCTTGGGTGGAAGCGAAACAACCGGAACTTCCCAACGAACCTCAATGCCGACTGGTTCCAGCAGACTTTTCAGCGTTGCGCCGACCAGACAGTGCCAACACGTATTGGGCCGATCATGACTCAACTCGGTTCCTTGCGCCCATTTTTATTGGTGAGAGTAGTTTGAATGTTATTCTGGAAGATCCCACAAACGCTACAACCCTGGCGAGAATTCTCATACATGATTACTTCGGGCAAGAAACAAAAATCAAAACCCTGGGGGATGAATCCCCCAGACACATCTTTAAAAAAAAATTAAAAAAAAAGGGTGGGGGGTTTGGGGGGCGGTTCACCGCCCCCCAAGGTTTTGGCTTATTGGCACTTATTGAAATCAGGTCTGGCACTGTCGCAAAAATTGGTGCCTTTCGGATCCTTGGCACCGGCATCGTTGAATCCGCCCACCAATGCGGTCCCCTTGAATTTGGCCATGATTTTTTTGGTTTTGGTGATGTCTGTACGGTCATTGGCACAGGCCTTGGCGGCTTCGGCTTTGCAGGCATCCTCGGTGGCAGCCGACTTGTCACGGTCACAAGTCTTTTTGCCGTCGCATTTGGCATAGGATTCAGCGTCTTTGCCTGCACAAGCGGTTCTGTCATAGCTGATGACACAATCCGCAGCAACAGCCGTGCCGGCGAAACCCAGCACCATCAGCATCACGGGAATGGAAAAAGATGTTTTTTTCATGTGAGCAAATCTCCGTGTACAAGTTGAATGAGTGATTGTTGTTTATCGTGAAAAAAGTGTACGTTAAACCAAGCTACCCTTTCAAGCAAAAAGATGACCCTGACATTAAAAAATTTTGCATTCACATTATCGGTTCGATGATGGACGTCGCGGGGGTGTAACCTCGGCAGACCGAATGGGCACCCCTCCCTCCTGCAAAGCGGCTTTGGCGGCCAGTTCCGCCAGTTCCAACAGACGCTCTGCAGTCATGTCAGCATGATGCACCACCACGCCATACCCCAGCCGCACGGTTACCAGGGCGTCTGAGAGTTCAATAGAGGTGCGATGCAAACTGGCGTGGAGCATGGAGGCCAGAGTGTTGGCGATGGTCGCATCTGCGCCAGGAGACAACAAGGCAAACGTATCCTCACTCCAGCGAGCCAGATGATCTTCCGAACGCGGCAACGTGGCGATTTTGCTACCCATGAGAGCCATCACCCGATTGGTCCGATCCCGTCCCAAATCGCGGATCATTTCCTGATATTCATCCACCTGCATAAAAATAATGGCAAACGGCTCGCGACCTTGGGAGTCGCCTGGCTCTGGTTCCATGACCTGGGCCAACCAGGCCATGAACGCAAACCGATTGGGCAAGCCGGTAAAAATGTCCACCAGAGTTTCATCCCTGGTATCCATCAAGGCACGCTCGGCCCGACGCAACAGGGTTTGAAATTGTGTCACCACCTCCTGACTCCGTATCAAGGCGGTTTCCAGTTCTTGCACCCGGTTCAGGAATTCCTGCTCCTCGGCCAACAAGGACTCCATGACAGCAGCGGGTCGTGCCAGAAATTCAGATGTCAAATCGTCCACCCAGGTTTCGCCTGTACTGGACTTGCGACCGATGATCCGTGAACTCGCCACCAAATCCCGCGCCAATTGACCAACCGCATCTTGCAAGGCTTTTTTTTCACGTGCCAGGGCAGCATGAGCACGCTGTTCCCGACTGATGATCCGTCCCAACTGACGGTAAACCTCAAACCAACCTTCAGCGACCGATTTCTTGGTGCTGAGAGCATCGGGGGCATCTGCTTCCCACATTCCCAGCAGACGCAACACATCCATGGCCAGATCTGGGGCAAAATGGGGAGGAGGTTCGCCTCGATTGGCATTTGCGACCCCCTCTTCAACCCAAGGGGAGAGTTCATCAATCAGCATCAAGAGTTCGACAACAGCAACGCCTCCCTGTTTGCGCAATGTCCGCACCATTCGACTGACATGGAGCTGCTTTTCCCGCTCTCCGGCCAGAATGGGAAGTGTCAAACGTTCCAGAATCAGGAGCGCGGATTCTTTGATCTCGGCCAATTCACGTTCGCAAGGCCCTTGCAGCAGCAGATGCTTGACCATTTCCTGCACCAGCCGGAGATCTGGTTCTCCATGTTCCAGCAGATCCCGGATATGTTGCAATGCCGTTATTGTCCCTTCCTTTTTCACGCGTTGCCTTCCCTTACTCGTCAGGAGTTTCATCACTGCAAAAAAATATTTTTTAAATATTTTTTAAAAAAAATAGTAGAAGTTTGAGGGATTCAGATTTCCATGGATCAAGCCTGGACATTTATTGGTGAAATGGATTCATTGGGGCTTCGCCCCAAACCCCACCAGGGGCTTCGCCCCTGGACCCCACCAAGGGCTTCGCCCCTGGACCCCACCAAGGGCTTCGCCCCTGGACCCCACCAAGGGCTT
>JAMOBH010000315.1:0-6588 GCA_039908085.1 Magnetococcus sp. YQC-5
ATTTGTCCCGCCTTGATCAAAGGAAGGCCAATAATGAACAAATTATTTTTGGATGGCTCCAAACTGTTTCACCATTTGGATGAAGTGGTCAAATGGCAACAAAAAAAACCATTTCCCCCAATTCATGTGGAAGTCAGTCCAACCTCTGCCTGCAATCATCGATGTCAATTTTGTTATGCTGATCACGGGGGACATGAAAAAAACTTCATCCCCGACAACACCCTGTTAACCCTCATGGAAGACATGGGCACCATGGGAGTGAAAAGTTGTCTGTTTGCCGGAGACGGCGAACCGTTATTACACAAAAAATGCATCGAAGCCGTGCGTGTCGGACGCGCAGCCGGTGTGGACATGGCACTCAACTCCAATGGAGTGCCTTTCACAGAAACCATGGCCCGACAGGTATTGCCTCACTTGACCTGGATGCGTTTCAGCATCATGTCCAGTGATCCCGCTCAATACGCCTTGATCCATGGAACACGACCAGAAGATCTGGAGCGTGCATTTACCAATATTGAACGGGCGGTGCGTATCAAACATGAAGAAAAATGGTCCGTCACTTTGGGGATTCAACAGGTTCTGTTACCGGAAAATGGAAATACCGTAGCCGAATTGGCCAAACGGGCACGAGAGATCGGTGTGGATTATTACGTTCTGAAACCCTTCAGCCAGCATCCAGCCAATCGGTATCAGGGAGGAGATCCCTTGTCCTTGGTGGAACGGTTTGCCGAACAAGTGGAATCCATTCAAGCCTTGTCCACCGATTCGTTTACGGCCATCTTCAGACGCGCCACCTTCAGTGACAATGGCGAACGCGATTATGATCGTTGTTTGGGATTGCCGTTTATCGGCCAAATCGCTGGTGATGGCAAAGTGTATGCCTGTTGTCCCTTTTTTGGCGATGCCCGTTTTTGTTATGGTGACTTGAGAACAACCCGTTTTCCAGAAATCTGGTATGGCCAGCAGGCCAGGGAAACCCAACAATGGATTGCCCGTGATTGGGATGTGCGTACCAACTGTATGTCGTATTGTCGGCATCATCAAATCAACAAGTTATTGTGGAAACAAACCCATCCCCCTGATCATATTAATTTTATTTAATCCGCGAGAGAGTCCATGTCTGCCTCGATGCATCACCCTACTTATTGTCCGTTGTGTGGGCCGGACGGTGATAAAAATCATTTCATGCGTTCCGGTTATGACCTGGTCCAATGTGGATGCGGCTTGGTCTTTCTGAACAGCTTGTCTCAGGTCATGGATGTGCAATTTTATGCAGATGCACAACAAAATCAAGGTGGAGACGCCATTGAATATTGGAGTTTTCCGGCCCATTTTGCCAAGTATCAGGAAATTTTTTATAGTTTTTTTGCCCAACGTTGGGGATGGCTTCAGGAGGCCAAACCTGATATCAGGACGCTGTTGGATGTGGGGTGTGGGTATGGATTTTTCCTGGAATATCTGAAAAACCGGGTTGAAGTGGTCCATGGATTGGAATTGGATTCCAAGGTGGCGACATATGCCCGCGAACATTTTGGATTGAATGTTGAAAGTTGTCGTATTGAGGCATTTCAACCTGATGTGATGTTTGATTGCATCGTGATGTGCGATGTGTTGGAACATGTCACAGACCCGGTGATGGTATTGAAGCGATGCCGTGACTTGCTTTCTCCTGGAGGTGTTTTGTTTTTGCAAGTGCCCAATCTGATTGGATTCAAACTGCCATGGGGTCATTCATGGGGTTTGCCGCATCATATTTGGCAGTTTGGCCCCAAGAATCTCAATCGTCTGGTGGCCCAATGCGGATTGACTCCGTTTCAATGGCATACCGGCGTTTTGGGTGTGATTGGTGTTCATGAACGAGGGGGACCGAGCTGGCGAGACAAACTGATTTGGTCTGTTGCCAACAAACTGCGCCTTGGCAATCGCCTGATGGTTGTTGCCATCAAAAACTGATCAAACCCACATTGACGCTATAGACGCACAGGGTTCAGCAGGCTTCACGTCCAATCAGAACTCACAAAACCTGAACTTCAAGTATTAATTTTTCATACAGATCCGCAGGAGAGAGAAAGCGGAACTGATACCGACCAAATTGAATCATATCATTGGCCTTGATGCTTGTTTCTTCACGTCCGCAGACAATGTTGTTGATGCTGGAGCCATTGGTGGAGCCATTGTCCTGCAAAAAATAACCGTTGATGGCAATGCGCAGACGGGCATGCACTCTTGAAATGCTGGGATCTTGCATGACCAGATCATTTTCAGGGTCTCGTCCAATGGTGATCTGTGATTGCACGCCGCCAATACAATTCTGTTTGCGGTCAAACAAAATAAAGATTGATTTTTCCAGTACAGCCATAGTTATTGTGTGACTGGCATGCGCATGGGGATTGATGTTTAAATCCGCAAAACGAAACGTTTCGTTTTCGTTGGCTGACTGAGCTTGGGCCGGACGACGGAGTTGGCCACGAAACAGTGCCGCACCCATCAAAACTGGATGGGCAATTAAATCGATGAAAGCACTTTTTTCATTGTCTCGTGCCAATCCCTTCAAGTAAGAATAATTCACACGCCCGGATGCGGTGATGACATCATCCACACTATGAATATTTTTCTTGAATTTTAATTTCTCATAAACCGATCTGGGAAACACAAAAACAAATTTGGTCATTCCCAAGCAAATTTCATCTCCATCGGTCAGAGAGACCACTTCACGAAACTGCAATTCAATGCCGTTCAAGAACACACCATTTCTGGATCCCAAATCAGAGAGATACAATCCGTCCTCGGCCATGGTGATGATGGCATGTTTGGGTGAAATGGAGGGATCGGGAATGACGATGTCGTTGCCGACCGCCCCCCCAATACAAACAACTTTTCTTGTTTTGCGAGCAGTAAGATCCAAACTTGGCAAAGGATATACAAGAGGAGTACGCATGCCGACAGAGGATGGAGGGGCATCACGCAGATCATTGACATTCTCACGACGACGCTTTGTTGGAACCGTTTGATTCTTCGTGAGGATGATTTCGAAAAGAAACGGGACCGTGACGGCAGCTTTGAACTCTTCCAAAGTGCAACGATCCACCCATTTTTGCAAAACATCAATCGGCACCGGATCACTCATACTGGTGAGATTTTTCAATTCGCGTTGCATGGGTGATATTACTTGAGGTGCCATGATACGTTATCCTTCCAAATGTTTATGGGCATTGGTCTGACCAAAAAAAGATTGCCATTCGAAGCGTCAGGATCTACCATGCCAAATGATCAAAACCTTCCGCCATAAATGGCTGCAAGCCTTTTTCGAGACAGTTTCCCATTTTATGTGGATATGACAGCTTTGTAACGTACCTGTTTTAATCCATGATGTAAACGTTTGCAATGTTTGACACAGCCCACTCCGGCTGATTGTAATGCATCATTACGATTGCTTCCTGACGCGCTGACTGCTATAGTGCCTTTTTTGTTTGCAAAAATGGGCACCAAGACATCTGGGGACAAACTTGTGAATACCATGAAATCACTCGACTTTGAACGCTCCTTGAGCCGCCTGGAAGAGGTTGTCACGCGACTGGAGCAGGGTGAAATGCCCCTGGAAGAAGGATTGGCCGCTTTTGAAGAGGGCATGACCCTCTCCCGCCAGTGTCAACAACGCCTGGATGCCGCAGAAAAACGGATCGAGGAATTGATGGGAACCGCCAAGGACGGTTTGAATACCCGCTAATGCCCATGGAACTGCAATCCTACCTGGACGAACGCAAAAATCTGGTGGAACGCGCGCTGGATGGTTTTCTTCCGGCAGCGCACAAACCCCCGGAGCGTCTCAATGCCGCCATTCGTCACAGTCTCATGGGAGGCGGCAAACGGTTGCGTCCCATTTTGGTTTTGGCCTCTGCCGAAGCCGTGGGAGGTCGTATCCATGACCTGCTTCCTTTTGCCTGCGCCCTGGAATGCATTCATACCTATTCTTTGATTCACGACGACCTGCCAGCCATGGACAACGATGACCTGCGGCGAGGACGTCCCACCTGTCACAAGGCCTTTGACGAAGCCACTGCCATTCTGGCAGGTGATGCCCTGCTGACTCTGGCCTTTGAACTGGCTGCCCAACCCATTTTGCATCAGGACAGCACCATCCTCCTGGCCATGATCGCGCAATTGGCCAGGGATGCGGGCATCCATGGCATGGTGGGTGGACAAATGCTCGACATCCTGGCCGAAAATCAGGAAACCACTCTGGTTGAACTGCAAAATATTCATATTCACAAAACGGGTGCCTTGATTCGCGCAGCCTGTCTGATCGGCGCGCAACTGGGGGGAGGAACCCCCGAACAGGTGCGTTGCCTCAACCGTTTCGGCGAAGCATTCGGTTTGGCCTTCCAGATCACCGATGACATTCTGGACGAAATCGGCGACAGCCGCATCATGGGTAAAACCCCTGGGAATGATCGTAAACGCAATAAAGCCTCCTATCCCGTTCTCATGGGGTTGCCCCAAGCCCGTCAGGAGGCGCAAATCATGGTGCAAGAGGCCCTGCAGGCTCTGACACCTTTCTCCTCGACAGCCGATCCTTTGCGCGCTTTGGTCACTCGGCTGTTAGACCGCACTCACTGACATAATTGAGACCTCATGTACTCACTGCTGGAAACCATCAACGAACCCCATCAATTACGCGCCCTGCCAGAACAGGCCCTGCGAACCTTGGCGGATGAACTGCGAGAGTTCACCATCGACACCGTCGCCAAAACCGGAGGACACCTTGGAGCCAGCCTGGGTGTTGTGGAATTGACCATTGCCCTGCATTACATCTTCGACACCCCCGAAGATCGTCTGATCTGGGATGTGGGACATCAATCCTATCCCCACAAGATTCTGACCGGCAGGCGCGACCGCATGCACACCTTGCGGCAGCGTCATGGACTCTCCGGCTTCACCAATCGTTCGGAAAGCCGCTATGATCCGTTTGGTGCCGGGCACTCTTCCACGTCGATTTCAGCGGCTCTGGGGTTGGCCTTGGCGTTTCGTCATATGGGGCAGAAACGACACTCCATCGCCGTCATCGGTGATGGAGCCATGACCGCTGGCATGGTCTTCGAGGCTCTCAACAATGCCGGGGAGTATCAAAAAGAAATCAACCTGATCGTGATACTCAACGACAACGAGATGTCCATCTCTGCCAATGTCGGGGCTTTTTCAGCCTATCTGAGTCGCATCATGAGCGGTCGTACGTATACCCGGATCAAGGGGGGGACCGGCAAAGTCCTGGGTCGCATCTCTCCGCCTTTGTTGGACGCCGCCCGCAAAGCCGAAGAACATGTCAAAGGCATGCTCACTCCAGGTACTCTGTTTGAAGAATTGGGATTCGACTATTTCGGGCCGATCGACGGTCACGATTTCAGCCAATTGTTGCCCACACTGCGCAACGTCAAGCAACTCCCTGGTCCGATTCTGGTGCATGTGGTCACAAAAAAGGGCAAAGGTTTCATTCCTGCCGAGCGCAACCCATGCACGTATCACGGGGTCTCCCCTTTTGATCGTGGTCAGGGGGTTTTGCCGGCGCGGGACATCACCCCGTCTTATACGCAAGTTTTTTCCGACACCCTGGTTGCGTTGGCCAGTGAAAATCCGAAAATCATGGCCATTACTGCGGCCATGCCAGAAGGAACCGGCTTGTCGGAATTCAACGAACGTTTCCCGGACCGTTTCTTTGATGTGGGCATTGCTGAACAGCATGCCGTCACCTTTGCCGCTGGATTGGCCTGTGAAGGGTATATTCCGGTTGTGGCCATCTATTCGACTTTTTTGCAACGTGCTTATGATCAGCTCATTCATGATGTCGTATTGCAAAAACTCCCGGTGGTCTTTGCCCTGGATCGGGCCGGATTGGTGGGGGCAGATGGACCAACTCATGCAGGGGTCTTTGATTTGACCTTTTTGCGTGCCATTCCTGATCTTGTCATCATGGCACCGGCGGATGAAAATGAATTGCGTCATATGTTGGCCACAGCCATTGCGTTGGGAGGACCGGCAGCCATTCGTTATCCTCGTGGCGCGGCCATGAATCTGGTTGAAGAACCTATCACCCTTTTGAAACCAGGTGTCGGGCGCACGTTGCGTGAGGGAACCGATATCTCCCTGCTTGCCGTGGGACAGCCCGTGCATGCGGCTTTGTTGGCTGCTCAACAACTGGAACAGGAAGGCATTTCCGCCGGTGTGTATGACTTCCGGTTCATCAAACCTTTGGACATGGAACTGCTTAATCACGCTGTCAAGGCTGGTGCGTTGGTCACTTTGGAAGACAACACCATTCTGGGTGGATTTGGTGGGGCGATCTTGGAAGCTCTTGCCCAAAACGGTCATTTGGATCATGGTCTCAAGGTGCGAAACTGGGGTATTCCTGACCGTTTCATTCCACATGGGGGACAATGTGAACTGCGTGCCGAATTGGAATTGGATGTGGATGGGATTGTCAAACAAGTCCGACGTTTGTTGCGATAAGACGTTGGGGGCGGTTCGCTCGCCCCATATTTCTCTGTTTTGTGGTTTTAATTATTAAAAAAAAAGAGGGGGTCTGGGGGATTCATC
>JAMOBH010000316.1:0-6554 GCA_039908085.1 Magnetococcus sp. YQC-5
CACCGCCCCCCAAGGTTTTGATTTTTTTTCGCACATTCAGGAGAGATGCCCTTTCTCCCGTTCAATAATTTTGCGAAACAACGTCAATTGTCCCTGAGTTGTGTCTTCCCAGGAAAATCGTTCGGCATAACGCCGGGTGGCCGCAGGATTGTGCGGCATTTGCAGAGCCATTCTGACGGCCTTGGCAATAGCTGATGGAGTGCGTTGATCGAACAACAAGCCGGCTTCTGGGGCGGTGACAGCCTCTGGGGCACCCCAAACATGGGTGGCCACCACGCGTGTGCCACACGCCATGGATTCCAGCAGAACATTGGCCCACCCTTCCCGACTGGAAGCCAACACCAACATATCGGCTGCGGAATAATACTCGCGGAGTTGTTCCTGGGGAATTTCACCCACAAAACGGACCCGATCCGCAAGACCCAAAACTGCTGGCAAGGCTTGCAACGCCTCGCGTCGAGGTCCATCACCAATAATCAACAAGTCCATGCCTGGCAATTCCAACAAGGCCCGTATGACCAGATCATGACCCTTACGGTCAATCAAAAAACCCACCGACAACAATGTGGGACGGGTCAAGCCCAAACGTTTGCGGGCCAGCTCCCGATCCACCGGGAAAAACCGCTCCAAATCCACGCCGTTACGCAATACCGTCACTTTGGATGCGGCAATGCCCATCTTGACCAACACCTCTTGCAGGGCGGTACTCACTGTGATCAAACCTGCGGCCCGCTGGGCTGTATAGCGAATCATGGCGCGAGGCACACGGTATTGGGGAATCTGGTTGAGATCACTGCCCCGTGCTGTGATCACCACAGGTTTACGAAAATATTGGCCCAATAGCAAGGCTGCCACCCCGTCTGGGAAAAAATAATGCGCATCAATGAGATCAAAATCAAATCCTTCTTGCAGGAGCGTTCGCACTCCTCGCATGGCTCCGGCAGCCAGAAAAAAGGGGGCCGAAGACATCCCGATCTTGGGAATCAGCAGATAGCGGGGATGGAGAACTTCCAGGCCATCGCGTTGTTCCCGTTGGGGTGCCTGTTCGCCCAGCCAGGCATACTTGTTGAGTTTCGGGTGGGTGACAAAAAACCAGGGTGTGGGTGCCACCACCCGGACATCCACCTGACCAGATCCCACCAGATGACGCAACCGTTCTGCCACAAAAATCCCATGGGTGGGATGGGCCGGATGGGGAAACAAGGATGAAAAAGTCAGAATTCGAAGGGGTTGCATGGGTTGGATGTCCCTTACAACCCCAGTGCCTCTTTGGCCAAGGGTACGGTCAAGGGACGTTGCTGCTCCAGGCCAGCCCGGTCCAAACGGGCCAAGGCAGAGGCATAATCCGGTATCCGCCGTGGCAGACGCAAACATAAAAATTTCACCAGTTCAGGACTCAAGCGGACCTGTCGATCCGTGGCCATTTTGGTCAGAATCGCTTCCAACTCACCGTCATCTGGTGGAGCAATGACCATAACCGGGCCCCACAACAGCCGGGAACGCAAATCAGGACGCAACCATTCCAGATGTTGCGGCGAAACCCTGGAGCCTACCAGTAAACGCCCCCCTGTCTCTCTCAACCGGTTGAACAAAAACAGAATCCCCTCTTGCAACGACAAAGGATCGTGTTCCAGGTGTTCCAGGTTATCCACTGCCACCAACACCCCATCGCCCCAGCGTTCCAGAAAACGGGTCAATTCTCCCTCCCCGCCACCCGCCAATGCGGCACCCAGGGTCTCAGGATCCAGAAAGACTGCTGATTCCTTGCCCTGCTGTTCCCATCGGGCCGTGACTGCGGCATGCAACAGATGGGTCTTGCCACACCCTGCATCACCCGTCAGGGTGAGACTGGTCGCTTCGGATTCCATCAGCATATGCACCGCTTGCCAAGCCAATCGATTCGATTCGCCAACGATGTAATTATCGAAGGTGAAAATCGGATCCACACCAAATTCCAGTATATGTTGTAAAGGCATCATGTTGGGTTCATCCCACGGGACAATGACTCAAAAAAACGATCAATGTATTCTATCTCATATTCCGTATCAATATCCAGGGCAGGACCAAAACAATCGCTGATCTGATACTCAATCGTGCAATTGGTCAAGGACTTGATTTTCTCTTCCAGAACAGACAGATCTCGAAATTTTTTTTGAGCCTTTTTGTTATTGTTGATGATGGCAAAATAGGATCTTACCAGGAATGAGAACACTTTAAGTTTTTGATAATAGTTCAATTTCGATGAACCCGATCTTTCGACATCCGCCAGATGATTTTTTGAAAAAATGGATTTGAAAAAAATCACATTATTTTTTATTTTTTTCAGGTTGAAACGTCCGCCTTCGATGATGGTTCTGTTGTGAAAGAGATGTCCGGCAAAATTCCAAACATATCCCGGTATCCGCAACGGTTTGCCAGCCATGAAACTGTTGACAATCAAATCCACAGATTGTTCCTTTAAAATGTAATTATAATAATTTTTCACTGCCAGATCATAACGAAACGATTCCGGGATGCCAGACATGACACGATCCATGGAGTGTTTGACCGTTCTGCCAAAAATCAAATCCGCATTCGGATTTTTGTGGGTGATCATGGTGTCGATTTCATAGGGTTTGATCAAGGGGGTATCGCTCAAGATGAGATTGACTGACAAATTGGCAATGGCCTCATCCTGGCCAAATTCCCGCAACAGATCCCATTGCAATGGACCCGGTTCATCGCCTGCCAATACATCATCCGCCACCGACTGACCCAGTCGATGGGACAAAAACAACAGATAGGTAAACAGAAAACTTGAAACAAAATTATTTTTTTCCTGGGCAATGATGACCTCGATATTGTTCCTGGCCGCCTTGCTGAGGGTCGTATGGAGAATGGTTTTTAGTGTTGGCGGATCACCCCAAATATAAATTTTATCGATGGTTGTGGCGTTGATGGCGGATTCCATCACATGTTGCACACACAATTGATCCCGTATCGGTATATAGGGTTGAAAGAGATTCCCAATCCGTTTGGCCCCACGGGTTCCGGCTGCGATAAACAATACTTCTTTCATTGGTATGCTCTCAAGTCAAACCTCATCCTCAAATCCACCCTTTGGATGGAGTAGCTTCAGGAGTGGGGTCGTTTGGCACAGAGATATCGGGCGTTTTTCCAGTCGGAGTGCCCTGGGGCTGGACAGATCCCGGAGTCGGTGTTGCAGGAACGGCTCCTCCAGGAGTTGGATGGCCCTGGGGCTGGACAGATCCCGGAGTCGGTGCTGGAACAGCTCCTGGAGCAGGGGTTGGAGTGAGGGTTGTGTTTGCCGGGGGTGGAGAGATCAACCAGACCGCAATTTGATCCGCTGTGCGTTCCTGATGCACGACAAGCTTGCCAAGTGCTGCCAGCAAGGCGTCGTCTTGTCCTTGAAAGGCGAATTCAAACACGGTTTCTCTGGCTGAGGTGTTGACCACTTGAGGTTCCTTCACCCCTGGCACATTACGCAACTCCTTGAGAAATTCGGTCAAACGGGCCAGTTGGGCTTCGTGGATGACACGCAAATGGACTTGGTGTTGCAATCCAGGTTGCAAGGAGTGATCTTGAATCCAACGATCCATGACCTGTTGCAGCAATTTGGTTGCCAGGGGGGCATACAGGGCAGGAGTGACCTCTTCCTGAGTGGCCCCTGATTTCTCCTCACGGGCCTTCCAGGTGACAACCGCACTGTTGGGACGACTCTCCAGCAAAGATCCTGATACCCGAAAACGGGGTGGTCCACTTTTCACGGTAACCGGAGCCTCCTCGGCCTGCACCCCCCAGGTGTTGGTTGCCCCATAACGGGCAGCAGCCCAATTCAACAATTCCTTGTCGCCTTTCGCGGCCCGTTCCCAGGAAAGATTGGTCAAATCCTCCATATCCCCCAAGGGGAGCAGTACGGAAAAACCATATTCCCGTGCCGCAGGAAGCAAGGCTTGTTGCAACAGCAGCCCAGGGGTTGGGATTCCTGGCATGGACGACTCTTCTTTGGCCAGGAGCAATACCAACGGATGCGCGGCTTCGTTGTAAGGCAAACCCTGTTGCACAAACGCGGCGGTAATCTCTTTTTGGGAAAACAGCACGTTCACCGTCATGGCCAAACGATCTGCATGTTGCTTTTCAGCTCGGACCATGACCCGTTCTGTCAACCGTTTGGACTCTTTGTGCAGGGTGGCCAGAAAATCCTTGTGTGCAACCCGATCCTTGCTGGTCAGCATGCGCCGGAACAGTCTGTGCAGGCCCTCTTTTTGTGCCAGAGTCACCCCGGTCTCATGCATGGCATCCATACCTTTGCCGGACATGGGAACAGACACCTCCACGCCTTGGATTTCATATACCAACGCAGCCTCACGAGGTGCTGCTTCACGTTTTTTTTCCGGTGGTGGTGCGGTTTCCGATGGCCCGGCCCAAAGCGTCGGCAGCGGTGCCATCACCAGTATCAGCAGCGCGGCCAATCGCTGCCATGAACTCAAGCCGATTGAATGGAAAAATTTTTTCATGGATTTGGTCAGGACTCTTTCATTTTGGATTTTTCGTTCCATTTCACAACTCGCGCAGCTAGTGTACCCTTTCTGGAGGAAAAAGACCAAAGACACTTGCACAAAGGATGCATATTTCTCATGTCCACCACTCATTTTTCAGGTTCTGTCCCCGACAAGGACAAACATTCCATCACCTACCGGGATGCGGGCGTCGATATTGACGCAGGCAATCGTGTGGTTGCCATGATCCGCGACGCGGTCAGCTCCACCCATCGACCAGGCGTCTTGAGCGAACTGGGCGGCTTTGGTGCCTTGTTTCGACCGGAATGGCAGCGATTTGCGGATCCCATTCTGGTTTCGACCACGGACGGGGTCGGCACCAAACTCAAGCTGGCATTTCTGACCAATCGGCATGACACGGTCGGCATCGATCTGGTGGCCATGTCGGTCAACGACCTGGTGGTACAGGGGGCAGAGCCGCTTTTCTTTCTGGATTATTTCGCAACTGGCGTCTTGAATCCAGAAATTGCTGCAACCGTCATTCAGGGAATTGCCACCGGATGCCGACAGGCTGGTTGCGCCTTGGTGGGAGGCGAAACCGCTGAAATGCCCTCTTTCTACCCTCCAGGAGAGTATGACCTGGCTGGATTCGCGGTTGGCATTGTGGATCGTGCCAACCTGATTGATGGCACCCGGATTGTCCCTGGGGATGTGGTCATCGGGATGGCCTCTTCCGGCCCCCATTCCAACGGATATTCCCTCATCCGCCGGTTGATTCTCGGACCAGACGGCCCTGGTCTGGATAGCCCGTTCCCCACCCCGACAGGAGAGACGACACTGGGTGCCGCTCTCCTGACTCCTACCCGCATCTATGTCAAACCTGTCCTGGAACTGGCACGTCAGGTGCGCATCAAGGGATTGGTCCATATCACCGGGGGTGGATTCACGGACAACATCCCACGCATTCTACCCCCTGGCACAGCCGTCGTCATGGACAAAACGAGTTGGCCGCGTCCAGCTATTTTCGACTTGTTGCAACGGCTTGGCAACATTGAAGAGGCGGAAATGGCACGAACGTTCAATTGTGGCCTGGGAATGGTCGTTTTTGTGTCACCCGATGAAGAAGAGGCTGCCCTGGCCAGTCTGTGGGCATCCGGGGAACGGGCCTGGCGTGTGGGGCGCGTCGTGGGGCATGATCAAACCGATCAGCCACGAGTTACCTTCCATGAGTGACGTGCTGCCTGTTGGCGTCCTGATTTCCGGTGGCGGGAGCAATCTTCAGGCATTGATCGACCGCTCTGCCGACGGTTCCATGCCAGCCCGGATTGCCATGGTCATCAGCAACAAACCGGATGTCCAGGGTCTGGTCAGGGCCAATCGGGTTGGTATACCTACTGCTGTCATTGACCATCGACATTTTTCAAACCGAGAGTCGTTTGAACAGGCCATGATCGAGGTCTTGGACAGAGCCGGGGTCGAATTGGTCTGTTTGGCCGGTTTCATGCGTGTTCTTTCGCCGTATTTTGTGCGCAGGTTTCAGGGGCGATTGCTCAACATTCACCCTGCGTTGCTGCCAGCCTTTCCAGGGTTGCACGTGCAACAGCAGGCTTTGGATGCAGGAGTTCGGTTTTCCGGGGCCACGGTCCATTTTGTTTCCGAGGAGGTGGATGCTGGTCCGATTGTGATCCAGGCTGTTGTACCTGTCCTGGAACAGGACGACGCCGCCACTTTGGCGGCCCGTATTCTCCAACAAGAGCATCGGATCTATCCCCTGGCAGTCTCTCTGTTTGCCCAGGGTCGTTTGCGCATTGAGCAAAATCGGGTGCTAATCCAAGACCCTGTTGGCCAAGCCGATGCTGCCCTGCTCAATCCACCGAATCTGTGAGTCAACGCATGGCCCTCTCACTTAAAGCGGAACAAACTGTTGGGGGGGGCCAGGGGGAATGATTCCCTTACAAGGGTAGGTTTTTTCATATCCCCTCGATTTTAGGCAGAATTGGCCATGGTTCCGGGATTCCGTGACTGAAAGGGATCGGTTGATGATTGAGCAAAGCC
>JAMOBH010000024.1:0-29187 GCA_039908085.1 Magnetococcus sp. YQC-5
AATCGGCAATCGCCTGTGACAGAAGCGAAGCATCCTCCAATTCTCCAGACACGAACCGACAACCAGCATCCCGAAGATTGATTAGCGAAGAGTTCTTGCGATGGTACACACTTACATTTTCACCCCGTCCGGTCAACAGACGCGTCAAGTTGGCACCAATAAAACCATTGCCTCCTATTACGAGATGACGCATACAGGCACTCCCTTCCCCTATCTTGGTCCTGAGTAAAAGCGCAATTCTTTGAAAACCTCTTCGGCAGCGGGTACTACCCTCAAATTCTCCCGTCCCGCCATGCACTGGTTTATAAAATCCATGTCTTCCGCAGGTGGACATCCATCATACCGACCGTTGAAAAAAGAAATAGATCGGCCTTTGCGCAAGATTTCCCGCAAGGAGTGTTCTTTCAGGTTGCCAAACGAAACCGGAACCGCATTACAGGGTTGCACCTCCCCGTAGGGATTGATGGTGATCGTGTTTTGAAATGCTGGGCACCCGCCACCATAGGAATCCCGAATAAGCATGGGGTTCTTTTTGTGCAAGGCCAACATGACCTCGCTGTCCTCTGGGGTGATCAGCAGTTCCTGCTGCCGATCAACGCCACCAAACGGGATTACAGGCTTGAATTGCAAACGGATGCCCTGTTGCACGGCATATTCGACAACTTGCAAGAAATCGGCTCGTTTGGTGGAATCCTTGTACACCACGTATTGCACCGATACGTCAATTCCAAGTTTTTTAACATCTTGTATGGCCTGCAAAACCCGCTGGTGTGAACCTGCTCGTCCACGGTTATGATCATGCTCGGCGGGATCCATACTATCGATTGAAAAACAAAATTTATCAACTCCTAATTTTTTGTAATGGATGATTCGATCCTGAGTCAGTGTAAAGCCATTGGTGGCAATCGCGATGTATGTCTTCCATGGGCTGCAAGCCAAAATCAACGCATCCAAATCTGGATCAATGGTCGCCTCGCCCCCCACGAAAGTGACGTTCACCACGCCCATGCCGATACAGTCGCGCAGGATGCTTTTCTTTTCCTCCAAGGTCAACCGGGGCTTGAGGGTCTTTTTTCTGAATTCCTGCTCATAACAATGCCGACAATTAAAATTACATTGATAGTGAGAAGCAAAATTGATTCCGATTAAAGGATCGGTCTTGAACCATTTTAATGCAAATAAACGAAAACTGACGCGAACTAGAAAAAGAGGCTTGTGTAACAGGAGATGGGGATTTAACAAGGCGAGAAATTTATGCATCCGCACCAGAAGTCGCCAAGCCTCCCCCTTACGCATAGGGACGATCTCGCAAAATGTCCGTATTGCGCGTGACCAACAACCAATCCAGGACTCTGGGTGCCCAGTAGTTGAGATGATGCCCGATCTTGTCCATGTAGGAACTCAGATCCATGTGACTTTTGCCCTCGGACAGGGCCTTGAAAATGGCCTCTGCGACGATCCGAGGATCCTTGCGCAAATGATCCGCTTTGGATTGATAACGATAATTTTTGAATCGGCCATCCACACGGGTATTCTTGAAATATTCAGACCGGAAACTGCCTGGATTGACATAAAGCGAATGGACCGATGTCCCGGATAGTTCGGTCTGCAAACTTTCGTGAATAGAACCCAATGCGACTTTCGAAGAACAGTAGGAAGATATGCCAGGAAAGGCATGATGCATGGCCGCACTCATGATATTGACCACATATCCTTTCTGTTTTTGTAACATATCGGGCAGCACTGACTGCATCAAGGCGATGGGAGCAAAAACATTTGTCCGATAATTATCTTCATAGACTTTGGCCGGAGTATTGATGATGAATCCGGCAGCATTATATCCAGCATTATTGATCAACACAGTGGGCGTGTTGCCCACTGTGGCCTTAATCTCTTGATACAGTTCAGGAATTTTCTCGTACTGATGCAAATCGAAACAAAACCCATAAGCTGCCACACCCCGATCCCGCACGGTTGCCAGGAGTCGTTGCAACCCATCCTGATTGCGCGCCACCAAAATCAACGTGGCTCCCAGTTCCGCACCCTTTAATGCCAACTGCTCGCCCAAACCAGATGTGACGCCGGTAATAAGAATTACTTCATTTTTCCATTCCATAGGAACCCTTATTCTTTATCTTGTTGGTTCTGGACTGCAATTATTTCCAATCTGGTTCTTGTCGTGTATTGCACTGCGGCTCCTCTTCGTCAGTCCAGGCCAAGTCAGAACAGCTTAATTAATTTTGCGCCAGGGTTCTGGAGGATGTCAAATAAATTTTTAGGCTTTTCCGGCGGAAGCCTGTCTGGGGTGACCTGTCTCCTGGCAAACCACTACAGAATCCCGCTTGCGTCCAATCATGCAGAACAACGCCCCTTCACGCGCAATGGAAAACAGCCATAACAGTTGCGTCACGATCCGTTGCTCCTTGTTACCCGCATCACTGGGTCCAAAAAGATCCTTTGCAGACTCGCCTGCCGTATCCAGAATGGGGGGGGAACAATTCAGGAACTCCAGATCGTTTTCCATGAACCATTCCAGGACATCATCAATGGAGTGCCAGGTTTCATGGGGATTGAAATATTGATCCTGGATCCAGATATCCGCCTTGCGTGAATCACGGATGCGATTCCTCACCACGAAATCGATTTCAGGCCCCAAAAAGCGGATCAATTTGGAACGGATCCAAGTCGGAACGCGGGCAAAATAGTTGTACAGGCCCACGATGACGATTCCACCCGGCTTGACCTTCCTGACGATGTTGCGAAACGCACCCCTGGCATCGAAGGTGTGATGCAAAACCCCCATCGAGATGACTACATCGAACGAACCATCCTGGATGGCCAGATTGAAGAGGTTCATCTGGGCAAAGGAGCTGCGCGTCAAGGCGTTGCGTTGCTTGTGTTCCATGGCCAGCTTCAGACTGCTCAGGGTCATATCGATACCCAGGACATGATTGTTGTGCAGTTGCAGATAGTGGCTCAATTGACCGGTCCCGCAACCACACTCCAGAATGAGTTTGTTGTATCCGATTGCATTCAACAACGATTCCTGAAACGTGTTGGAGTGGCCCCGATTGACCAGTTCAGAAAATTCTTCCTGACCCTCATAATTGGGGAAGGGGTTTTTCTCGTAGAACGTTTTGATCCGTACCGTCACCCCCTCCTGGTCGTTGGTTGGCTGAAACAGCGACGGAATGCCTTCCTCAAAGGGAAAAATACGCTGCGTGGTCACAGAACGCAATCCATTTGGGACGAGTTCCAAGGAACCATCCGGTTTGCAATCCGGGTCTTGTAAACAGGCCAGAATCCGTTCGGAAAAGACCGGGAGTGTCATCGTTGCTCCTCCTTGAACAGAATGGCGTTCCCCAGTACCAGGAGGTCCATTTCCGTCCGCATGAAACAACGGTAGGCATCTTCAGGAGTACATACAATCGGTTCATTGCGCACATTGAAACTGGTGTTAATGAGTACGGCACACCCTGTGCGTTGATAAAAGGCTTCCAGAAGACGATGAAAGCGGGGATTGGTGTCGGGATGCACGGTCTGAATGCGACTGGAAAAATCTACATGGGTGATGGCCGGCAGGTTGCTCCGGTGAACTTCAAGCCGTTCCATGCCCTGTCGTCCTTGATCTTCCAGACTCAACTCCCGACGATGCCGGGCATGAATGGGGGCGACAAACAGCATGTAGGGGGTTTCCCCGGTAAACTCGAAATCCTGGGAGACATGATCATACAAAACAGCGGGTGCGAATGGACGGAAACTCTCCCGGTATTTGATCCTCATGTTGATGGTGCGCTGCATGCGTACAGAACGGGGGTCTCCCAGGATGGAACGATTGCCCAGGGCACGTGGGCCATACTCCATGCGCCCCTGAAACCACCCGATCACTTTCTCCTGGGTCAAGGCGTCCACCACCGCAGAAAACAGGGCCTCCTCCTGATCCAGCAGGTGAAAAATCGCATGATGGGATGCCAATGTCGACAGAATGGCATCCTGATCAAAGGCGGGACCAAGATAGGCCCCGTGCATGGCATCACGTCGGGTTCCCAAATCGACCCTGGGTATGTCGTGGGCATGCGCGATGGCCAGGGCCACGCCCAGGGCACCACCAGCATCCCCGGCAGCGGGTTGGATCCAGATTTTTTCGAAAGGCCCTTCCCGCCAAAGTCGTCCATTGGCCACGCAGTTTAAAGCCACGCCACCTGCCAAGCAAAGATGTTTCTCCCCGGTATCCCGGTGCAGGGTGTGCGCCAAGGCCAGGACGATCTCCTCAGTGACCTGCTGGACGGAGGCCGCCAGATCCATCTCTCTTTGTCCAGGACGAAAACCCAATGGACGCGCCGGAATGCCATCGAACAGAGCGGCAAACCGATCATTGGTCATGGTGAGACCAACACAATAATTAAAATAATCCATATTGAGATGAAACGATCCGTCGGGCAACAAACGCAAGAGTCGTTCCCGAATCACCGTGGCATATCTGGGGGTGCCATAGGGTGCCAACCCCATGACCTTGTATTCGCCATCATTGATCTTGAAGCCGAGATAATAGGTAAACGCTGCGTAGAGCATGCCCAGGGAGTGGGGAAACCGGATTTCCCGCAGCAGTTCCAAGCGGGTGCCATTTCCCCGGCCCAGGGTGGTGGTCGCCCATTCGCCCACACCATCCAGCACCAGGACCGCCGCACGTTCGAATGGGGAAGGGTAGAAGGCACTGGCTGCGTGGGCGTGATGATGCTGGCTGAACAGAAGCTGTTCCTCGGAGATCTTGCCGCATCCCAAAGCATTCAATTGTTTGAGCAACTGGGAGCTGATGAACAGTTTCTGTTTGATCCAAAGCGGCAGCGATTGAACCAGGGAGAAAAAACCATGGGGCGCGTAAGCCAGATAGGTCTCCAGCAGGCGCATGTAGGTCAACAAAGGCTTGTCGTAAAAACCGACATAATCCAGCTGGTCCAGGGTGATCCCCTGGGATTCCAGGCAATACTGTATGGCGCGGGCCGGAAAGCCGGAGTCGCCTTTGATTCTGGTAAACCGTTCCTCCTGGGCTGCGGCCAGAATCTCCCCATCCCGCACCAATGCTACGGCACTGTCGTGATAAAAAGCCGAAATCCCCAGTACGGTTCTTCCGGATGGCCAGGAAGATTGTTTCATGATATCAAAAAATCGCGTAGATGAAGGGAGCCACCGCCGAACCCTGGGCCAGAACCAGAATACCTCCCAGCAACAACAGCAACAAAAAGAGGGGTACGATCCAGAATGACTTGGACATGATAACGTATCTGAAAAACTGTTTGAGGAAAGAAAGCATGTATGGTCTCCTCAGAAAATATCTCGGAACGTTTCCGGTGTGGTTTGACGCTCAAGCGGAGTCAGGAAAGTTGTGATCTGTGGATCGGTAAACGCCCTGCGTCCCATGGAATCCTTGCCAAACAACTGCCTCGCCAGACCAAGAGGGGTCATGATCCCATAAAATACCAGACCCAGAATGAGATGATTGCTGATGATGCCCAACAAACCTGTCACTGCGCACCACAAGCGATTGAACAGTAGCAAAGAAACAGGACGTGTCAAGGCCAACAGGAGAAAAATTCCCGCTCCCCATACAGTCCAAAGAGTGATATGTCCGAAAAAATACCATCCAACGCCAGAAATCGCCCCCAGAAAAAATGCGAAGCTCAACCCGAAGGTACGATTGGTTTGCAACGGACGTTTCATCGTGGGTCATCACCTGTGTCGGTCTGATGTTTGGGTTTGAGACTGCAAGAGGCGGGCCGTGTTGGCTCCTCGGTAGCGATAGGTAGTATTGAAAAGTGGAAGAGCGTGATCCTCATGATTTTTTTGCTTCATAGGGGTGCGCAACCTCTTAAGCTGGGTGATGAATCTGCGCGTTTGCCAGATTGTCTCACGAGGGGATAGAATGATTGAAACATTATCAAATGTCAATACGCCTTAACCCTCATTTGACATGCTACTAAAAAGATATTTGAAAATCAATATATTGCAAGGTGTTTTTTTTGCAAGTGGCACTACATTTTTCCCATTCTTTTGATTTTGAGTCCTCAGACGATCATTTTCTTCACCCCGCCTGGGCTTGGGTTGAGACCGACAGCTTGATAGGTTCTTCCTGAATAAAAACGTGAAAAAAAATCGCGTTTTTTCAGTTCGGGCTAAACCATGGCAAGTGCTTGTGCCCATTGATCAAATCCCTGATAATGGCTTGATATCCAGCTTCGATCTGGGAAGGTTGCTCCGCCAGTTTTTTTGCCTATCGCTTCCAAGGTATTGAAATGATAGGGTTTGCAAATTTCAGAATGGCTGCGATTGTTTCGGTCCGGAAGAAATGACTGATTTTATTGTACTGCTTGATGGAGTTGCCGAGAAGCCAGTGTTTGATGCACACGTTATGATCGAACAACCTTCTGGTGGATTTCGTTTGTGTTGGTTGCCGTCTTTTATCGAAGACTTGGCTCAAGCTGTCGGGCAATCCGAAGCGGACGAATTTGTCCATCAGGCGTTCGAACAGGTCCGTGGCGAACCTGTGGGATTTGAAAATGATATTGGAGCAGACCTCTGTTTGGGACATGAACCATTCGTGATGGAGGTGCTTTGAGCGGGTGGAGTAGGTGCCTTTGTCGAATCGAAAGAATCGATCCATCCAGAAATGGATTCGATCCTGGATTTGCCTGCCGGTGAGGGATTCGGCGATTTCTTTGAGTCTTTCCGGTTTTTCTGCCATGGTGAAGGCATGATCCTTCATTTGGTAGGCAATGCCTTCTTTGTCCAACTGAACTCGAATGGCGTTGTGACCATTAAAATAAAACTCACAGGTAAAGGGTAGGTAGGAACAGATTTTGAGGAAAGAAGGCCCACCAAGAAGTTCATCGTGGAAATAGATGTAAAAATGTTTGACAACTTTTCTAGCCTTAAAAAGCTTCTGGAAGGCTTTTTTCTTGGAGTCTTTTGCTTGAATGGTTTTAACAGCATAGGTGGAGGCTGCTTCTGTATCGGTGAGAATGCAGAAAACAGGGTTGCCTGAAAATGTGTGGTTGTTGACGTAGTGTTTGAAGACATATTCTGATTTGGCCCCATTGTTTCCACCATCAACCGCAGGCCACCAGTGGATTGGAATGTTGTTGGCCTTGGCTTCCTTTTCGATATGGGCATTGAGTTGGTCGGTCAGGATTCTCATGATGCCGTCGGAGAGCTTATGAAATCCGAGGGCACGAAGAAGGATTATGATTCCACCAGTTGTGAAAAGCTTGAGAATATATCCCCGAATCACAGCTCGATCAAAGCAAGAATAGTGGAAGTCGATATTGGACTCGAATTGCTTCAGAAATGCTTTCATGGTGGTCTCCAGGAGGTGGAAAGAAGAACATCATGATGAAATAAAAGTGGAGTAAAATTCAAGCCTTTTGCAAGTTTTGAGCTTTAGTTAATTAAGAATTGTCCTCCGATCAGGAGGGGGTCTGAACGGTTACGTTTTTTCAGCCCAATTCTGACTGATTTTGATTGACGCTACCCCTTTTTCACGGGACAATGAACCATTCAGATATTCTTGCCCAGTCAATCGCAGGGAATGCGTCATGAAATTTATCGATCCACGCATTGACCTTTGCCTGCAAAAAGATCTTCGGTAGCGAAGACGCCAAAGATATTCTGATCTTCAAGCATTTCATGGTGTTGTAGACTCTAACCAGTTAGCCGGTGTTCGACATGATCAAACGTCGTCTCATCACTTTCGACTGGGCTTTGAAACGGCTTCTGCGCAGCAAGGCCAATTTCGAGGTGCTGGAGGGCTTTTTGAGTGAACTGCTTTCCATTGAAATACGCATCATTGATATCCTGGAGAGCGAAAGCAACAAGGAAGATGCCCTCGATAAGCTCAATCGCGTGGACATGAAGGTCAAGAACAGCGAGGGCGAACTGATCCTGATCGAATTACAATATGAACGGGAGTTCGATTACCTGCTTTGGAAGATTGGAGTCTTCGAATTTTTGATGCACAATCACTGGATGAGGTATTCGAGGACGGAGCCTGATTTCCGCAATACACATCGGTAGCCAAGCGGGAGTCGGCACTGGGTAGCGACTATGCTTGATCACAAGAGAGTTGATGTTTGCGGATAATAATTTAAACGCACCACTCCGATATAATCCACAAAGATGTTTAAAAAATCTACAGATTGAAATAGTTCTCGTCAAATTTCGTCAACAGGTTATGTTAATTTCTGCTAATAATGGAGCAGAATAGTCGGAGCCCAGTGCCGGATATGTCGCAAAGCACAAAGCACAAAGCACAAATCAACAAGGAGTAACATGGGCAAATTTTATAACAAACTGCTAAGCTACCTGCGACCACAAACATACAAACACAATGATGATACTGATGTGGTGTCGTTACAGCAGAAAAAATATGGCTTGTTGATCAGACAAGGAAAACTCACCTCTGAGCAGCTAAAAGCCTATTGCCTCCAATCCATGCATGAGATGCTCAACCTGACTTCTCTATTGATTCACGATGCCAAAATCCCCGTCTTGGATGTGGGGGCTGCGCTGGCTGACTACTATCAAGTACCCTTTATGACCTTTGACCCTAATAACGAAACATGTCTAGAACTAATTCATTCTTTCAAATTGAATATTGATTATCTAAGTCATCAGTGCTGGTTGCCCGTTTCAGGTAACGTGAATGACGAAGTCGTGATATTAATCGATGATCCCAACGATAAAGAGAAGATCGAAATTATATCTAAAGTTTTTAAAACACAAAAACTCTCTTTCAGGGTTGGTTTTGCTGAAGATATTTTGCGCTACCTGCGCAAAGGTGGCACTCCATTCTTGCATTTACTGATCGCACGTATGAACATGGAAGATGAACTGAACATGGATGACAAAAAGTATGCGACGATCAAGCAACAAAATACAGTAGAGTTTAATGAAAATGATACCATTATCGTCACCCTGGCAAACCGTTTATTAGTGGAAGCTCATAGTGCCGGAACTACAGAGATTTTGTTCCAGATGATCAACAACTATGGTACGATACGTTGGTCCATTGATGGTCTGTTCCGTCATGTCAGCGAAATTCCGTTGAGTTTTTGTCCCATTCTGCTCCAACGTCTGCTGGTTATGGCCAAAATCAATCCCCTTCCAGAACAAACACCCCGCATCCAGGAAGGAGAGATTGATATTTATTTTAAGGGAGAACCCTTGCGCTACCATGTCACTCTGCTTCCTTTGACAGACGGATTTACACTGGTTTTGCGACATATTGCGATGCACTATTTTCCTAAGGCTTTGTTACATCCCCCCCTGGAACGGATTGGCATCCATCCTGGATTATGGGTGATCTCTGGTCCGGCAGAATCGGGTAAAACCACCTTACTTGCCAATCTGATCCAGAATTTAAATACTATAAATAGACGCATTCTGGTCATCTCACCACGCAGGGAGTTTCCATTTCCAGGGGTATGTCATTACTCAAATCGTGCCTTGCAGGGAGGGGATCCAGACGCAGGGTTGCATGCCTTGTTGCACCGCGGTCCAGCGATTGACCTGCTGGTCTGGGAGGGAGTCGTCGATGAACATTCCTTAAGCTTGCTGGTTGAGACCGCGCTACGGGGGGGCATCGTATTGCTTTCTATGGAAGCACGATCTGCTGTGTCAACCTTGGCCATGATGCGTCAAATGATGATTAAGGTGGAGGCGTTGACGGCGGCCTTAGCGGGGATCCTCCATCAACGCTTGCTGTTGCAACTTTGTGATCACTGTCAGGAAACGGTCGATCTGACCTCAGACCAACACCAGAGTATCAAGGCCATATTGAATCTCCATGGGGTTCAGAGTAAAGAAGTGCTGCCCAATACTCTGAATTATGCTGGTGGCGGCTGTCATTGGTGCCATTACGGAATACGCGGTCGCGTGGCAGTGCAAGAGTGGTTGCCGTTTACCGCCCACCTTGGCCACGCTTTGATTGACGGCAAGAACTTGACCACCTTGCGCACCCAAGCCATTTTAGTGGGCATGCGCCCAATGGTCTCTGATGCCTGGGAAAAATTGCGTTCAGGGGTGATCGATTATGGGACTTTCCTCTCCATGGCCGCTGCTGTTCCTGCATTAGAATTGGCTGATGGTGAACCATGACTAGACCTTTTCTGAACAAAATTGAGCCAATTTTGACAACACGATCTTTTTAAAACAAAATGAGATCATGCAGGTGTCATTTTTTTGCAATAAAGAAAGGAGATGAGGCATGACTATCCTGTCACAAGGGGAACTCTGGTATCTGATCGCTTGGTTGTCCGCATTGATCGGTTCTGCTTATCTTCTTATGCGTTGTCCAGAATGTTATGAAATTTCCACAAGAATATATTGGAAATTCCTACTCCAACCTTGGAAAATGTTCTCATTTGTTGTTTCAACCGCTCTTCTGGCATTGGCGGCACCCTATTCTGGGGATCCCACTTGGGACTATGCGGATTCGATAATTGTGGCTCTATTCACCTATACAACCTCTCCATGGGCAGTGGGGGTGCTTTACAGGTCGGTAAAAGCAGGTACTTTTAGCTTAAAGGTGTTTGTTGCCCTATCCTTATTCTTTACGCCTTGCTGGTCTTATGATTTTTATATTCTGATTCGTGATGGTTATTATCCAGCAACGTGGCTACCAAATTTAGTGATTTCCAGTACAATCGCACTTTCTGCCGCGCTCTTTTGGAATCTGGCTTGGCACCCGGATAAAGGTACTTGTTTTGCTTTTATGCACGATCCCTGGCTTGAGGCCTCAGCTGTACCTCTGAAGAAGCTGCTGATCGCAGCCATGATCATCACCGTGCCATTCTTGCTGATGCTTGGTATTTTTCTCTACCAAGCACAGTGAAATGGTAAATCTTAAGCAAGTTCTGTACCGGACGTCCTCTTAGCCGAATATCAGACCAACGATGGCTCCACGCGCTTCGGGAGAGCGGCCAAACCGGCGAGGCCCGGCCCCAGCAAAAGCTGCTGGCCCGGCTCCAGCAGTCGGAGTTCCTCGAAAAATTCTTTGGAACGGGCTGCCACCAGGGCTGAGACCGCATCAGAAAGCACCGGATGCGCCATGAACCGGTCGAACCACTCGCGGGAAAACTCCAAAACTTCCACCTCCTCGCTGCCTGCCGTCACCGTGGCGGCACGCGGCAGGCCGGTCAACAGTGCCATCTCGCCCACCAACGCTCCAGGTTCGATGGTAAATTCGCGGGTCAAGGACATCCCCTCGTAACAGGAGATCCCGTGCAGACAACCTCGCACCAGCAGGCAACAGTTCCGCCCTTCCTCTCCCTGCCGAAACAGCGTTTCGCCCGGCCCATACACCCGCTCCACCAATCCTTCCGCCAGCTCATGCCACCAGTCCGCAGGAATGCCAAGCCCATCCGCAGACGAGAGCCGTAACCCCTTTTCAAGGAATTTGCTCCGCGCAAGCAGTTGAAAGCGGCGCATCGCGGCATCTCCCCCGACCCGGGTCAGATTGGTGACTGCTGCGTTCACCTCCAGATTCCCGCCATGGGGAAAGGGGATCTCCAGTCCGTTCCGACGCAATCCATACCAGACCCTTTCGCGCACCGTCCCTTCGATGCGGGTGCGATCAAAATAGGTTCGGCTCCAGTAGCGCAATTGATAAACCATGCCGTAATCGCGATATTCCAGGATATAGGCATCCGGGGATTTATTTCTGTCCACATCGGGCACGCTCAATGCCGCCTCGACCAGAACCGCACGCACCAAGGCAGGCGAGGCGTTGAACATTAAGGTGACGCTCATCTGATGACGTCGTAACGGGGTGGGCCAGGTCATGTTGTTGATCGAACTGACAGCCAATACGCCGTTGGGAATGATCCAGATGTGCCCTCCGGTAGTGCGCAGACGGGTCTCCCTCCAGTTGCGATGAATGATCTCGCCCTCTTTGTCGCCCACGGCAATCCATTGCGAGGGTTCCACGGTTCCGACCAGATTCATCGAAATCCCGGACAGAAAATTGCTCAACACCTCGCGCAAGGCAATGCCCAACACCGCTGCCACCACCGCCGTGGAGGTAAACAGCTTGGAGGCATCGAAATCCAATACAAAATGAAAGATCGCCAGAACAATGGCCGCAACCAACATGAGGCGTACCAGAAAAAGGACCAGCCCCGGCACATGGAAATAACGCTTGCGCACCGTATAATAAAGTCTGCCGATCGCCTCGTTGGCATTGAAAAAAAGCCAAGCCAGCCAGAACAGATACCAGATCTTCAGATACCGGTCATCCAGGCTCACCCAACCCAACCATCCGGGATGTTCCTCGGACCACGCCACCACCAGACCGGTGATCAACAATACCGCCAGCGGACGGGAGACATGCCCGAACACCACCGTCTGCCAGGAGGTGCCATCTCCTGACCCGGCGGGATCGACCGGCTGTACCGTCACCTCCTCCTGTGCCACGGACGCCACCATCTGGCGCAACCGTGGGGGCACGGTCAACAGGGTGACCACCAGAAAGGTGGTCAACAACACGCCCAATGTCACTGCGATCAGCGTCAATCCATCCATCATCGAATATCTGGTTTATTGTTCGGTTAGCGGCAGGCCGCCGATCTCACGTAATTTATCAATGATCTGGTTCATGGAGTCGTAGAGACGCCGAAAATCGCCTTGCACATCGCCTTCCAGCTTTTCCGGGATCTCGCCATGGCGGATTCGGTCCATGTGCAATGCCACGCGGCGGATGATGCCCAGACGTGTGATCAGATCGTTCAAGGCATCGGTGATTTTTTTGAAATCCCCATGAAACTCTGCGTCCAAAGGATCGGGGATCGATCCGCGTCCGATCAGGGCCAGCACCGTCACCATGCGCTCGGCGATCAGACGAATGGCGCGCATGCGCTGCACCATGGCCCGCATCACCTCGGCCAGATGACCGATCTCGTCGCCACGATTCAAGGTGGTGGTGGCATCCAGATTGCCATTGGCCACCTCGCGGGCAAACCGGCTCAAATCGGAAATGGCACGCACCAGACTTCGCACCATGCGCAGCGTCAACCAACCGCACACCACAATCGTAAGCAGACTGACGACAAATATCCACACCGCCTGCCGTTCGGCCCCCTGCTGCGTGGCAACACCCCCCTGAGCAGCCAGACGGGATGCCAATTGGTCGATCTCCTCGCTCAGGGTCTCGACCCGATGGATCTCCTCCCGTAATCGGTTCATGCTCCCATCGATCTCGCGGTCAATATCCACCAGGGCGCGAAAGGCGGCACGGTAGGCCTGCAACACCCCTTCCAACCGCTCCAGCTCCTCACCGGAGGGCAGGATGCGACGCATCCGCTCACCCAATCGGGTGGCGTGCTGTTCCACATCAGCCGCGCTGGTCTCTTGGTTCAGGCTCAGCAGATAATCCTTTTCCTTGCGGCGCATGGAGAGGTAATCCACCATGGCAGAGAGGTGCTGAACCTGCACTGCGGCAGATCCACCGCTACGCTCCAGACGTTGCATCGCATCCTCCAGGGCGTGGGCCTCCTGGCGGAAACGGCCCTGCAATCCCTTCTGATGGGTTAACCCCTTGCGTTTCCAGGCTTCACCGATCAATTGCATCTGTTCCCGATAGCTCACCAGGTGGTCCAGCAGCACCATGCGCGGTCGTACCTCCTCCCCAATGCCCCTGCCTTGGCTCAAACGCTGGATGAGGTGCGCAGCCTCCTCGGCCTGACCAATCCGCTGCTCCACCTTATCCAACTGATTCCATTCCCGTGTGGTCAGGAAATTCTTTTCAGCGCGACGCGCCTGCAGTACTTCGATCAGGATGGTACGGGCCGCAGAGTGGATCGTAAGTTCGTAGTCGTGCAGATGTTCGTATTCGCGAATGGTTTGGCGCAGGGTCAGGGTGTAAAGCAGTACCACACCGGCAAACAGAAACAGCCCCACTCCAATGGTCAACGGTAATTTCAACCGGATAGGCAAATCATCAAGGCGCATAACTCAAGACTCCGCAATGGACAGAACCAACGGGGTCCAGGAGCCAGAGGATCCTGAACCCCGTTGGACAAACAACACATCCCAGACTGGAAACAGTTTGGCAGTCAGACTATCTGGCGTGGCGTGGTTGGCATCCAGCCGCTCCTTTGATTCCTTCCCCGCTCTGAAAAACAGCACCCTCTCTGCACCCACAAGAACGCGATGTCCCATTCTTCGGATAGGGGGCATCACGAGCGTCACGGCTGCCGGTCCAAAAACTGCATAACAATATGATTTTTAACCGATTTTCATGGATCATGGATGCACTCATGGTTTCAAACACGGTGTTGATCGCCCCTTCAGCATTCATGACGCGAATATTCATGAGTGATATGATAACTTTTATTAAATCATATTTAGTCATGTAATATCGTCACTTGTACAACATCACACTCCCACAGACCGTGCTTGGTGCAACAGGAGACTGCAGAGAGTCGCATCTGATTGCCGCTTGGATTCAGGAGATCCATTGAGGTGTCCATGAGAGACATGGTTGATGCTCGTGAAATGGTGTGTTTGGAGCGTTGGCGGCATCATCGAAAGTTTGTTTTATGGGGGCGAGTCGCCGGATGCCTTCCCAGAAACCAAGCGAGTCGATCATTTTTTTGTATCAGAACCGAGGAGATGATAACGCAATCAATGGGTGGATGGAAAGTGTAAAGGCGCATGCTGGTGTGGAAAAAAGCGAGAAAAACCATGGCAGTCAATCAAGGGATATGTGTCGGGCTGACACTTGGCTCCGATTGTTCTTGATTGCCCTTGATGGATGCTGCCAGAGGCGGTCATTCAGTCTGACGAATAGTATCGAAACCATTATTTGTCCATCGTGCCGACATGTCGGTGCCACCATCAAATGTATACAAGGGCCAATAGGGAAGCAGTGACCCGTGAGCGTATACAAGATTATCTTGACAATTGGTTCAACTTCAAACATCATCATCAATTCCATGAATTTGGATTACAGCATGATTCATATAGTTTATTTCAAATCTCTAAAATCCATTTTTTGCATGTTCAAGAAAATTTCACCGACCGCCGAGGGGCGATTCAAGGAAATGGGCCATGCACTCCAGATGCAAACTTGGAATCATCGGAAGTATTGCGTGTCTGCTGCTTATTGCCAGTGGCACAGCCAAAACAGCGGATGATCTTTCCCTGGTCGTCTCGGATGCCAATCCGATTTATGCCAACGCCAATGAAACAGGCATTCTCGACCGCTTGGCCCACGAACTGTTTGGACGCCTGGGGCAAAAGATTCGCATCATTCGCCTCCCTTCGGAACGGGCATTGACCCTGGCCAACCAGGGGAAAGTTGACGGTGATCTTTTTCGTATTGCCGGACTGGAAAAAAAATTCCCCTCACTGCGAATGATACCCGAACCCTGGCTGGAAATGAGTTTCGTCGCATTCACCCTGCAAGAGAACCTCCACATCTCAACCTGGAAGGATCTTTTCCCGCTGCATATAGCATTCATCAAGGGATGGCAGATATTTGAAGATAATATTAAACAGGCTCGCAGTATTATCAAAGCAGACAATACCCAGCAACTTTTTGCGATCCTGAAACATCGCAGAGTCGATGCCATTCTTTATGATGCACGTCAAGGGGAATGGATCAAACAAGAAATGGGCATCAGTGCTGCGCGCATCGCTGGAGATCCTTTGATAGTCAGTCCGATTTATGCCTATCTGCACAGCAAACACGCAGACAGGGTTCCCAAAATAGCAGCTGAATTGAGTATGATGAAACGTGATGGAACCTGGCAACGCATCATGGACGCTGAGAACAAAAGTTCACCATGAACGACCCAAACGTATTGATGTCACCGCCACCCTCTGACTACAGCTTCCCTCGTCATCGTCTTGGACGACGTATTGTTCTGTATATCCTGCTATTTAGTTCTTTGATAACCCTGCTTGCGACATGGCTGCAACTGTATATTGACTTCACTCACGAACGGACAATAGTCGAACAGCGGTTGCAAGAGATCGAAATCAGTCATTTGCCAAATATTATTCAGGATATTTGGATGACCCGCCAGGATACCGTGGATTTGCAACTCCAGGGAATTGCCGATTTGCCCCATATCCAGTATGCCAAAATAACACTGACAAACGGCGATGAGATCTTTCGGGGAAAAAAAGGCGGGGACAAAATCATCCTCCGTACATTTACTCTGGAGTGGCCTTTCAACAATCAGGTGATTCCATTGGGAACCCTGGAAATTGCGGCCACTTTGGACGCCATTTATGCCCATCTCCTGGATCAGGTGCTGGTCATTCTCGCCACCCAGGCGATCAAAACCTTTTTGGTCTCGTTTTTCATTCTGTTTCTGCTCCACATCATGGTAGGACGACGTCTTAACCAGATGGCGGAATATGCCCATATGATTCAACTCAAACATCTGAAAGAACTACAACCGTTATCTCATCGCTCGGTCATAAACGGCGCACTCAACGAACTCGACCACCTTGCCATGGCATTGAATCAGATGGTAAGCGAACTGCGCATCACATACATGCAAAGCCAAGCATTTGCACATATCATCCAAAAGGAATCTGATATCAACCTTGCTTTGCAACGTATCTCGCGCATGCTCATTACCCCAGACTTTCAAATCCACGAGGTGGCGCATCTGTTGCTGGAATGCGCTCAGAAACTGACCCACAGCGAATACGGCTATGTGGCTGAAATGGATCCGATCAAAGGATATGTTGTTATTTCTACGCTTTCTGACCATCTTCCGTCCTGTCACAGAGAAACCAATGCTTTTTTCTCGTCAGGGGATTCTGAACGCAATTATCCTGGTCTGCGAGGCTACGCCTTGAATTTAGGGCGTGGTTTTTTTACCAACGACCCTGCGAGCCATCCCGCTTTTTTGGGAAATTTGCCAGAGAATCACATTCCGTTGCGGCGTTTTCTTTCTGTACCCATCATGCTCAACAGCCGTCCCATGGGACAGATTGTTTTGACTAACGCCGGAATGGATTACTCTGCCGAGGATTTGGATGCCATCATCCGCCTGGGAGAGGTGTTTGCCATTGCCTTGCACCAAAAAATGGCCCATGCAGAAAAGCAGCAAATTGAAATGCGACTTAACCACGCCCAGAAATTGGAAGCAATCGGTGCGTTGGCTTCTGGAGTGGCCCATGATTTCAATAATATTCTTGCCATCATCATGGGCAATGCGGAGTATGGCCAGCTGGCCAATAAAGGAAATCCAAGCCTGGAGGAACTTTTCAACGACATGTTGCAGGCATCGTTGCGTGGGCGGGATTTGGTTAAGCAACTGTTGAATTTCTCGCGCCGCACCCCGACAGACTTCATTTTTTTTCAGCCTCAAGCGGTTCTTAAAGAGACTTTGCGTCTGCTGCGCTCCACGATTCCGGCCACTGTAGAGATCGTCAGCACGATCCACACCTTCACTGGATCCATTTATGGAGATCCCGTACAATTTCAACAGATGTTGATGAATCTTTGCTCCAATGCCGTACACGCCATCAATGGCCGGGCCAACCCAGTGATCGAGATTCATTTTGAACAGGTGAAGGTAGATCAGGCTGCTGCCGTGCGTCTCAACGTGATTACCGGCGACTATGGCTGTCTGACTGTAAGTGATAATGGATGCGGTATTCCAGAATCCATTCTGAAACGCATCTTCGACCCATTCTTTACCACCAAATCCGTTGGAGTAGGCACCGGACTTGGATTGGCCATGGTGCATGGTTATGTACACGAGGCTCAAGGCAGCATAGAGGTCAAAAATGCGGTGGGGGCAGGCACCAGTTTTCTGGTCTATTTGCCACTTTTTCCCCAAATCATCAACGATGCCGAAAGACCCAGACAAAATGTTTTGGCCGGTCGCCAGCGTGGGCGAATCATGGTGGTCGATGATGAACCACAAGTGGTCAAAGTGATAGGGCGTATGTTGGAACTGCTCGGTTTCGCCGTTGAAGGATACTATGATCCCGGACTGGCATTGGAGCATTTCAGGCACAATCCCTCCAGTTTTGTCGCCCTTCTGACAGATCGGGCCATGCCGGAAATGAATGGCGTGGAACTGGGGCAACAGGTGCATGCCTTAAACCACGAGATCCCGATTTTTTTGTGTAGCGGATTCATTGACCATGCCATGATCAACACCGACATTCATCCCTGGTTGAGCGGTATCCTCAAAAAACCGATCACCATCATGGAACTCAACAAGGTTCTCTCATTAAAACTGGCGAAGCAGGCAAACCTGACCGTCACGTGACGCGTATTGTTCAAATGATCTTCATGGCTTGCTGTATGGCTGTTGCCAACTCAAGCCCGGTGAACGGTTTGGCCAGACAGGCGCATACATTCTCCAGCCCTTTTTCATGTAACGCCATTTTCTCTCCATGACCACTGCAAAAAATCACTGGCATTGCTGGATTGAGCCTCATCACTGCATGAGCCAATTCCTTGCCAGATAATTGGGGCATGTTCATGTCAGTCAGAAGCAAATTGTACCAGTCTGGCGCGGAACGGATGCGTTCCAGTGCCTCCAGGGGATCATGGCATGCATCCACATGAAATCCATAAACGTCCAGCAATTTTTTGATAATGGCAACGACTTCCTTTTGGTCATCCACCAGCAGGATTTTTATAGTGTCATGTACAGCAGGATCTTGATCCCTCAAAGGTGGCCAATCTGGAATGACAGTGGGTTCATTATTGTGCTGTTCCGAATCCAACCATTGCTGGACAACCTCTTTTGAACGCAAGCCGACAGTAACCATGCCCTGCAACAACATGTGCTCATCTGTTCCATCCTTGGTTTTTTCCAACAAGATCCTGGCATTGGTCAGAATGACCTGCAATAAATTGCTGAACTCATGCCTCACCTTTTTTATTACGCTATCGACTTTCTCCTGTTTCTGTTCTTTCTGATTCACATGTCCTTGGAAACGGGCCAATGGCAAACCATCATGGCTTGGCCAGAAAAGCAAAAGATCTTCTTTCGAAATGGGCTTGCTGATCAAATACCCTTGTACTGTTTCACACGCGCGATGACGCAAATAGTCCAATTGCTCCATGGTTTCAACCCCTTCAGCCACCACATGCAATTTCAAGCTGTGGGCCATGGATATAATGGCGTCCACGATCACCCCATCTCCCTGACAGCCAGGCAAATCGCGCACAAAGGATTGATCGATTTTCAGGGTATTGAGGGGAAAGCGTTTGAGATAGCCCAAGGAAGAATATCCGGTGCCAAAATCATCCATGGCCAAAGAAATACCTAAATTCCGCAAATCTTTCATAATACCAACTGCTTTTTCCATATTGCCCATCACCATGCTTTCGGTGATTTCAATCTCCAGGCGTTCAGGGGGCAATCCGGTCTCCAGGAGAATTTCATGGATCTGACCCACCAGATTGGGTTGTTGAAATTCCCTCGATGAGAGATTGACTGCCATTTTCAAAAAATGGTTCTGCTTCTGCATCCCGTGAGCGGCAAAATGACAGGCTGTATGCAAAACGTGCTTGCCAATCGGGAGAATCAGCCCGGTCTCTTCGGCCAAAGGAATAAATTTTGATGGACTCACAAACCTGCCATCCTGCTTGATCCAGCGCACCAATGCCTCAGTGCCACTCAATCGATTGGCAAGCAAATCCAATTTGGGTTGGTAATAAACAACCAATTCATTTCGTTGGATAGATGTATGTAAGTCATCTTCCATGGTGATGCGCTCAAACGCATTGGCATGGAACTCTTTGGAAATGAATTGAAAGGTGTTGCGACCCGCCTCTTTGGCCTGATACATCGCCATATCGGCATGTTTGAGCAAATTGGCCATATCCATGCCATCTTTTGGGTAAATGGCAATCCCCACACTGGCTCCCACATGCACGTTTTGTCCCAGCAGAGTGATTGGTTCTCGTGCCAAAGAAATAAGCTTTTGTGCTACTGAGGCCGCATGTTCTGGATAGATCACATTGGCAAGCAAGATGGTAAATTCATCGCCTCCCAAGCGGGCCACGATATCGCTGTCACGCACGCACAGTTTCAAACGACGACCAATTTCTTTGATCAATTCATCCCCGGCAGCGTGACCCAGCGTATCGTTGATCCATTTGAAGTGATCCAGATCAATAACCAGCAAAGCAATCTGACCTCCCTGACGTTTGGCAGAAGCAATCTCATGGGTTAACAAATCCTGGAAATAGATTCGATTCGGGAATCCGGTCAAGGCATCGTATAATGCCAGTTGCTCCATTTTCTGCTCGGTTGCCTGACGATTTTCTTGAATGAGACGGGCATGATCCAATGCTTTGTCAACAACGTGTCCCAGAACAAGCAAACTGTCTAAAGGCTTGCTCAGGTAGTTCCAGGCTCCAAGACGCAGTGCCTCGATAACGTCGTCAATCTCCCCTTTCCCAGAAACAATAATCACCGGGGTGTCTGGAGAAATGTCTCGTACTTTCCGCAAAACTTCCAAACCATCCATTTCTGGCATACGCAAATCAGTGAGTACCAAATCCGGTTGAGTCAGTTGAAACAGTTTCAGACCTGTTTGACCGTTCTCGGCTTCTAAAACCGTATAATGCAAATGCTCCAGGTATCTGCGAAAGGTGGCGCGCAGACTGGGTTCATCGTCGATGACCAATACGACAGCTTGATCGTCAGGGTTGTTTTGATTGGTCATATCTCCCGCACTCATACCTTAGAACCATTTGTTTAAACAAAAGCTGTCAAACCGTGTTTGAATCAATAACCGAGAACATCTTTTAAATGTTTTGCAAGTTCCGCCATGGAAACCGGTTTATAAAAAAATCCAGCCAAACCCAACTCAGCCGCCTTTTCTTCAGTCATGCTCTCACTGAATCCAGTGCAAAGAAAGATGGGCAATTCTGGTCGCACACGATGCACATGTGTGGCCAATTCATATCCGGTCAGGCCATTCATAATTTGATCCGTGATCACGGCCTCGAATGCATCCGGTTGTTCCAGAAAGATCTCCAAGGCCTTGCTGGAATCGGTGGCTCCAGTAACCGTATAACCCAACGCTTGCAATAATTTTATCCCTACATCGACCAGTGCGGGTTCGTCGTCTACAAACAAAATGCGGCCATTGTATTTTTTGTACACAACGCCCCCAGCGGCATCTGTTTCTTGCGTCTCGGTTGCACTCTTGATGATCGGAATAAACACTGTGAAAGTAGCCCCCTTGCCTGGTTCACTTTCCAGTTGGATGGCACCCGAACTATTCTTGATGGCCCCATGCACGACCGATAATCCCAATCCACACCCTTTGCTTTCCGGCTTGGTCGTAAAAAACGGTTCAAAGATACGATTCTGAAGCTCATGGGCAATGCCTGGTCCGGTGTCAGAGACAGAGATGCGGCAATACTCTCCGGCAACCACATCAAGCCATGCTGCATTCTGTGAATCCAGTCGGACTTTCATTTGGGATATTTCCAGCACCCCACCTTGGTCACTCATGGCATGACCAGCATTGGTGCAAAGATTGATCAAAATTTGATGCAAATGGGTTGGGTCGATGAAAATCTTCAATTGATCATCGTGAATGGTTTCTATTAATTGAATGGATGCAGGCAAAGTGGAACGCATCCCTTTCAGAACCTCTTTGATTATTAACGCAGGAGATAACGCCTCCATGCGTGAAGGAGTTTTTCGTCCAAAAGTCATAAGCTGATTCACCAGATCTCTTCCCCGGTTGACTGCATCTCTCATATCCGCATGTGCTTGTGCTTGCATGCCTTCATTAATATTCATTGTGGCCAAATCAATGTTGCCAAGGATAATGGCCAAAATATTGTTGAAGTCGTGTGCAATCCCCCCGGCGAGCAAACCAATGGCCTCCATTTTCTGGGATTGACGCAATTGATTCTCTAATTGTTTTTTTGCAGAGACATCACGCAATATGGCTGTATAATAAGTTAGATTGCTCATTTTCCATGTCGCCAGGGTCATTTCCAGAGGTATCTCCTGGCCATCCTTGCGCAGACCAAATACGGAAAAGATTTGTCCCGGTTTGCTGCGCAAGTGACCGGTTTGCAAGGCTTGATGGAAGCCCTCCAGATGCTTCTGTGCATACCGAGCGGGGATGATGAGAGCAATCGATTGGCCTGTCGCTTCCATGCAAGAAAATTGAAAGATACGTTCTGCCCAGTGATTCCAGAAAACGATCTCGCCGTTTTGATTGATGGAAATAATGGCATCTGTTGCGGATTCGACCAGAGCACGGAATCGTTCTTCATTATCAATACGTATTTTTTCCAATTGGTGTTGTTTGATCGTGCGACGCAGTGCCAGACACAACAAGGAGATATGCTCAACATCCTCTTCATGGTAGTGGGTCTCTTTGTTGGCTACCACGGCCACGACAACCATTTTGTCTCCATCAATCACCGGATGTGTTATCATACGTGTCACGGAGGGATGATAGGGAAGCACGATCTGCTCGCCAGAGGTTGAGTCAATCTGATTCATCAACAAAGTTTGACGCTGACGCACCACATCACCGCATATCCCCGCATTCTGAATGGTAAACAGATTTGCACAACCATCCAGAACGCATCCGGGCATGGCATTCTGTGGCCAGGGATAAATGGTCATCTCCGATTCATCCAAACTCATGAAACAAAGCAACCCAAGGCGACTCTGAGTCAAAGAAACCAATTTTTCCAATACGAAGTTGGCGAGTTGAGAAACATCATCACTGACCCATTTGGAAAGTTCGAGCATGGCTTGATATCGCTCGACCCGTGACTTGGTCTGATGTTCGCGAAGTTCACGCAAAGAAACATCTCGAAAAAAACCAAATACACAGGGATCCCCATCCAAGATCATACTGGAAACAGCAATATCCGCGAGAAAAACCTGGCCATCCTTGCGTAACATGGGAATATTTTGATGCAGTTCCGTCTCACCCTTGCCAGCCAAATCCAATTCCTGATAAATGCGGGGCAACGCAGCAACAGGATGGATGTCGTCCACACCCATGGCAAGCAACTCCTCAGGGGAATAGCCAAGCTGTTTTCCGATCATGGGATTGGCCATGACCAATCGATGGGTTCTGAGATTGACAACCAGAATTCCATCTCTGGCGTGATCGAAAAGAGTGCGGAAACGCTTGGCACCCTCCACTCTTTCTGTCACATCCAGACAAATGCCCACCAATCGAATGGGTGTGCCATGGTCATTGGTAACAACATGGCCAAAGGTGTTGACAACGATCCATCCATTGCCTTGGCTGTTTTGAATGCGGTACTCTAAACAGAGATCTTCCCGTCTCTTGACGGCCTGAATGATGGCTTGAGTCACTGTGAACACATCTTCTGGATGAACCTTGTTCTCCCACTCTGCTGTTGTGCCTGAAAACGTCCCGGATTGCAGACCAAAAAGCCTTTCCATGCCTTCATCCCAGATCATTTTTCCAGTTTTGAGATCCCTTGACCAACTGCCCCCTTTGGCGGCTTTCAAGGCAAGATGCAAACGTTCCGCATAATCCTGAATCACTGCATCATTTTCCCTGCTGGCCGTAACATCCTTCATGTTATTCTCCTGGTTATCATATCAGACCTTCAAGAAAATCAAATCAATCCGTTTCGTGACTCTTTCAAAAGATGCCAAGGCTTCTTTGTAAGCAAATCTGTTCAGTGCCTCCTCCAGACATTTCAATTCTGCTCCAACTTCTGCTGAGGCTCCCTTGAGCATTGGCTTGAGCGCATCAAACGCATGACGCGCCTTGAAGTTGGATTTTTGAATGAATTCATTCAACTCTTGCAAGCCTTTGACGATGGCGTCCCGATCCAACGAGATTTTTCCACCGTTTTCATCATCGTCAGATATCTCTTTGACTTGTAGGGTTGCAATAGAGTTCAATACCACTGCCATGGTTGCTGTAAACTCTTCCATCAATTGAGGCCATTGCTCGCGCTTCAGCTCTTTGACGGCTGTTTCAAACGTCATAGATACATGATAAAGATCATTTGCCGACATGTTTCCGGCAATCCCTTTGACAGAATGGAGTACATTCCTGGCGGCTTCCACATCGGTCTGTCGTTTACCTGCAAGGTAGGTCTGAATCCGTTCTGCTGAGAAAGCAAAGTCCCTATGAAATCCTGTCAATATCAATCTCAATGCCCGATGGCTTCCGTTGATACGTTCCAGAGCAGCCGGAATATCAAAACCGGGCAAGCTGTCGGGTAAGGTTTCGCTCTCTGTTGGATCGATCTTTGAAACCGGAACGAACGGTATTCTTTCACGATCAACGTGCGTCAGCCATTTTTCAAGAACAGCAAATAATTTATTTTTTTCAATAGGTTTGGAAACATAATCATTCATGCCGCTATCCAAACATTTCTCCCTGACATCGGATAATGCATCTGCGGTCAAGGCAATGATCGGCAGCTTGGCATGGTGCCTGTTTTCCCGAATACGTTTGCAGGCCTGATAGCCGTCCATTTCCGGCATGTGGATATCCATAAGAATGGCATCGTATGATTGGATAGTAACCCTGTTGACTGCTTCCTGGCCATTGTTTGCCACATCCACAAGCAGACCGATCGTTTCCAGAAGTTCTGTGATGAATTGTTGATTGAGTGTGTTGTCTTCCACAAGCAGTACCCTGTTTCCGCCAACTCTATGCCTCATCAATGACGGGTCGATGATCTCTTCTCCAAACAGAAAACGTTTGGCAACTTTCTTATTGAAAATTCGCATGATGGTATTAAAAAGAAGTGAACCGTTAACCGGTTTGGAGATAACGGCATCAATCAGAAAATCCATCTGCTTGAGTCGTTGTTCAATAGCTTTGTCCAGGTTGATTTCGGTCATCAGAATGGTTTTTGGAGTCATTCCGTTCCTGGTCTGTGCCAAGATCCGTTGCAGCGTTTCGATTCCGTCCATGCCCGGCATGCGCAAATCCACAAGGACCAATTGATATGGAACACCCGATTCGATTCCAAATCGTATGGCCTCTTCAGCTTCCAAACCGGAATGAACCGCTTCAGGTTTAAATGAAAACAATTTTAACAATTGTTTCAATGCATCACATGTGGCTTTCTTATCGTCCACAACCAGTGACTTCAAATGATGTAAATCTTCCGGGGGCAACAAGCCATTCTCGATCTGAATGTTCTTCTCCTGTTGAAACCTGGCGGAGAAATGAAAATGACTACCATGCCCCGGTGAGCTTTCGACCCAAATCTGCCCCCCCATCATACCTACCAGCCGCTTGCAAATGGCAAGCCCCAATCCAGTACCGCCATACCGCCGGGTGATGGAACCATCCGCCTGGACAAAAGGGTTGAACAACTGGGCAACACTCTCCTCAGTCATGCCGATACCAGTATCCCGTACAGAAAATTCCAACAAGACAGTCTCATCGTCTGTTTCCATTGCAACCGATGTGACAGTGACGGCAATTTCTCCTTGTTGAGAAAATTTAATGGCGTTTCCGATCAAATTGGTAAGAATCTGTTCCAATCGCATGGCATCTCCAACCAGCACAAACAGGCATTCCGAGGAAAATCCAAAGATCAATTCCACGCCCTTTTTTTCCGCTTCGCCGCCAAACAGGTCGGATAGCCGATTAAAAATATTTTGAATTAGAAAGTTATTTTTTTCCAATTCCAGTCGGTCTGCCTCGATTTTTGAAAAATCCAGAATGTCGTTGAGTATCCGCATCAAGGCACGAGAAGCCTGCGCGATCTTGGTCAGATAATCCATCAGTTTTGGGGGCATGTCACACTGAAGTGCCAGGTCGGTCATGCCAAGCACCGCATTCATAGGGGTGCGGATTTCATGGCTCATGGTCGCCAGAAAATGGCTCTTGGCCAAAGAAGATGCCATCGCTCGATCACGCGCTTCAATCAAGGCCTTGTGCATACCAATTTTCTCAAGACAGCGTTCAACGTGAATATTGAATTCTTCAAGATTGATAGGCTTGAGCAGATAGGCGAAAGCTCCGAGATTCATGGCTGCAATGGCACCCTCCAAGTCACCACGCCCGGTAATGATAATAGTCTGGAGATTTGGTCGAACAGATCTGGCCTGGACAATCATCTCCAACCCCTCCATGTCAGGCAAACCAAGGTCAGTAATCAGCATGTCAATGGGATGGGCATGCAGGATCTTGAGGGCATCCGTCCCGGAAAACGCGGTAAAAACCGTATGAAATCGTCCCAAGAGATCTTTTTTCAAAATCCTGACCATTTCCGGTTCATCATCCAATACCAGAATGTGTGTCTCATCCATGGATTTCTCTGAAAGATGGATTGGATCTGGCTGGTTTTCTATCAGCTTCGAATCAAAGGCTTGCCGTTTGAGATGGTTAAGATCGGGAGGGGTGATGACGGATTTTTGGGGGGGGCCAGACAGGGTTTCCGTGATGGCTGATGAGATCTCGTCCAAATTCACTGGTTTATAAAAAATTTTGTGAAATCCAGCCGACATGAAACGTTCATCTTCCAACATTTCGTTGAAGTCGGAACAGAGGAAAATGGGCTGGTTGGGGCGGATTTTATGCATCTCCTGAGCAAGCATGTTGCCTGACATTTTTGGCATCTTTTGATCGGTAATGACGATGTCGAAGGCGTCCGATGCTGCCTTGAATTGTGCCAAAGCCTCCTGCGGGTCCGAAAAACCAACGACGATGTATCCAAGGCCCGTCAATATTTTTTGCCAGACCACCACAAGGGGGATCTCGTCATCCACAAACAGGATTCTCTTGTCTTTTTTCTGTACAGCCAAGGAGTCGTCATGAACACCATCCTTGATGCCAGGAATGGTCACTTCTGGAATATACACCCGGAACGTGGAACCGTGCCCAGGCTCGCTTTCCACATGAATCATCCCGTCACAATTCTTGATAATCCCGTATGCCTCGGAAAGTCCCAATCCAGATTGGCCTGTATCTTTGGCAGTTGAAAAAAACGGATTAAAGATATGCTTGTTTGTATGTGTTGTTATTCCTGGACCTGTATCTGTGACCCGGATTTCAATATAGGATCCTGCATTCAGGGACCATTGCAAGGCAACCTCTTGGTCGATGTGGCGACGTTGCATGCCAATTGAGAGTATGCCCCCTTTTTCTCCAATAGCCTGACTCGCATTGGTGCAAAGATGCATCACCACCTGATAAAACTGAACGGGATCCATGTTGATCAGGGCATCCACCTCGTGGATCTCATTTTGAATCCTGATTGACGAGGGCAATGTGGAACGTAAAAATTTCAAAATTTCCTTGAGCAATGGGACCGGACTGATCTGTTGCTTGCTCGCTTGTTTCCGGCGACTGAATGTTATGAGTTGACGCACCAGATCCCGTCCTCTGGCGACCGCTTCTAAAATGGTGTTGGTGACCTCATCCAGGCTGCTGATGCCTGTTTTGCCAAGTTCTGCATTGCCACCGATGATGGCGAGAATATTGTTGAAGTTGTGAGCAACGCCGCCAGCAAGGATGCCAATCGCTTCCAATCTTTGAGCTTGCGCAAGTTGGGCTTCAATGATTTTCTTTTGGGTGATATTACGAAAAAAACAAAATAAATATGAAGTGCCATGCGATTGTGAACAAGAAACGCTCACCTCAAGATCAAACAAATCACCGTTCTTGTTCCTGTGGGAGGTTTCAAACTGATTCCATCCGCGCTCGCAGGCATCGGTAATGTATTTTTGTCGATCATCCGGTAACACACCCGCATCCAAATCATGAATACTCATGGTCAGAAGTTCATCGCGGGTATAACCACTCATCTGGCAGTAGGCATCGTTGATTTCCAGAAAGGTTCCATCCAGATTCAAACCCCAGAAACCATCTCTGGTGGTGGCAAGAAAGGTCTGATAACGATGCAACAGTTTCTCCAAATCCTGGTTGAGACGTATTTGTTCCCTGGTATTAAACTCCAGTGTTCGTTGCAGTATCTTTTGGTTGAAATGGGATTGAATTCGTGCCCGCACCTCAGCGATCTGAAAGGGTTTGGAAATATAATCAACAGCACCCATCTGAAAGGCATTTGCAATAGCGTGCGTTTCCGTGATCCCACTGATGAAGATGACCGGAATCTCCCGAGTCGCACCATCTTCCTTGAGTTGACGGCAGACTTCCAACCCATCCATAACAGGCATCCTCATATCCAACAGGATCAAAACGGGTGGCTTGGCTCGCACGCTGCGCAAGGCCAATGCGCCATCCATCGTAGGCCGAATCCGGTAGCCGTCTGTCTGTAGGATATTCTCAAGCAGTTTCAGGCTCTCCAGGTTGTCATCAACGACAACAATATCATTGCAATACTCGAAGTTTGTCTGATCATGGTTGAGTTGACACGCCTCTCCAAGCAAGCCATCCAGCACGGAGAGTATCTCCTGATAGCCATATTTTTCCCCGAATGGACGCAATTGGATTCCCAATGGAGAGTCGATTTCGCCAATGCGTCCGACAGCATCAAGATACAAGTCGCCATCCAGGTGTACAATCGCCTCATGCAGGGCGACAAACAGCTCTTTTGGCACATGTTTGAGTTGCGCAGCATCCAACGATTCAGCTTTTTGGGTGACAGGTGTTTCTTCTGTGTAGCGGAAACGCACTCCAAGATGTTTTGCCAGTGCCTCGAATATTTCCGTATGCAGATAGGGCTTGCGAATGAAATCATCGCAACCAGCTATCAAAATGTCGTGTCGTTCATTTTCCAAAGCATGAGCAGTCACCGCAATGATTTTGGTTTCCTGGCCCAAGGGGCGTGATTTGATGATGCGGGTTGCTTCCAGACCACTCATGACCTGCATTCGAATATCCATCCAGATCAAATGGGGACGCCACGTTGACCACAGTGACACCGCATCCTGGCCATTGACCACCTCGGCTATTTCGTAATCCAGGGGTTCCAAAATACGACGCAGAAGCAAACGATTATTCTGCTGATCATCAGCAATCAGAAGACGATAGCGTGGTTCTCCTTCAGCCAATCCAATCACAGATTTGTTCTGCGTTTCAATCATGATTTTTTCGGAATCTGAAGGAATTTCAACAGGAATTTCGAAAGAAAAAAGGTAACTGCCCAGGTACCCCCGCAGAATCAAGCAGTGCGTAGGCGTTGGATCAAGGAATTCGGATCTTGCATAAGGGTGTGGATGATGTCCCAACCTTGCTTTTTGGCTG
>JAMOBH010000317.1:0-6503 GCA_039908085.1 Magnetococcus sp. YQC-5
TGTCAGGGTTTTGTCTAATAGGATATTTCTTTGCAGCACGGATGGGAAGATACACATTCCTGTTCAATCAACTGATCAACTCCCGTTTGCTCAAGTCGCTGATGATCCACGAATTTCCTTTATGAAATCTGATAACCAATGGAACTTGGTCATTCGAGATCCCCGCATAGGAAATACGTGATGGTGGCCCAAGCAATTGCCCGGATGGAAGCCGGTCATCATGCCATCAAAGAAGGTGACTGGTGTTTTTCGGCAACATATCGGACTGCCGCAAAAATTGTCGAGGTATCTCAACATTGGGAAGCCACCACCATTCGACTCTGGATACCAGGCTCGGATGCGATTGTGCGGCAGTCAATCTCTGAAATTCTTCCTCTTGATGCTTACTCTACCGTCAATACCTCACATTATTTGGAATACCTCTCCACCGCCGCCCGCATCGCAGACACCCTGACCCATGACCTGCTGCTGGCTCCCATCGAATCCTCGGTCATCCCCTTGCCCCACCAGATTCACGCCCTTTCCCGCGCCATATCCGGTGATCGGGTACGCTATCTGCTGGCCGACGAAGTGGGGCTGGGCAAGACCATCGAAGCCGGGCTGATCATCCGGGAATTGAAACTGCGGGGACTGGTCCGGCGGGTGTTGGTCATCGCTCCCAAAGGACTGGTCACCCAGTGGGTGGCCGAGATGCAGACTCATTTCAACGAGGCGTTTCGTCTGCTCCTGCCCAGTGACTTCGAGGGCTATCGACGCATCGCAGGGGAGGAGAATCCCTGGCACAGCCATCCCCAGGTGATCTGTTCCCTGGACTCAGTCAAACCCCTGGAAAAACGCCGGGGCTGGTCGCGGCAACAGGTGGCCGAACACAACCGGGACCGTTTCGACAGTCTGGTGGCCGCCGGATGGGATTTGATCATCGTGGACGAGGCCCATCGCCTAGGTGGCAGTACCGATCAGGTGGCCCGCTTCCGCTTGGGACAGGGACTCGCCGAAGCCGCGCCCTATCTCCTGTTGTTGTCCGCCACTCCCCACCAGGGCAAAAGCGATGCCTTCCATCGTCTGTTGACCTTGCTCGACGCGGAAAACTTTCCCGGTCCGGCCAGTGTCACCCAGGAGCGGGTGCAACCCTATGTGATCCGAACGGAAAAACGACGCGCCATCAATGCCGAAGGCAAATCCCTCTTCAAACCCCGCCGGACACAAATGGTTCCGGTTGCCTGGGAAACACGGCATAACCGACAGAGGGCACTGTACGAAGCGGTCTCCAATTATGTCCGCCTGGGTTACAACCAGGCCGTGCGCCAGAAAAAAAACGCCATCGGTTTTCTGCTGATCCTGCTGCAACGACTGGTCACCTCCAGTACCCGTGCCATCCGCTTCACCCTGGAACGGCGTTTGGAGGTACTCAAGCTGCCGGACGCCCAACTCTCCCTGTTTCCCATGGAGGAGACCGAGGATTGGTCCGACATGGATGGCCAAGAGTGGATGGACACCCTTCTGGCCTCCCAGATGAAAGGATTGCGCAACGAGCGCGAGGAGGTCAACACCCTGTTGCAGGCCGCCTTGCAGTGCGAAGCCGCTGAACTGGATGCCAAGGCGGAAGCCCTGTTGGAGCGGATCTACACCTTGCAGCAGGAAGAGAATGATCCAGATCTCAAGGTGTTGATCTTTACTGAATTCATCCCCACCCAGGCCATGTTGCAAGCGTTTCTGGAAAATCGCGGTTTTACCGTGGCCTGCCTCAACGGCTCCCTCTCCATGGAGGAACGCAAGCGGGTCCAGGAGGCGTTCGCGGAGACAACACGCATCCTGATTTCCACCGATGCCGGTGGCGAGGGACTCAACCTGCAATTTTGCCATGTGGTGATCAACTATGACATCCCCTGGAATCCCATGCGGTTGGAACAACGCATCGGTCGAGTGGATCGCATCGGGCAGAGGCATGTGGTCCGTGCCATCAACTTTGTGTTTGAGGAGACGGTGGAATTTCGGGTACGGGAGGTGCTGGAAGAAAAGCTCGCCATCATTCAAAAGGAGTTCGGTATCGACAAGACCGGGGATGTGCTCGACTCGGCCCAGGATGGGGAGTGGTTCGACGAACTCTTCGTGGAGGCCATGCTTCATCCAGACCGCCTGGAACCGGTCATAGACGAGGTGGTGGGGCGCATTCGGGAAAGGGCCTCGTCCGCCAAAGAGAACGATGCCCTGCTGGGAGCAATCGCCAACCTGGATCCCACTGACGCCCAGCGGATCATGGCCCACCCCATGCCTCACTGGGTGGAGCGAATGGTCACCCGTTACCTGCAAGCGCATGGAGGTTCCGTGACCAAAAGCCGGGCCGGATGGCTTCTGGGATGGCCCGGTGAACAAGCCGATCCCATTCCAGTGGTCTTCTCTGCCCGTGAGGCCGAGGAAAAACCTTCCGCATGCCACCTGACATTGGAACATCCCCGGGTCCGTGCCCTGGCGACCCATATTCCCTGTTTCGTTCCGGGGCAACCCGTTCCGGTTGTGGCACTGCCCGGTCTTTCCGGCCAGGTGAGCGGCTACTGGTCCCTGTGGCGCATTGCCCTACAGGGGGTTGCGGGGCAACACCACCGTATCATGCCGCTCTTTGTTCACGACGATGGTCGGGTTTTGCAACCCACGGCACGCCGGATTTGGGACCAGTTGCTCGTCGTCGAATGCGCCATCCTTTCCCACATCAAAGGCAGTGACAGCCAGGCACTCCTTTCGAGAGCCATGGAAATCGCAGAAACCCACGGACTCCCAATCTACCAGGCGTTGCTGGAGTCCCACAACGCTCAGCTTGTTCGGCAACGTGAGAAGGCGGCTTTTGCCTTTTCCATGCGTCGCCAGGCATTGCAACGCATCGGTTTGGCCGAAGTGCGCAACCACCGCTTGACCCTGCTCGCCCAGGAAGAGACGAAAAAGTGGGCAGAGCTGACTGCACAGGCCAAGACCATTCCTGAAATGACGCCTTTATTGTTGATTCGTATGGAAGGGGAGAAAAACCATGGCTGATTGGCGTGCATCGATTCTGCGGGCGTTTGTACCCCATGTTGCCCGTCTGACCCTGGTGGCCGACCCGGACGATCTGCTGGTGGAGGAGGTTATTCAGCAGGGGCTCCGTGAGCAGGGATTCGATGTGATGCGCTATGATGACGGGATGGCCTTCCGCTTCGCCTACGAATCCAAATTTCGCGCCCGCTGGGACCGGGGTGAAGAGGGCGATCTGGTGGTCATTCTGGCGGGCGATGCCAGCACCCTGAAGAATCTGCCCTTCGATCTGCTGCAAGCCGGTCGCTCCCTCTCTTTTAGCCTGGCGGAGTTGTTTCCGGGTTTGAATTATCCGGTCGTAGCGGCATTGGAACGTGCCGATCTGGACCCACTGTATCAGGCCATGGCGCATCATCCTGGTGAGACGATGGGCGAGAATCCCACCAAGGATTTTATTCTGCGACAGGTGTTCCAGATCGCGCCGGAGTTGATTCGGGATGCTGCCGAGTTGTTGCGCATGTTGATGCGGCGGCACTATCGCGACCAAAGGATACCATCCTCCCTGGATGAACGGTTGATCTGGCTGTTGCGGCAACGAAACCACTTCGAGGATTGGGCACTGGAGGAGATCGTTCCCAATCGTATGGCTTTTCTTGGGTTTCTTCAGGAACGCTGGCCGATCTTCCTTAAACGGCTATTGGAACGACTGGAAGGCAATACCTGGATGACGACCGATGAGCATGTGCCTTCGTATGGCATGCGATACGCGGGCCCGGCCATCCTCCCCTTTGACCATGACGATATCCGTGTGTACATGGATAATCTCTTTCTGGAAGGTCTGCTCAAGCCGGTGATCTTTCCCCATGATAGGCTTGTCAGCCTGAATTGGGTATTGGCAGGCATTCACCATGACCCGGAGGCCGAGCGGAAACGCCGACTGGAAGGGTTGCTGGAAAAATGCCAGGCACTGCTGCCTGCGGAAGAGAGCCGCCATCGGGCGTGGCAGCAATTTGCTCATGTCTGGGGGCAACTCACCCGGATGATGCATGATCCGGAAAGATCCGTAGAACAAAGTACCCAGGATGCCTTTCTCGCTTTGAGGATGCGGTTGGACACCACCTTCCAGCAGTGGCTGGAAAGGCGTTTTGCTGGACTCCACAACCAACCAGCCATACCGCCGGTCATGCTCCACCACATTCCCAGAGAGATGGCCAGACATCTGGAACGCGGTGGCAAAGCCGCCCTGGTGATACTCGATGGCATGGCAATGGAGCAATGGTTGCTCCTGCGGGAGGTTCTCGCGGAACAAAGACCGCTCTTTGCCTTCCAGGAAGATGCCGTTTTTGCCTGGGTTCCTACCATCACATCCGTTTCGCGACAAGCGATTTTTTCCGGGACTTCTCCCCTCTTTTTCCCATCCAGCCTGCACACCACGCAGCAGGAACCGGCTTTGTGGAAAAGGTTCTGGGTTGGACAAGGGCTGGCAGCCACCGCAGTGGGTTACCTGAAGGGACTGGGGGATGGTCCACTGGGAAGCCTGGAGGAACTGGTGGACGACCCTCGCCTGCGGGTGGTGGGTCTGGTCGTGGATATGATCGACCGGATCATGCACGGCATGGAACTGGGCAGTGCCGGCATGCAATCCGCTGTGCGGCAATGGGCACGGCAGGGGTTCATGGCAGAGATGTTGGATTTGCTCCATAGCCGTGGATTTCAGGTGGTCCTGACCTCGGATCATGGCAACGTCGAAGCCACAGGGATGGGACGACCAGCGGAGGGTGTAACCGCCGATGTGCGCGGTGAGCGGTGCCGGATCTTCCCGGAACCAACCCTGCGCACCGCCATACGGGAGCGGTATCCCGATGCCATAGCATGGCCTGCACCAGGATTGCCAGACGGATGCCATCCGTTATTGGCCGCCGGTCGCTCCGCCTTTGCCACCAAGGGGTGCCGGATTGTCGGACACGGCGGAATTGCGCTTGAGGAAGTGATCGTTCCCCTCATTCGGTTGGAGGGAGACAGATCATGACCGATGCCGGACAGATAGGTTTCAGCCAACGCATTCAGCTTTCCTGGTTGGAATATGCCGCCAATCTGGTATTGGCTGGCAACATGCGCGATGCAATGACCAGGAGCCTTCAGGAACATCTCACAGACAAGCTCTCTGTGGGCGGTGAATCCGAACGGGGAAATCGAGAGAAGGCGATATCCATTCTGGTACGCATCTGGTTGACCGGCTACCCTCAATGGCCATTTCTCCGGGATGCGGGTTTGGAATTGCTGCGCGTCCTGCCGGTTCAGCATCATCTTCCGGTGCATTGGGGCATGTCCATGGCGGTCTATCCTTTTTTCGGCGCAGTAGCGGAAGCCACAGGACGACTCTTGCGTTTGCAGGAGACCATCACTTCCGCACAGGTGTTGCGGCGTCTCAGAGAACGTTACGGGGAACGGGAGACCGTAGACAGGGCCGTCAGACGGGTTTTGCGGGTCTTCGCAGACTGGCAGGTGTTGGGTGACACAGAAACGCGGGGTGTCTACCGTTGCACGACGGGCAACCGTTTGTTGCAAGACAGAAAACTCGAAGCATGGTTGTTGCTGGCCCGTCTTGTCGCCAACAGAGAACAGACGGCATCATTGCGAACTTTGATGCATCATCCATCCCTGTTTCCGTTCCAGGTGGGCAAACCACCTCCGGTTGCCTTTGAATGCTGGAACGAGGTCACGGTCATGCATCTTGGGTCTGATAACGATGTTCTGTTGTCCATGTCGGTCAATCAGTTTGGTAAGATAAAAAATAACTGATATATAATGGAATGGTATAATCGATTCTAGATTGGTGCAATTCCACCCTTCGCACTGATTCAAATAGCAACCTTTATGGTTTTTGTCATTCCACCAAAATCTCTCCTTCAATCAGACCGGTATCAGGTTCACAATGGCCATCCATGACTTGTCATCCTGTTCGAGCGATCAGCTTTTGCCGGTTTCGCACAAAGTGTTCTGATGGCAAACATGGCCCATCTCCGACAAAGAGGGAAACCGCATCGGACTGCACGAAAAATCTTTACTTATATGTTTAGCCGCTTTATACAAAACAGAAACCTTTATCCGGCAGGAGGACCGACACATGGAAAACAGGTCAGGGGAGCACTCCGAAGAAGGGGATGGCAGCATCCCCGAAACGATCATGCAGGCCATCAATGATATTGTGGCGCGTGGGTATGGCTATGAACAGGCCCAGGAAATATTCCGGGGAGATGGCTGCTTCCTCGATCAAGGCCAGGTGGCCGGCCTGCTGAAACGCTTGGACGAGGCGGCTGGCATGGCGCAATTGGCTGCCATGTTTGCCGAACATTGTCAGGGGGATCAGCATGGCCGAGAAGATATTCATGTGGCCTTGCTTCTGGTAATGGAGGCCGTGCTCGCAATCGGCAAGACCATCACCGAAAATACTGCATGGAACTTCTCGGTGATGGGGTACGTGCAAAATATACAATCAA
>JAMOBH010000318.1:0-6483 GCA_039908085.1 Magnetococcus sp. YQC-5
CTTGTGCGGGTACTGCTGCCGAATGAACGTGTAGAACATCAACATCCGCCAATCCATATTCTCGGACTTGCTGTGCAATTCCGTGTGGAAGAGCGAGTCATCCTCCATCTGAAAAACCAAATCGGGCACCCGCTTCTGGGTGGATGCGAACTCAACCGGCAACATGGCAACGGCCTGCTGTCCAACCAGCACCTGCAGCAACCGCTGTGGAGGGTGCTTGAATAAATCCTTGAAGGTGGTGTCGTACTGAGATCGGTTTTTGTCCAGGTCTTCCATGAGGTTGCTCACCTTCAGTAAACACCAACGCCATCAATGGACTGCTGACGAAGATCACCAAACTACCGGGCCAGTGTATCTCCTTGCTGGGCGAAATGCCACCAGATTCGTCGCAGCGGTCAGAGTGGGTGTTCCGTTCCGGGATGCTATGGCATGGGTTTCGGGTGGGTGGGCACATGGGAGGTGCCCGTCAATTCGGCTTTGTTGACCCAGTAGTCCGAGGTATCGGATGAGCGGCAGCAAAATCGGAGCAGCGACGAGCAGATTTTTTTGCAAAAATTGCATAAGCAGCATTTTTTTCTTGCAATACAGGAAATGATGGCAGATAATTTACCTGTATAGCCTGTCCAGGATCAATCCTGGCAGGGGGAGATGGCGGAACATGCCGCAATAACATTTTGAATATTCGTCAAAGATTGAAATATTCCACGCAGCGATCGGTACTGGCTGCACGTTTGCTCAAGTGACCAAACAGTTCGGAGACGCAGCATTCCTGCGCACAACCCGTCATCCAAAGAGGAGGATAGAGAGAGACCGTGGAGACAATGAATGTTCAACCGAAACATCGTTATTTTTCTGCAATCATTGGTGTTTTTGCTGTTATTGTCCTCTCCCGGTTTAAATGGGAGGGGTTGTTGCCCCTGGTCGGTTGCGGGGTGTTTGCCGCAATTCTTCTCCGGGAATCGTTCTCCCCGTATTTTACTTTCCGGGGGTAACACGGGCAATGATGGCCCATAGTTCGTTGATGGAAGGAAGAGGTGGGTTCTTTGAGCCCGCATCTTCCTGTCGAGTCGATCGGGGAGCCTCTCCCCTCTAATCTCTCTGGTCGGCTCGACCCTTCTGTACAGGCTTTGCGGGCAAGGGGTGGCAGGCGCGACGCAAAAAATCGGGAGCAGATGCGATGAACGACTCTTCACAGCCGTTATCAACCGGGATGTTTAAAAATATTTTGCTGGCAACCGATGGGTCCGAATTTGCCCTGGGTGCAGAAAGGCTGACAACCTCCCTGGTTCTCCGGTTCGGGGGGTTGGTAACGGCCATGCAAATGGCCATGTTTGTCCCGTTTTTGGATGTGGATGGCCTTACCCCCGATCAATGGCTGTTGGATTTGCAATTACAAGAAGATGATGCCGCTCTGAAGTCGCTTTCCGGGGTAAAAGAGCGGATGGGACGTCAAGGGGTATCTTGCAATCTCCTGGTGAAACACGGCAATCACCCCCACAAGGAGATTATTGACGCAGCGGCTGAAATCGATGCCGATCTGGTGGTGGTTGGGCGTCGTGGGCGGCGTGGCCTGGCCCGCATGATGCTCGGTGATGCCACGGCGCGCATAGTGGCCCAATCCCCCCGTCATGTTTTGGTCGTTCCCATGGCTGTAGACTCCCTCTGGAGAACCTCGATTCTCCTGGCCACGGATGGCACCCATTACAGTGGTCTGGCGTGCATAGCGGCGACCAGGCTTGCCAGAGAGTCGCGCCTGCCTCTGCGGGTTATCTCGGTGGTGGAGAGCAAGAGCTACGACGCATACTATGATGCGGCGAGTATGGCAGTGGAACAGGCGGTTGCGCACGCCAAAGAGGCGGGGGTGATGGTGCAGGGCGCAGTGCTGGAGGGGCATCAACCCGCCGATGTCATTGCCGACGAGGCATACAGTATGGATGCCGGATTGGTAGTGGGGGGCAGCCATGGTCGCACCGGCCTGGAGCGGGTATTCATCGGCAGTGTGATGGAACGACTGCTTGGCAAGGTTTCATGTCCCGTATTGGTGGCCAAAAGAGGTTGAAGGAGAGCGTTTCCTGTGTATGTCGGCCTGTCAGGCTGTCGTGAACTGCTTGATGTGCCGGTTTCCATCGGGCGGAGCAGAGCAGGAGAAAAAAAATGGGACTCATCGGTGTTTTCCAATCGATTCAACAAGCACTCAAAAAAAAGACGGCGCACGGAAAAAATGCACGCCAGTCGGGGCAACGGACAGCAAAATGGGATGAACCATCCGGTGATACCACCCTCGTGGCCGCATCCAAGATTGTTGAAGTGTTGATGCGTGCCATTGATGAAAACAGCGATGTCCGCATCTCCTTTGCTGGCAGCCCCCTGGAATACAAAACACATTTCCTGCCGGAAAGAGAGAGAGGAGCAGAGCAGACGTGTGTGATTTCCAGCGAATACCTGCGCGACAGGGCCTATCTGTTGATCGGCCTGACCGATCCTCCAGAGGGTATTGAAAAAATAAAAACCGGTCGAACGGCCACGCTGAGCTTTGTGCAAGGTGGCAAACTGAATGAATTCAACTCCTCTCTGCTCGATGCGCATGGAGCACGCAAACACTCTCCAGATACATCAAAAGGGGCCTCCTCCTGGGCTCACTCCAGGACGAACATTCGTGCCGCCTCCACAAAACGTCCATCACATGGTGTACCTCCTGAGACAATGCCCGAAAAATATCGCATGGGAGAAACAGACGGTGCAGAGTATGGATCGAGCGGAATATACAAAATGGTATTCCCAGAAAAAATCATCCGGAAGGCATTGCGACGGGACGCGATACGCGTGGCATATTCCAGTGCCTCCATGGTAACCCTCAGAATCAAGAACAGGGATGGCTACGAATATGCCGCCACCATCCTGGAGATCAGTGCGGGAGGTTGCAGCTTTTTGTTGGCCAGCAACGAGACATCCCTTGCAGAGGGGGAGATACTGGAACTCGCATTCTACAGGGGTGAAGAGAAACAGGTGACTCTGCATGGCACCCTGTGCAAGGTGCAGACTCGGCGTGGCAAGGAGATCGGACACGTTGGATTTCATACAAAAAGCTACGAGGCCATGCGGGAGATGGGCGAGTTGGTTACGCACATGGAACGGATCGCCTTGCGAGAAAGGCACAACCTGCCACCCACCGAAACGGAAAATCTGGCAGAGCTGTATCGGTTGACACCCTCCGCATCCACCCAGGAACGGGAGGCACGGGCGAGCCGCATCCGCACTGTTTGATGTGGTGCAGCGGGTTTCCTGGCACTGATATCCTAAAGATTTTATTTTTCTATGAAATGTCTTTTTTTTCAGGAGACTCCATATGGGCACTTGGAACAAGTTGACACAGGCAGTCTCAAAGCTGAAGGGTGCTGCCAAGACGTCAAAACCGCCGGCCCCAGTCGGTTCCGTCACCCAGGAAACGGGGGAGGAGAATGACAACGTCCTCACCAACGAGGCGAGAATTGTCGAAATGCTCATGCAGGCTGTTGACAGCAATGCAGAGGTGCTCATTGCGTTTGGCAGCAAGGTCATCTCCTACAAAACCCATTTCCAGAAGGAGAAGGAGACCGGAGCGAGTGCCGGTACGGAACCCTCCAGCGAATATTTGCGGGAGATGGCATACGTGCTGATCGGGCCGACCGACCCTTTGGATGGCACCACGAAACTTTTGCACAACCAGCCGGCCACCCTCTCCTTTGTCAGCGGCGGCAAGTTTAATGAATTTGAGGCACGCTATCTGGATGAGATGGAACTGCAAAAATTGAGCCCGACAGTTGGCTCCAGACAACAGGCCGGTCTGCTTCAGCGGCCCGGCCTGCCGCCCTTGACCCAACGGTTCGGCATGCCCTTCGTGCATCCGCGCCATGGAACGAGAGCGTCAGCACCCACGAAAGCCGCACCCGGTGCGCCCCTTACATTTGAGACAAAACAGGGTGCCGAGCCCGGAGCAAGCCTGAAGGCTGCGCAACCCGAGACCACTGCCCCCCCTGCAGAGGAGGAAAAGGGGCCACAGACGGCTTTCAGGATCACCTTTCCCGATAAAATTTTTCGCAAGCCCCAGCGACGCAATACAGTGCGGGCCCGCTATTCTGACGAGGCACGGGTGGCACTGCGCATCACCCGTGAGGCGGGGGTTGTCTTTTTTGCCACCATTGTGGATGTCAGCACAGGAGGGCTCTGTTTCAGGTTGCCGGAGGAAGAGGCTCCCATCTCCGAAGGGTCCGTGGTGGAGGGGACCTTCCAATACTGGCTGGATGAAGAGGAGGTACTGGTAACGGAACGTGGAACTCTTTTGAAGATGGGCACCCGCCAGGGAAAGACGGTCGGGCAGATTGTTTTCGCCAATGATTCCTACGAGGTGATTCGGGAGATTGGCGAACTGGTTGCCTATGTGGAACGCGTTCGACTGCAAGCCAGAAGCGGCGGAGGGGTGACTGGGGCGGGAGGACGGCACAAGACCGCATCCAAACGTCGCGCGGCATGACATGACTTGTGATTTGGCCGCACTGTATCGGTTGACGATCGCTGCGTCCACCCAGGAAAGGGAGGCGCGGGCGAGGCGCGTCCGTACTGTTCGACAGGTTGAATCGAGTTTTTAAACACAATATCCGGAGCCATTTCTGTGCCCAGCACCGTTTTTTCTTCCCTCTCTGGCCATGAGACAACCATTCGTGTCAACGGGCGGTTTAATTATGAGGTGTTTTCCCGGTTTCGCGCCGCCTACCTCATTGAGGGATCGGACAGAAAGTGCAGTCGCCGTCTCGTAATCGATTTGGCTGGCACGGAATATATCGACTCCTCCGGAATGGACATGCTGCTCCTGATGCGTGACGAAATGGGCAGGGATGGGGCAAGTATAGAGATCGTCAACCTGAGCCCGGAAATTCGCAATTTCCTGGAAATAGCCTGCTTCGATCGCCTGTTCAAGATGACCTGATCCCATTGCAGTTGCGTATAACCGGGATCATCGGCACATCTGCCCTTTGCCGCGCCCAACACCTCGCCCCATGCCGGGGACAAACAGTGCCAGTTGCACCCGTTGTTCGGGAGAAAGTTCTGCCGCAGTTTCAAGCAATACTTGATGCCACAGATCTTGGGAGACTCCGATGCGCTGTCGTAATTCGGCGAGAGCCTTGGACAAGGAGTCGGCGTCCCATGGATCTGCCTGGAGTGTCTCCCTCACCCGTTGCTGGGCCGCACGCAACGCACGCATGGAAGAGCGCACAGAGCTCTCTCGCCTATTCCAGACGGCAACCACCTCTGGACGATGTGCCACATCTGTATTGAGCATGCCAAACCCCGCCATGAAGTGGTTACCTTGAACGGAAGAAGGCGCAGTACGCTTGTAGTCCTCCATCCACCAGGCCACCACCAGCCCGGACAGGAACAAGTTTATCGCGAGTGAAACAAGCAGGATCACCAAAACAAGCCGCTCTCTCCCCTGCATCGTGGCTACTCACCCTCCGTGGGTCCGAAAAGCAGAAACACCGACTCATCCCACATCCTCTGATCCTGGGAGAAACCCGTTATCGACCATGTCATTCCAAGCCCCAGACCCAACAAGGCAGAACAAGCCAGTACCGCGACTGGCCGCCATAAGGGACCAAAAGGCCACCACCAACGTGTGGTCTCATTTTCTGCCTGCGGGTCTCCCGCCAGGGACAAAACGCTGTCACGCAGGCGTCTTGACGGCGTTTCTGGAGATATCAGAGCCAACAAATCGTCCAAATCCTGATCGACACAGCTTTTTTCACCCCATTGATCATCCATGCCGTTTGCTCTAACCTCCCAACAATGTGTCGTGCCACGGTGTCAACAACAGACGGAGTTGTCGGCGACTGCGGGCCAACAGTGATGCCATGGCCTCATCGCTCACATGCATCACACCAGCCGCTTCGGCGACACGCAATCCCAGTACATTGACCAGTATCAGCGCAGTTCTGGAGCGTACGGAAAGACGAGTCATGGCTGCATCCAGAAGCCGCCGCCGTTCCGCCTGCTCCAGACGAGCCAAGGGCGATTCCCAGTCAGGCGCGGGCAGGGACGCCTCCTCCCCCGGCGAAAGCTCTGCATTATCCACCGCGTGTTGGCGGCAGCGCAAGCGATCCATGGCCAGATTGTGGGCTACCCGATACAACCATGTGCCGATGCAGGCTTCACCTCTCCATCGGGGGGCCTGCTGCCAAAGCCGTGCAAACGTCTCCTGAGTGACATCCTCGGCATCCTGATGATCATTCAGCATGCGCTTGGCCAGCATCAGGACACGCCCCAACTCCCGATCAACCAGAAGCCTCCATGCAGAAGCATCCCGTGCGGCCAACGTTTGCGCCAGATTCTCTTGAATCTCCTGCTCTCCGCCTGGGGGACAGCCATCGGCAACGGTCCTTTTTACTTGAACGGAAAACACAGCCTGTTGATCCTTTGGGTCTATATCGTGACCCATACCGTCGTCAGCCT
>JAMOBH010000319.1:0-6478 GCA_039908085.1 Magnetococcus sp. YQC-5
TCACACCGGAAATTGAATACGAAATTCGGTCCCTTGTCCAGGGGTACTGTAAGCTTCAATCGTACCATGCAACCTTTGCGTCACCAGATTGTAGACAATATGCATGCCCAAACCACTCCCTCCCAGATTGCGATTGGTGGTGAAAAAAGGCTCGTATATCTGCTTCAGAGTCTCTTTGTCCATACCTTTGCCATTATCCTGGTAATGCAAAAAAACAGTTTCTCTATTCAACAACCCGGCATGAATGCGCATGGTTCCATGCTGCTCCGGGCCAAACGCATAACTCAATGAATTCATAACCAAATTGGAAATAATCTGGGACAAAGCCCCCGGATAGCTGTTAAGTTCAATCCTGGCAGGACACTCAATGATCACTTGATGGTGCGTTGTTTTCAACTGTGGACGCAAGGTAAAAACGATCTCTTCGAGATACTCCCGCACATTAAACGCCCTTTTTTCCTGACTGATTTGATCCACTGACACTTGTTTGAAGGCCAGAATCAAATCCGAAGCACGTTTCAAATTGGCCTTGATCAAATGCGTGGCCTCAATGACATTGGCAAGAAAATGATCCAATGCCTCCCGCCTGAGATTCCCTGCCTGATAGGTGAGATGAAACTTGTTCGTTTCGGTTTCCAGATAAGTCACCGCCGTATAGCTGCTACCCACCGGCGTGTTGATTTCATGGGAAATGCCAGCCACCAACCCACCGAGTGCCGCCAGTCGTTCAGACTGGATCAATTGATCCTGCGCCAGTTTCAAAGAGGTCAGATGAGCGTTCAATTCAGCCGTGCGCTCCGACACTTTCTCTTCCAGGACAAGATTCTGCTTGTACAAGGAATCTTCCAGATTTTTACGCTCGATCATGCTGCCCAGCGTATTGCCGATAGCCTGAATCAGACTCTCCTCTTCCCGGTTTCTGATCTGACCGGGTTGCAGATACAACGTCAAAACACCCAACAGGTATTCACCAGAAAGCATGGGGACCGAATAATGACCATGAGGTTTCATGCCTGCAAATGAGATATCATGACGCTCATCGACATCATGAGCATGAATGATGCGCTTCTCCTGGGCCGCGCGTCCGCAGAGACAATGCCCATAGGGAATCTGTTTACACAAGGTGACCAGAGCCGGATCAAGTCCATTGTGGGCCATCAATGACAAAACAGTACTCCCCGAATCTGCCAGGAAAACCGCACCTTTGGCCTGGAGTGCCAGCCAGGGAACCGATAGAATGAAACCTAAGGCTTGTTCGAGCTGTTCACGCAAGGGTATTCTTAAATAGGAAATTTCATACAGTCCATTGACAATCCTCTGATAGGTCACATAGTGCCCAGCCTGTTTTTCAGCTGCAATCCTCTCCGAGATGTCACGAAAAACCACCACCGCGCCCAGCGTCATATCGTCATCCACGATGGGGGTTGAGGTATATTCCACCGGAAACGATGTACCATCCTTGCGCCAGAACAGTTCGTCATCGAAACGTTGAATGGTTGCGTTTTTGATCGCGGCATGAATGGGGCATTCACTCCGTGGGTACGGGGTGTGGTCGGGTCTGGTATGATGTATGATCTCATGGATGTCACGCCCGATCAAATCCTTGGGATTCCAGCCAAGCATACGGGCACCAGCCGGATTCATGAAAGTGGTGCACCCCTGCGGATCCAGACCATAAATCCCTTCACCAGCAGCTTCCAGAAGCAACTGGTTGTGTGTGCTGATTCTTTGCAAATGGATTTGGACCAGTTTTCTGGCTGCCAGTTCTTTTTCCACGGACTCCTCGGCGTTCACCATGGCATCAGCCACAACCGCCACTTCGTCATAACCCGGATGTCGGAGTGCTTCCAAGGCTTGCCTGATGGCAGGGGTGAGGCGATATCCCTGGCAAAACTCCCTGGCCACCCAACCCAGGGTGCTGATGCGCCGGGTAAGACGAAGCAACCAAACTCCAAGTGTTTGCCAGAAAATGAGCGAAAGCAGAGCGAACATCGTGATGCTCGCAAAAAAAATCTCCTTGACAGAAAAGAAAGGCTCGCTGTGATGCCGGATCACCAAACGAGTGACATGGTCCGAAAGAGTACCCCAGGGCACGGAAATTTGATCCAAACGATCATTCCCATGCCAAAACGTACCCTCTTGCAACGCCTCCACCCCCAGGGACGTGTTGCCCAGCGAACTGGCGTGTATATGGTCATTATGCAATAAAAACAAATCTGTATAAGGCAATGTATTGCGAAACAGCAAACCGTTTTCAATGGCGACGAACAGCACCAACTCGCCATTTCCCCGTGAACCGAGCCACAAGGGTTGGGCGATCCAATGGTAAATCACCCCACTGGCCTGCTCCTCGAACCATCCGGTCTGATTGGTGGTGACAAAACGTTCCGGTAGAATTATGCTGTTTTGTGAATATTTGTACACTACCTCTTGATTGGCATCAGTAATGAGCATCATGGAAAACGTGTTGCCGACTTCTTTATCCAAGTCAAGATACAACCCTTCCTGCGTCAAGCCCTCCTTTCCGAACAGGTTGAGCAGCTCCAGCCGATTGTGGAGGATAATGGCCTGCTCCTGCCACTCCTGCTCCCAAAGAATGATTTTTTCATTGTAAAATCGCTCAAGAGAGGTCATGACCTGTTGCGAGGACTTGTCCATGGCCGCATGCTGGAATCCCAGAATCAACAGGGCAAGAGTCACCACCATCACCAGAGTGATGACGACCACCCGGATAATCGCTTGGCGCAGCAGCACGCCCCCTTGTGAAAGAAAATCGGAGAGAGTCACTCCTTGCGCCCAACCCAATGATCGTTGATGAGGTCTTCCATACGGATGGACTTGGCTTCCGGCGTGACGGTATGAAAAAAAAGGTTGGTGTCTGCGATTTGTCGGTTGGAAAATTGGGCGTCCCGACTGAAAAGACGCGGATATTTGCGCAGACAAAGCAGTATCTGCTCTTTTTCCAGCGGATCGGTCATCTGGAGTCGTTCCACCAACTCTTCTGGAGAGTGGGTGGCAATCCATTGCAAGGAACGGCGCAAGGCATTGACCAGACGTTTGACTTTTTCCGGTTCTCTGGCCACCACATCAGGACGGGTGGCCAGAGCGGCATGAAGAACCAATGTTCCAGGGATGTTACGGATGCTCTCTGGTTCCGCGAGATTGACCAGAAAAAAAACCTTGTTGGCTGCCAGCATGGCAGAGGCAAAAGGCTCTTCGGAGACAATGGCATCCACCTGGCCGGAATCCAACAGGAGCATTCGTCTCTCCCAGTCCTGACCCGTGGAGATGACGCGAGCATCTTTGGGTTTCAGGCCATCCGAGGCAAGCAATAATTCAAGTAATTGCTGGGCCACGGTTTTGGCGTTGACCGCGCTGGTATGGACGCCAACGATACGTCCCTTGAGGTCTGCGATGCGCCGGACTTGCTCTTGCAAGGCCTTGCGCACAATGAGTACGAACTGCGGGGCATCGGAAACCGCAGCCACCCCCACCAAGTCACCACCGTGGTTTTTCAATGACATGAGCGCGGGGAAACCCACTACAGAAAAATCGCTGTTGCGCGAGATCATTTCTTTGATGGCAATCCCCCCTCCTCCGACATGTTTCAGAGTGAGATCCAGACCTTCTGCCTGATCCGCCCCGATAATCGGGACCAGGTCGATGGGGAGATACGAAAGATTGCGCGGTCCCACGACACTCACGACGGTTTTGATACGCTCCTCAGCACTCCAGGCCGGCAGGACCATCCCCCACCATGCCAACACCCATGCCATCCCCATGAGCCAGCAGCAAGACCTTGTCAACCTCACAATAGCACTCTCCTGACTTCAGTATACGACCAGAAATATATGCTCTAAGGTTTTCACCTTATGATATGTATAACACAACAAATACAGTAACACTTTATCACAAATGCTCTCCCCCGTCCATACCGATCATTCAAACGACCTCACGCCAGCCATTTCTGGCCTCAAGACCTTGGGGGGCGGTGAACCGCCCCCCAACAGCTTTTTTTTAAAATTATTAAAAAAAAAGAGGGGGTCTGGGGGATTCATCCCACAGGGTTTTGCCTTTGACTTTGATTATCGCAAATGTTCCCCACCATCCACACAGATCATCTCACCAGTAATAAAATCATGGCGCAGCAAAAACAACAACGCGGCAGAGATGTCCTCCAGGGTGCCAGCCCGTTGCAAAGGGGTGGCAGCAACGATACGCTCAAACCCTTCTGCCGACGCCCCTGGAGCTGGCAGAATCGGCCCTGGTCCAATCGCATTGACCTGGATGTTCGGGGCCAATTCCAAAGCAGCCAGACGGGTCAAAGTCCAGAGCGCGGATTTGGCAGCAGAGTAAGCGGCATAGCCGGGCCGGGGACGGTCGCCGTATTGATCAATGAGCTGGATGATTTTGCCCGGATTCCGGGCGGGCAAACGTCGGGCAAAGGCCTGCATCAGCAAAAAGGGGGCGGTAAGATTGATGGCCAGATGACGGTTCCAATGCTCCAAAGAACCTTCACGCAGTGTGCCAGGCAAAAAAATCGCGGCGTTGTTGACAAGAATATTCACAGCTCGTCCGCCAAGAACCTCTTGGGCCTGTTGAAGCAACAGACTGGTCTGTTCCGGGTCAACGAGATCTGCTGACAAGAGATGGGCTTCGCCTCCCTCTGCCAGAAGGGTTTGTTGAAGGGCGAGGGCTTCGGCGTGGGAAGTGCCATAATGGATGACGACCGCCACGCCTTCCCTGGCGAGAGCTTGGGCGCAGGCAGCACCTATACGACGACCGGCACCTGTAATCAGAGCCGTAGAGTTGCCAAGTTGCATGACAGTTCCAAATGGATGCAATGGATTGACCAAAAAGGCTCGCCAAAAGTCCCACCAGGCGACTCACGCCCCTCGACCACACCAATGATTGCTCTCGGATCAACGGAATGCCTTTTGATCAACGCAACCTCAGGATACAAGAGCGCAAAAATCAACTGAAAGAAACAATTTTCAACAATCGTTGCAGATTATCCACCGTCAAAACAGTGTCAAGAGTCAATGGAGTAAGCGGGCGTTCGGGTGAAACCTCCACGGCATCCGGGTTGGATCCGGTCGCGTTCCTGGGATGATCCAGACGGGCCATGCCAGAAGTGGCGTGTGTCATGACGCGACTGGCCATTGGCCCATCGTGCAATCTTGTGTATTCATTGTTCATGATCTTGTCTCACAATCCATTCATCCAAAGGTCGAAATGGTATTGAACACCCGCATTGCGACCCTTGCAACTTGCTGGCCAATCTTCGAAAATGACATGACCGTGTTGCGAGCATTGTCAAACATCAACCTGTTGGAGTATGCTGCATCAATTATGTCCATCTTGCCCCACCCCTCCCTGCTGGTTCACCGTCGATGGCGGCGTTTCAAGGCCAATAAACGTGGCCTCGTTTCATTGTGGATTTTTGCCATCCTGTTTCTTCTCTCCCTGATGGCAGAAGTGATCTCCAATGACAAACCTCTGATCATCCGTTATGAAGGCTCCTTTTATTTCCCCTTGGTGAACTCCTATCCAGAAACCCTCTTTGGGGGCGATTTCGCCACGGAAACCGACTACAAAGATCCCTTGATCCTGACCAACCTGCGCAAGGGTGACAATTGGCTGCTCTTTCCACCCAATCCCCACAGCTACTCCACCATAGACATTTACGCCACCCAGCCCGCACCCGCCAAACCCGGCTCTGACCATCTCTTAGGAACCGATGACCGTGCCAGAGATGTCTTGGCACGCCTGATTTACGGGTTTCGTCTGTCGGTTCTGTTCGCTTTGGCCTTGTCTGGCATCGGTATGATCATTGGCATCCTGGCCGGAGCTATCCAGGGCTATTTTGGCGGGCATACTGACCTGTGGTTCCAGCGTTTCATGGAAATCTGGGGCAGCATGCCAGAACTCTATTTATTGATTATTTTTGCCAGCATTTTCAATCCAAACATTTTTTTGTTGATGATTTTACTTTCTTTGTTCGGATGGATGAGTTTGGCTGATTATGTACGGGCAGAATTCCTGCGCGCCCGCAACATGGTCTATGTCAAAGCCGCCCGCGCCATGGGGGCTTCGGATCGCTCCATCATGTTTCATCATCTGTTGCCCAACGCCATGACACCAGTCATCACTTTTTTGCCGTTCCGCATCTCTGGTGCCATCCTGGCACTGACAAGTCTGGACTTTCTGGGGTTGGGAGTCCCCCCCACTACCCCCAGTCTCGGCGAATTGCTGCGACAAGGGAAAGGCAACATCGAAGCCTGGTGGCTCTCCTTGTCCGCTTTTGTCACCCTGGTTCTCATGTTGTTGCTGTTGAACTTCATCGGCGAAGCCCTGCGTGATGCCATGGATCCCCGAAAAGAATAAATTTAATGAGGAAAAATCAAAACCTGGGGGGGGGGGGGGGGGGGGGGGGGGGGGGGGGGGGGGGGGGGGGGGGGGGGGGGGGGGGGGGGGG
>JAMOBH010000320.1:0-6466 GCA_039908085.1 Magnetococcus sp. YQC-5
CCCTGGGGGATGAACCCCCCAACCCCCCCACCCTTTTTTTTAATTATTTTTTTTTAAAATTATTAAAAAAAAAAGAGGGGGTCTGGGGGATTCATCCCCCAGGGTTTTGACTTTGACTTTTTACCCGAAGGGCATCCTGTTCAAAAATTGTGTCAGCATTATTATACCAGCGAATTGAACTGACCATTGGAAAAAGCTTTCATGCAAACGATTTGGCGATGGGTCATGCCGTTACTCAAGATGGTGTTTGCCTTCGGATTGGTCGGATACCTATGGTATCAGGGCAAACTGGATTTCTCTGCCTTGGGCGTCATGACATCAGCCCCGTGGACCATGCTGGCTGTCGTGATATTGCACATGCTTGCCTATTCCACAGTGGCTTTTCGGTGGGTACTGCTGTTGCATTCCCAAAAAATCGACCTCCCTTTTTCCTGGGGACACCGGGTCACCTACATCGGATTTTTTTTCAATCTGGTTCTACCAGGAGGTGGTCTGGCAGGCGACGCATTGCGCATGGCCTATGCCATACGCTCCGCGCCCTCACATCGACCGGAAGCCATACTTTCATTATTTGTGGATCGTGCTATCGGGATGTATGTCATGCTGTTCATTTGTTTGCTGGCGGTTTTGGCCAATCCAGCTTTGGTGTTTGAAATTGGACCTTTGCGTTACATGGCCCTGGGTGTGTTGCTCATGGTGGTTGGTGGACCTCCCCTGGCATTTCTGCTGTACCAGATCGCACGTCGGAACACCTTGCTGAGAAGCTTTTTATTTGCCCCCAACCCTGGTCGAATCAATCGTTTGATTTTACGTTTTGTGCAAATCATCCGCCTTTATCGTGATTCATCACCTCAGTTGTTGCAGGCAGCGGCACTTTCCCTGTTGTCGCAGACCATGCTGCTGATCGCTCTGCTGATGGTTGCCACCACCATGGGCTTGGGATCGCTGGGAGCAGGAGATTACGCCTTTGCCACCCCTTGGGCATGGATGGCCAATTTCATTCCCCTGACACCAGGCGGCATTGGCGTTGGTGAGGCCACCTTTGATCAGATATGTCGATGGATTGAAACCTCACCAACAGGTGCGGCTTATGGAACTATTTTTCTTGTTTTTCGGATCCTGGGCATGCTGGGCACGTTTCCTGGTCTGATTGCCTACCTTTTTTCCCGTCAGGATGTCATCCAAGCCATCAAGGAAAATCCAGTATAATCATTGGTTGCCATACTCCACACGATCCGCATCTCCAGACATGATGATCAAGATCCAAGGGTTGATTCGGATAAGACTATTGTGTCAGAGTGTCAAAACACCCATGGAAGGCACTCCTTAAATCAAATCTTAAAGAACAACACATGAATGCACATGATATTGGTTACGCCAAACTTTTTTCCCATGCCCGCATGGTACGCGATCTGCTGGTTGGATTTGTGCGAGAGGATTGGGTGAATGGGTTGGATTTTTCCACGCTGGAAAAGGTCAATCAGGTCTACGTAACCGATGACTTTCGCAAACGGTTGGATGATCTGGTGTGGAAAATCCGTTGGCACGGCATGGGGTTGTGGTTATACATTTATTTGATCCTGGAGCCGCAATCCACAGTGGATGATGTCATGGCCTTGCGCAATGACTTGTACTTGAAGTTGTTCTATCAGGATTTGCGCCAATCTGGAAAAATCCCGGTTGGTCAAAAATTTCCTCCTGTGGTTTCAATCGTATTGTATAATGGCAAAAGTCCGTGGACTGCGGCCATGGATATCGCTGACCTGATCGAGACGTTCCCGCCCAGTCTGGAAGTCTATTGTCCACGCATGCGCTACATGTTGGTGGATGAACATCGGTATCAGATCGATGGGCTGAAATCGATGCAAAATGTCGTGGCTGCCTTGTTTCGCTTGGAGAAAAGCCGCACATTGGCCGATATCCGGCAGGTAGTGCAGGAATTGGACGTCTGGTTGCAGACTCCAGAACAGCGGGATTTGCGTCGGGCTTTTGCCAACTGGTTGGGCCGCATCTTGCTGCCAAGATTATCCAAACAGAATCCTGCCATCCCGGAATTCATTCCAGAGATGAACGACCTGAAGGAGGTACATACCATGTTGGCGGAAACCGTGGAAGAGTGGACCAGAGAATGGAAGTTGGAAGGTCTTAAAGAAGGCCGTCAGGATGGGGCCGCAGCCATGCTGCTTAAACTACTCCACCGCAAATTTGGTCAGATAGCGGAGTCCGTGAGTATGCGAGTCACGGGTGCGGACCAGGAGATTATTGAAAGCTGTGGAGAAAAAGTCCTGTTCGCCAATTCTCTGGAAGAGGTTTTCGAGGGCACACCCAAGATGCCCAATTCAAATTGAAAAGCTGGGCTATGGCATTCCACCCTGTGCGTCGAAATTCCACCCTGTGCGTCGTGGATCCCACCCTGATTGGTCCCGACTCAAGTGAAAGCCCCCCTGCCCTTGCTTGATGTCATTTGGCAAGCATCTCAATAGCTTGCGACACCGTGCTGTTGGTCTGGCCTGATGGCAGCACCACCCCTGTATCAATGGTGGATGCGCCATTCAATTTGCGCAGAATCAGCACCCCATCGGTAGCGTCCACCGAACCGCTTTGATCCACATCCAATTTGGCGGCAATGGCGTTGATGTTGGTCAGAATGGTGGCGTTGGTTTGACCATTTGGAAGGGCTACCCCGGTATCAATTGTGGAAGCACCATTCAACTTCCTCAGCAGCAAAACCCCATCGGTGGCATCCACAGAGCCGTTTTTGTCCACATCAAGGACCGGGGCCGTTGATGCCGGGTTGGATGACGTGGTGATCGTAAGCGTCTTCCCGGAAAATTTGACCAGAACGCCTGTTGCAGCTGACGGGGCTCCATTGACGGTCAAGTCAAGGGTCGTATTGGCCGTGTCTGTCATGAGCGTGAACCGGCCTTGAGAATCGGTGATGGCCGTTTCATTGCCACCCGTTTTAATCACCGCATGGGCCAAGGGCGTTTTATCAGGATTGGTGAGCAGGGCCACCAACGGAATCATGATGGGTCCATAAGGGCGGTAGACTTTAAGGTCATAGTGTGTATCGGCTCCAGACAGGTTGGCTCCGAACTGGCTGGCTTTGACGAAGTACACCCCCTCTTTTGTCGGGGTGAATGTGATTTTTTCCTCAACCCCAAAACCTTTATCATTGACTGCTTTCATGAGTGCGGTCACGCCATCCGTGTCAAAAAGTTCCAGAACCAGATCGGCATTTTTGCCAAGGTTGCTGGCCTCAATGACGTAAGTGACATCCTTGAGGGCATAAAATTTGACCCAATCGGCATCGTTGCCCAGATGGGTGTTATGACGTTGAGACACGGTATCATTGACAACAATAATGCTGGCCTCTGTGGGGGTGCTGTCGGATTCGAATGCGTCCTTGCCCACTTGAATGGTCACGGATTTGGGCAAAGAAGTCCATCGTTCACCGTCGTTGGCCTGGGCATAGAAAGTGACGACATACTGTCCGGTTCCCTTGAAACCAATGAACGTGCTGTCAAAAGTCGCTTCATACCGACTGGTTGCCGCATTGAATTTCAACGCCAGAATAGACAAGTTGGTAATTGGTTCCTTACCATCATTACTTCCCGGTGGGACGACCACGCCCCAGACCCGGTCGATTTTACTGGCATCTTGCGAAAGTTGAACCCAAAGATTCAGACCAACGCCTTTTTCTTCCATGTAGGAATCAGGGATGGAGTCGGTGATTTCCGGGAACACCGCTGCCGTGAAAAACGGAGTACCCAAATAGGTCGTACTGACAAGGGAAGTATCCTTGGTGGGAGAGTAGACCCCATCGGAGTCGGCATCCAGGATGGGATTTTGTTGATTGCGGCTGGCAGAGCGGCTCGCATGGACACTGGCGGCGAAACTGTCACGCAGATTCTTGCCCATCAGAATGTATTTCCAGAAAAAACTGGAAAATGATTGATCCCCGTCAGAAGCAAAATAGGCCAACTCCTTGGTGTCCGTACTGGTGATGATAATTCTTGAGATCCCCTTGGGCGGGATCAGTGCATGCATGAAACTGCCGGAGTAACATGAATCCATGATCACAATCACCTTGGCCCCGGTTTTGGTTTGCAAGGCATCCAGCCACTCAGCCAATTTGGCGGATGTGACGATATCGGCTTTACCCTGTTTGGGTTTGGTGATCAGGAACTGGTCTTCAAGCCCATGGTCCACCATATAAAGAATCAAGGGTTTCTTGCTGTTGACATAGGCACCTGCCCAGTTGGTGATGGCGTCTTGCAATGCGGCGGAACTGGCCAGACCGTGGATGTCACTGACCTTGTCGTTGTCCAGATCTTGATGGATGTCCATGCCAAGATAGCGGATATTCTGCTTGGAGATGCCTTTTTTGCGCAGCACGGTATACGCGAAATTGGCCACCCCCTTGGTGGCAGGCCACAGATAATCCTCAAGATCGCCTCCGGCCACGATGATGACACGCGCATCCTGTTCCGATTCCACGGCAGTGGCGGTGAAATGGCTGTTGAGCTGGTTGGTTGAGATGGAGGTCATGGAAAGTTCTGCCGGAGTGAAGGTATAACCCGGTTTGGTCGGCGTGATCTTGCCGGACCATCCGGAATTCGGCACGATCCATTGATATTTACCAGTTGTATCGGTTGCAATGGTTGATGTTCTTTTCTTGTCATCAGCAAAAGTGATGGTCACGTCCTGAATGGGTTTGCCACTGCCATCCAGAATGGCTCCAGAGACGACGATTTTGTCTGTATAAGTGAACTTGCTTGTGGTTGTAGTGGTTTTTCCGGTTTTGTCAGTAGCGCGCGCTGTAATGGTGTAGGTCTTGCCAGATTGCCACAGTGAGTTTGAGGTCACAAAATACCACGATTTCCATTCATCCGTTGTTTTGGCAAGAACCCAGGAGGATTGATTGGGCACGAGTCCTTGAGTGGTTCCACTCTCCCCAACCATATAGAGCGTGCCGTCGGTGATTTGCAGTTCGACTTTGCTCATGCCAACCCTGGAGGGATCGGTAATCGACCCGGAAATGGCGGACAAAGAGCTTTCTGCATTGAACGCGGAACCATCAGCCGGATAATAAATGACCACTGATGGATTGACCAAGTCTGCCACAGTGATCTCGAAGGGAGGCAACGTGACGGTATCCGAACCTGCGGTAACTGAAAGAATGATGCCGCCATAGATGCCGTAATCTTTCGCAACCGGGGTGCCGGTGAGGGCACCCGTGGTTGTATTGAATTGCGCCCATGGTGGCATGTTTTTGATACTGAAAGAGAGGGCATCGCCATCGGCGTCACTGGCCACGGGGATGAAACTGTATGCAATACCAGAAGAGGCTGTAGGAGATGGAGTTCCCGTGATGGTGGGTGGATGTTTGACTGCAATGGATGAGGTGGTGGTGGAAACCGTGGTTGTCGTGGTTGGAATGATCGTGGTGGTGGAAAGCGTGGTGGTCGTGGTTGGAAGGCACGTATCGGTGCAACCGGGGCGGAGGCTTTAACACCAGTTCAGAGACCCTGCGTTCAGCCAATCGAGGCTATTATGATCCAGGCGGAAAGAGGAATAACTTGGGCTTCCGCCTCGTGAAAGTACCATGAAACCACACAGAATGTGATGGATTTGCTGTATGCAAGAGATGATGGCTGCCGCCTGACGGGGCAACCGAGCTGCTTGGATGGGTTGCAATGGTGCTTTCACAACTCATATTTGGAACATGTTCAGTCTGGAATTGAGGTGCAACAATGCCAGATGAATCTTGGCTGGTACTTGTCTTATCTCCCCATCACACAAGGTCAGCGAACACTTCGTCAAGCGATTGTGCGTCCAAAAGCCGCACCCCCCATTCCTCCAAAGCAGGTGATTCGGCATTGTCAAGCTTTTCACTGGCCCACGCTGGCACTTCACCAAAACGCCGTTGCAACAGGCGCATTAACATTTTGGCCTCAATTTCATTACGAGCCCGTTCTTCCAGATACCGTTCCATACTCGAAACATAACGCAATTTTTGTTTCTCCTCAAATCCAATGATTTCTTTATTCAACCGATTATCAAGCTCTTTTGACAAAGAGATCACCCATTCGATCAAAAATCACACAGTGTCAGCAAACACCTCATCAAGTGATTGTGCATCCAAAAGCCGCAGCCCCCATTCCTCCAAAGCAGGTGATTCAGCCTTATCAAGCTTTTCACTGGCCCACGCTGGCACTTCACCAAAACGGCGTTGCAACTGACGCATTAACATTTTGGCCTCACTTTCCTTACGGGTCCGTTCCACTAGATACCGTTCCATACTCGAAACATAACGCATTTTTTGGTTCTCCTCGAATTCAATGATTTCCATGTTTATAGCTTGACCCAATTAACGAGATAGTAAGCTAAAAATCTGTATAGTCATCATAGCTATCATTAATAACATATGTTTCATCTTCGTCGTCAATGGCATCAAGCAAAC
>JAMOBH010000321.1:0-6411 GCA_039908085.1 Magnetococcus sp. YQC-5
TGTTTTTTTTTAAAAAATATTAAAAAAAATGGGTGGGGGGTTTGGGGGGCGGTTCCCCGCCCCCCATGGTTTTGATTTTTATGATACCGCATGCCGGGCAGGCCATGGAAATAACCATTGCAAAAAGGCTCTCCGTCGTTGAGTTCGACCAGTCGAGCCATGGTTTCCGTGGCATCCAGCCGGCCATCCAGGCGCGCTTGCCAAAGCGCGACGATTTCGGTCATATGACGACTTTGTGGAGAGAGTCGCACCAGATTGATTCCCATTTCCTGCAACTGGTTTGTTTCTTCAATCAGAGTATAGACTTTTTCTGACATGGTTTGTACGCCATTCATACAGAGCAAGCCTTCGCCCTCCTGGGTACGGGTGATCATGCCATCGGGGAAGTCAGCGCATTTATACTGACAGTTGGCCTTGGAGAGGCGAAAGGCTCGTGCCGTATAGCAGCGGGCGGAAAAGGTCAAAGGCAGACGACCATGCGCAAATACTTCGAATTCAACGGGATTTTTCCGCCCATGCCCCATGATGCCGGCCATGGACTCACTGGACAACTCCACGGGAAACACCATGCGGTTCACCCCCACGCCCTGCAAAAAGGCGAGCGTTTCCGGGTTGTAGACATTGACATGAGGTCCGGCCACCAGGGGATGCCCTTCGCCGACACCTATTCCGGCCATGTCATTGGCTTCCACTTTCAGGCCCAGTTCTTGAGCCAGAGCCATGCAACGATGGAGTTCTTGCTGTTCTTCATCGCTCATGACGAGTCCCAGGGTGGAAAAGATGATTTCTTTGCCTGACGGGATCAATTCACGCGCCAAATCAGCCAGATCTTCGGGGAGCAAATGGTGACGCTTGGAACAGACCACCTCACCCAGATACAACACATGGGCTGATGTTTCATAAGCCATGCGGCGATAGAAATCCCTCACCCCGGCTTTGCCCCACTCGAAAAGGACCGGACCAATGGATATTTTCATTATTGCCAACTCTCCTCATAGGTTCCCAGGGTGTGCGTCGTGCCTTCGGAGGTGGCGTTCAAGGCGCGGATCCAGGATCCTTTGGCCCGATAGGATTCTGGGGCACGATAATATTCATCCACGGCCTGACGCAGAATTTTGGTGACGGTTCCCACATAGGATTTGGTTCGTTGCCGACCTTCGATCTTGAGGGAAGCGACTCCGGCTTCGATCACTTGTGGGAGTATTTCCAGGATATTGAGTGAACCTGGTTCTTCCATGACGTGATAAACGCGACCATTGGCCTGGAAACGTCCTTTGCAGATGGTGGGGTAGGCTGCATCTTCTCCGGCCTCGTATTGAGCGATCAGGGCACCACCAAGCCGGGTTTGCAATTTGTCGCCATGATTTTCGAACCTTACGGCCCTGGCCGGGGAACAGACCCCTTCGATATTGGGCGAGACACCGGTTACAAATGAGGAGAGGTGACAGCGTCCTTCAGCCATGACGCACAAGCCGCCAAAGGCGAAGACTTCCAATTCGACGGTGGTTTTTTCGTGGAGTTGGCGGATTTCGGGGGCGGTCAACACTCTGGGCAGAATGACGCGGACAATATTGAAATGACGTTGATAAAAACGGATGGCTTCGACGTTGCTGGCCGAGGCTTGCACGGACAGATGAATGGGCAGATGGGGATAGCGTTCTTTGCAATACTGGAGCAGGGCCAGATTGGCCAGGATGATGGCATCGGCTTTCAGTTTGGCAGCGACATCAACGGCGTGATACCAGGGTTCGGGAGAACCGACCTGGGGAAACGTGTTCAAGACCACATTGGCTTTGACACCATGCTGACGTGCATATTGAATTCCTTGGGCAGCTTCGGTTTCGGAGAAGTTCAGCCCTTCGAAATTGCGGGCGTTGGTGGCATCGCGAAAGCCGAAATAGACTGCGTCAGCACCGTTGTCCACTGCGGCGCGCAAGGAGGGCAGATTTCCTGCCGGGGCCAAGACTTCCACTTTCTTCATAGGAGGCTCGTTTACAATGTGTGGCCAGGGTTGGTGTTTGGAGTCCATTTGCAGTGTACCACCGAAGGCCCCTGGATCAAACCTTCCTCAAACAGGCTTGTCCCATGTTTCCTGAAAATCCTGTTTGCTGATTTGCGAGAATGTGTGCTGTGTATCCCCTGTTTTGGGTTGAATCAGCCTGATTTGGGCGTGGCGCAGACAGGCGTATTTCTCCAACTTTATTGGTCTTGGCGGTTTATATTATATCTGTAAATATTAGTAGATGTTTCATATCTCCGCGATGGAATTCAAAAAAGCCCGTTTTTTTTTGGCCCAATTCTGACTGGTTTTGATTGACGGCATACCCGATTTCACAGGACAATGAAGCATCAGACAGTTTTGCCCGGTCAACTGCAAGGAATACGTCATGAAATTCATCGATCCGCGCATTGATTTGCCTTTAAAAAAATTTTCGGCAGCGAGGATGCCAAAAGATATAGTGCGCTTGAAGTGATGGGCAATAACGCTATAACCATTTGAAAATATACAATTAGCTCTCTCCCATGAATCCGTTGTAACGAGAAATCCTTTTCAGATCAAGCTGATTCGCGTATATTGCATCCCTTGATCTCATCGTCTCGCGTATCGGCGGCCAAGGCGCGGTATTGTTGGGAATGGCGGCATAACCCAAACCATCCATAAAAGAGTCGCTCCATGAAAAACAAGCCATGGCTGTCAAACTGGTCTTTCATTGTTATTCTCCTGTTGGTTGGCTCGACGGCTTGGGCTGGTCCCATTCGCATCAGTGGCACGGGTGCCGCAATCTCTACCATAAAACAGGTCACTGAGGCCTATCGTCAACAGCATCCAGAGATCCAGTGGCAGTTTCTTCTCCCACCGATGGGTAGTAGTGGTGCCATCAAGGCGTTGACCACCCATCAGTTGGATGTGGCTCTGACTGGGCGTCCCCTGAAGAAAGAAGAAGAGTCAACCGGATTGACACAAGAGTGGATAGGCCGTTCCCCATTTATCTTTGTCGTCCACAAAAACCTGCCTGTGACCAATATCAGCATGGCCCAGTTGACCGAGATGTACGCCGGGCGTCAGAAAGTTTGGCCAGATGGCTCACGGGTGAGGGTGGTCCTGCGTCCTGCCGCCGACGCAGATACGACACTGCTGAAAAGTCTCTCTCCGGCCATGGATGAAGCGATAACCACCGCTCATGCCCATCGCGCTCCCGGTTCCGCTATGGCGGATACCGATATTGATCTCGCTGACATGGTCGAGAAAGTACCGGGCGGATTGGGGGCAGTGGCATTGACACTCATTTTGGCGGAAAATCGTCCCCTCAAGGGATTGATTCTGGATGGCAAAGCACCGACTGTTGAAGCGTTGGAAAATAATAGTTATTTACATTCAAAACCATTATTCGTGGTGACCAGAACCGAGGCATCCGAACCTGTTCGTGGAATGGTCGATTTTATCCATTCTGCCCAAGCACGTGCCTTGTTAGCGCAATTCGGAATTTCTGTGATTAAACGCTGACGGTATGCGATATTTCAATGCCATCAGGAGTCTGGGATACTCCACCTCATTGCTGCGGCTCGTGACTGTTATGGTCGGTGCCATAACGGGTCTGGTCATTCTGCTGCCACCTCTCGTTCATCTGTTCCTGAGCTTGGACCATGCGGACAAAAAGCTGACCTTGGAACTCCGAACTCACGGTATTCTGTTGAATAAATTTATCAGCAGCAATCCCGTCACTTGGCATTCCCAGGCCATTCGCATGAAAGCGGTTCTGGAGGATGTTCATATGCCGAACACATCCGTGCGTGTTTTTTATTTCGTTGGCGGTCAGACCTATGAGGCGGGGAACATGCTGCAATCACTCCCTTGGCCGCGATTGACAAGCACGGAAAAATTGTACGATTACGGGGAACCAATTGGTGCAGTGGAGATTTCACTCTCGTTATATCCCTTGTTGATCCCTTGTCTGATCACCCTGTTTTTCAGCACGCTCATCGGTTTGTCGCTCTTTTTTCCTTTGCGAAAATTGACCGTATATCAAGCGACATCCATGCGGCAGGCCAAAGAATTGGCAGAAGATGCCAATCGCACCAAATCTTACTTTATCGCCAGCATGAGCCATGAAATCCGCACCCCCATGAATGCAATCATCGGTTTGACGGATCTGGCTCTGCAAACACAGCTCACCCCGAAAAGTCGCGATTATTTGATCAAGGTCGCCAACGCCGCGCGTTCTTTGTTACGCATCATCAACGATATCCTGGATTTCTCCAAAATAGAAGCAGGCAAGTTGGAGCTGGAGTCAGTTGATTTCTTGTTGCGGGATGTTTTTGATCATCTGTCGGATCTCTTTCGCAGTCAGGTTTGTGCAAAAAATATCGAATTAATTCTGCATATGTCCGCAGAGTGCCGCACCATTTTGACCGGGGATCCTTTGCGACTCGAACAAATTCTGATGAACCTGATTGGCAATGCCATCAAGTTCACGGATGAGGGACAAATCGAGGTTGCTGTCAGGACACTCGAACCCACCGCCAACCAGAAGTCGAATCACGTTCATCTCGAATTCTCTATCCAAGATTCCGGTATTGGCATGACCGAAGAGCAGAGTGCCAAACTGTTTCATTCCTTTGTGCAAGCGGATGGCTCCACAACCCGAAAATTTGGCGGCACGGGTCTCGGTCTGGCGATTTGCAAACGTCTGGTCGGCCTGCTCGGTGGTGAAATCTGGCTGAAAAGCACCCCCTCCCAAGGGAGTACCTTTTTCTTTACCGTCACATTGCCACGACAAATCGAACGTGAAAGCGACGAGATGACACCCCCCACGCCCATGCAAAACCTGCGCGTCTTGCTTGTGGATGATCATGCCGCAGCCAGGCATGCGCTGAAAGAAATGCTGGAACATTTTACATTTTCTGTCACAGATGTCAGTTCAGGCCCCAGGGCGGTGCAGGAAATTGAGCGAGGGTTGACCCATGGGAATACCTATCCACTGGTGTTGCTGGACTGGATGATGCCAGAGATGGACGGTATGGTAACTGTGCAAAAGATCATGGATACCGCTTCACGGGCAGGAGCGGATGCCTGTCCAAAAATCATTCTGATGATTGGAGATCAACAAGAAGAAACCGTCAAAAATCGCAGTCAACAGGCGGGTGTGGACGCGACCCTCATCAAACCGGTCAATTGTTCTTTGCTGTTTGACACCATCATGGAAGTGTTTGGCCAGGAGGTTGAGAAAATTTATCGTCCCGGATTGAGTCCCATTGATCCAAGCGGTGTGATGGCACGGGTTGAAGGAGCCAGAGTGTTGTTGGTTGAAGACAACGCCATTAATCGGCAGGTGGCTGGTGAAATTTTTCAAGGGTTGGGGCTGATCGTCGAGATGGCTGAAGAGGGTCAAGAGGGGGTGCTAAAAGCACTGGAATCCAACTTTGATATCGTGTTCATGGATATTCAGATGCCAAAGATGGATGGTTATACTGCAACCCGTAAAATCCGTGAGGTCGCCCATCTGCAAGAACTACCCATCATCGCCATGACGGCTCATGCCATGGCAGGAGATCGAGAAAAATCTTTGGCAGCGGGTATGAATGACCATGTCAGCAAACCCATTGACAAAAAACAGCTTTTTACTGTCTTGACCCGTTGGATCGAACCACAGAGGGTCAAAATACCGCCTATTGAAATATTATCAAATAATCAAGCTTCAACCTGCGAGATATCCCATGCTCTGCCAAGAATCATGCCAGGTATTGAGATATCCTCAGCCATGGAGCGCATCAACAACAACCATAAACTGTTACGGTCGCTCTTGTTGGAATTTCATCGGGATTTTTCATCAGCAGGTGAAGTGATCCGCAAGCTTTTGCATGACAAACGTCAGGATGATCTGGCATCTGCTCAACTCCTGGCCCATTCCATCAAGGGCATGGCGGGCAATTTCTCCGCCAAATCGCTTTCTGCGGCAGCGGCCAAGCTGGAAAGGGGCATCAAGCAACAAGAACGTGAAACATGGCCCATGTTGTTGGAAGATTTTGAAACATGTCTCAATGAAGTCATGGAATCGATTGCAACCCTGCAAAATATGACTGAAGTGACACCTCTTGTTGGGGATGCGAATCATCTATCAGATCCAGTCGATCAGACGGCTGTAATCCCCCTGCTGAAACAGTTATCCCGCTACCTGCATGACGTCAACTTTGAAGCGGTAGACATTTTCGAGCAACTCAAACCACTCTTGGCCGGGGCCGACAGTAGTGCCATGGATGAACTGAACCGTTTGGATCTGCATATGGATCGACTTGATTTCAATCTCGCTTTGGTTTCCCTGACTGTTCTTGTCGAGAAACTGGGATTTTCTGTCAACGAGGAGGTTTTGAAACCATAAAAAATCAAGACCTGGGGGGGGGGGGGGGGGGGGG